>JAEVZA010000202.1 GCA_023392475.1 Actinomycetes bacterium | reverse complement strand
CCCCGGCGGGGGGGGGGGGCGGCCCCCGGCCCCCCCCACCCCCCGGGGGGGGGGGGGGGGCGGTCCGCGTCCCGGGCCCGGCGCGAGGGGTGCTCGCAGGGGCCTGGGGCACAATGGTCGACATGGTGCGCGATCCCCGCCGGTTCGTGGCCGCGCTGCTGATCGGCATCGCGGGGACGGTGGCGATCGCTGGTGCGCTCCTGCTGCTCGGCGAGACGCTGCCGCACACGGTGCCCGCGCTCCTGCTGCTGCTCCCGGTCGCGCTGTCGAGCACGCTCGGCTCGTGGCGGATCGGCGTGCCGACCGCGGTGCTCGCGGCGCTCGTCTACTCCCTGGCGTTCGTGCCCCCGATCGGCGGGGTCTCGGTCGACGTCGTCGAGGACCTGTACGTGCTCGTGGCGTTCCTCGCCGTCGCGGTGGCCATCGGCGTGACGAGCGGCCGGCCGAGGTCGGCGCGCTCGGACCAGCTCCTCGACGACGAGCGGGCGATGCTCCTGCGCTCCGTGTCGCACGACCTGCGCACGCCGCTCGGCACGATCCAGACGGTCTCCGCCGAGCTCGCCGCCAACCCCGCCTACGACGCGGCGACGCAGCGTGAGCTGATGGAGCTCGTCGCCGACGAGGCGGACCGCCTCGACCGCATCGTCGCCAACCTGCTCAGCCTCAGCCGGGCGCAGGCCGGCACCTTCCAGCCGGAGGCCGAACCGACGCCGGTCCGCTCGCTCGTCGAGGCCGCCACCACGCGGCTGGCCCGGACGACCACCCGACCGGTCGTGGCCGCGGTCGACGGGGACCTGCCCGAGGTCCTCGCAGACCCCGTCCAGGTCGACCAGGTGCTCGCGAACCTGCTCGAGAACGCGGTGCGCCACGCGCCCGGGGCCACGCCGATCCGGGTCACCGCCGAGCGCGACGGCGGGTTCGTGGCGATCAGCGTCCGCGACGAGGGTCCGGGGCTCGACGGACGCGCGGACGGGTCGGCGGCCGTCGTGCCCGGCGACCGGACCGGCAACGGCCTCGGCCTGACCGTCTGCCGGGCGATCGTCGAGGCCCACGGCGGACGGGTCGAGCTGGGCGACGCACCGGGCCGGGGCGCGGTCGCCCGCTTCACGCTCCCGGTCGCCGGGGCTTCACACGTCGGCAACATGGCGGAAACACGATGACCAGGGTTTGCTCATATCCTCGCCAGGAGTGGACACCGCCGCACCGCTGAGCCCCGTCCCGGGCGTGGAGGTCGTCGACTGGCCGCGGGACGAGCAGCTCCGCCGCTCGCTGGCCGTCGCCGGCATCCCCCGCCTGCTGGTGCTCGACGAGGGGCAGGCCCCGCCCGAGCACCTCGCGTTCGACGAGGACTGGATCCGCCGGCCGTTCGACACCGCCGACCTGCGGGCCCGCGCGGCCCGCGTGCTCGAGGCGGTGCGGTCGCAGTCGGGTGCCGCGGCCTGGATCGACGAGCACCGCGTGCTCCACCACGGCCACCGCACGGCGGTGCTCACGCCGTCGGAGGCCGTCGTCGCGGCGACGCTGCTCGACCGCACCGGCGAGGTCGTGACCCGCGACCAGCTCGAGGAGCGGCTCTGGCCGGGGGCGCGGCCGCCGTCCTCCCGAGCCATCGACGCGATCATCTACCGGCTCCGCCGCCGGTGCGCGGACATCGGGTTGCTGATCCAGGCGGCCCGCGGTCGCGGGTTCGTGCTCGTCGGCGGCGACGCCCGCCCCTGAGCGACCGCCCCGTCAGCCGACGGCGTCGCCGGGCAGCACCATGCGGTAGCCGATCCGCGACTCGGTGCGGATCTCCGGTCGATCCGGTCCCGTCCCGAGCTGCTTGCGGAGGGCACTGACGACCGTGCGCAGGCCCTCCTTCGCTCCGAGCGGCGCGGCGTCGTGGCCGTGCGCGGCCCGGATGAGCGCCTGGTACGTCAGCACCCGACCGACGTTGCGGGCCAACAGGGTGAGCAGGGTGAACTGCATCGGCTGGAGATGGATCCGCTCCCCCGCCACCAACGCCTCGTGCGCGGCCGGGTCGATGCGCAGGTCGCCGCACTCGATGGGCCCGTCGGCGGGTTCGTCGGGCGCCGACGCGGCGCGCAGCACGCGCCGCACGCGGGCCGCGAGGACCTCCATGCTGAACGGCTTCGTGACGTAGTCGGCGGCGCCGAGGTCGAGCGCCGCGACCATGCGGTCCTCGACGGCGTCGGCGGTCACCACGATCACCGGGCACGTGCCCCGCAGGACGAGGTGGCGGCACACCTCGAGACCGTCCATGTCGGGCAGCCCGAGGTCGACGATGGCGACGTCGGGCCCGAGCGCCTCCGCCCGGTCGAGCGCCGCGCGGCCCGTGGGCACGACGTCGACGTGGTAGCCGCGGGCGCCGAAGCCCGCGAGGAGCGTCCGCTGGTGCGGCTCCTCGTCCTCCACCACCAGCACCGCGCCGAGCGACCCCTCCGGCGGCGCGGGATCGGTGCCGGTGCTCGCGCGGGGTGCCACGCGGTGCACCGTACCGGGCCGTGCCGCGCCGGCCGCGCCGCCGGCGATGTCGCGCCGCGAGCCGGGGATCGGGGAGACTGTCCGCCCATGGACGCCGCCTACGCAACGGAGCCCTGGCACGAGTTCGCCGTGATGGTCGGCGGCGCCGCCGCAGCGCTGGCCGGCCTCCTCGTCGTGGCGATGTCGATCAACATCGAGCAGATCGTGGCGGAGAAGGCGCTCCCGAGGCGGGCGGCGGCGGCGCTGATCATGACGGTGTTCCCATCGATCCTGTCGATGTGCATCCTGATCCCCGACCAGTCCACGGACGTCCTCGGGATCGAGCTGATCCTGCTCGCCGCCGCGCTGGGCGCCTCCGTCCCCCGCTTCAACCGACCGAGCACGCGGACCGGCCACCAGACCGTCCGCCAGTGGGTGGGCAGCGCGCTGATCCCCATGCTGCTGCTGCTCGTCCCGCTCCTGCTCGCCGGGATCGGCATGATCACCACGTCGCTGGGCGGCATGTACTGGCTGCCCGTCGCCGTGTTCGCCGCCCTCTTCGGGGGGCTCGTGCAGGCCTGGGTCCTACTCGTCGAGATCCGCCGCTGATCCGAGCTCCCGGTGCTCTCCCCGGCGGCGGCGGTCGCCGTCGTGGCAGGCTCGCACCATGGCCGACGCAGCACCCGACACGACCGCCGATCGCTTCCGCCGGGTCGCCGGCACCTTCGGCGACGTCGTCGACCGCGTCCCCGACGACGCGTGGGACCTGCAGGCGCCGTGCGACGGCTGGGTCGCGAGGGACGTCGTCGTCCACCTGGTGACGTGGGTGCCCTTCGTCCTGGGTCGGAGCGGGATCGAGATCCCCGACGGCGACGGTGCCGCCGAGGACCCGGCCGGCGCCTGGTGGGCGTTCGCGGGCGCGGTGCAGTCCGCCGTCGACGACCCCGACGTGGCCACCCGCCGGTTCGACGCCGGGCCGCCGGGGGAGATGTCCGTGGAGCAGGCGGTGGACATGCTCGTCGTCACCGACGTGCTCGTGCACACGTGGGACCTGGCGACGGCCGTGGGGCTCGAGGCCGACCTCGACGAGGAGCTGGCGGCCGGGATGCTGGCGGGCATGGAGCCGATCGACGAGGTCCTCCGCTCCAGCGGGCACTACGGGCCGGCGGTGCCGATCGACCCCGACGCCCCCGTGGTGGACCGCCTCGTGGCGTTCACGGGGCGCGACCCGGCGGCCGCCCGCGGCCCGCACCGGTGAGGACCCGCGCCGCGGACCGATGAGCCGCCGGCCGGCCGACCGTCGGACCACCATGCAGACGAAGAACCTCGCCGACCTCTACGACCTCGCCCCGCTGGACTGGCAGGGCGTCGCCGACCGCCTGGAGCGGCCCATCACGTTCGCCCCCGGCACCGGCGGACCCGACCGGCACTCGTGCTGGTTGGCCACGATCGACGCCGACGGCGCCCCCCACGTCACGGGCATCGGCGCCGAGTGGGCGCACGGGACGTTCTGGTTCGAGACGGGTGAGGGCTCGAGGAAGGCCCGCAACCTCGCCCGCGACCCGCGCTGCACGCTGAGCCTCGCCACCCAGGAGTACGACCTCGTGCTCGAGGGCACCGCGGAGCTGGTGGAGGATCCCGACCTCGTCGCGGACCTGGCGGCGCGCTGGGCGGCCGGGGGCTGGCCGGCGAGCGTCGACTCCTCCGGCACCCGGCTGACCGCGGCGTTCAGCGCCCCGTCCGCGGGCCCGCCGCCCTGGGCGGTGTACCGGTTCACGGCTCGCGCGGCCACCGCGCTGCAGACCGTGGAGCCGGGCGGCGCCACGCGCTGGACCTTCGACTGACGGCGGCCGCCCGGTCCGACCGGGAGGGCCCGCCGCCCGCCCCGCGGCGCGCGTGGCGCCGAACGGGTCCGGACGCGACGATCGCCCCGGCCGGAGCCGGGGCGATCGCCCGTGATCTCGGAGGTGTGCGCCGGTCAGATGTTGACGCTGCACCCGATGATCGGCGGCAGCGCCAGGGCCAGGATCGGCTTGGCGAGGAAGCTGCCGTTCGTGATGTTCACGTGGTCGCAGCCGCCGCCGGGCTTCATGTAGAAGTCGCCCTCGAAGTACGTCGGGATCCCGATGATCGAGAAGTAGAAGCCGGCCTTGGTCGCCTTCATGCCCGCCGTCTGCGACAGCGAGAGCCGTGCGGTGGCGATGGTGAAGCTGCCGATCTGGAGCTTGCCGGAGCCGTTCAGCGACCAGGTGGGCTGCGTCAGCGACGAGACCAGCGTGCCGTTGAACACGACGCCCAGCGGGAAGTTGATCGTCGTGAGCGCACCGGAGCCGGTGACCGCGACCTGCTGCGAGCTGGCCACGATGTTGCCGCTGAAGTTCAGCAGGCCCCACGAGTCGAGCTGCAGCGAGCCGTTGATCTGGCCCTGCATGCTGAGCAGCCCGCCGTTCGGGCCGAAGGACGCCGACACGGTGCCGGACAGGTCGGCCTTGCTGCCGATCTGGATGGCGCCGTTGAACGAGATGTCCAGCGGGTTCCCGTACGTGCTGCCGATGTGCAGCGTGGCCCCGTTGAGGGTCACGTCGCCGAAGTTGAGGGACCCGGTCACCGCGGCGTCGAGGTTGACGAGCTCGGCCCGACCGTCGGTGATCTGCACGACGCCCTGGATCTCGGCGGTGAAGCCGGCGTTGACCAGGTTGGCGTCGACCGTCAGCGTCGTGGTGGCGCCGTTGACGTCGAGGATGACCGAGCCGTTGGCCTGCAGCGAGCCGATCTTGATCGCACCGTCGATCGAGGCGTGCACCTGTCCGCCGACGACCGTGGTGTCGAGCGTGCCGGACACGCTGAACTGCGAGCCGTCGTTCAGGGTGCCGGAGATGTCGCCGCTGCCCTGGACGGTGAGGAACGGCGTGTAGGCCTGGACGCCGTCCCACACGATTGACCCGTCGAAGCGGACGGAGTTGGCGCCCTGCTGGATGTCCAGGACGCCGACGAACGTGGCCTTGTTGGTGGCCAGCGTGAGGTCGCCGTTCGCCTGGTTGACGATCATGTCGCCGAGGACGCCGCTCGCCTTGAACGAGGCCTTGGTCTGCGTGCCGTTGCCGTCGAGCACGACGGTGCCGGTGAGGTCGATCTTCTTGCCACCGGCCATGTTGCCGGACAGCGTCGCCGCGATCTCGGCGTGGGCCGAGACGAGGGCGCCGGCCTTGTCGAACTTGACGGCGACGGTGCCGCTCGCCGTGTTCGGACCGACCTTGAGCGTCCCGGACACGTTGACGGACACGCCGGTGGCGGGCGAGGCGTTCAGCGACAGGCTCGCGCCGGTGACCGCGACGTCACCGATCTTGACCGACGACGCGGCGGCCGTGAGCGAGAGCGACGGGACGCCGTTGACCGACTTCAGCGTGCCGCTGAAGGTGACGGGAGAGACCGTGATGCCCGGGATGGTCAGGCTGGTCGACGAGAGCGTGATCGACCAGTTGTCCAGGTTGGCGAGGGTGCCGACGAAGCCGATTGTCGACACGACGCCCGACATCTTGACGTTGACGTTGCCCCGCAGCGTGATGCCGTTGGCGCCGATCGACGCCGACAGCGAGTTGACCCAGAGGTTCTCGAGGACGGGCTGGCCGGCCGAGATCTCGTCGCCGGTGACGGCCGCGACCTTGTCGGTCGAGGCGCCGGCGCCGGTCTGCGACGCCACCTCCTGGCCCTGGGCCAGGGTCGCACCGTCGAGGTCCACCTTGGCCGCCGCGTCGGTGCAGCTGGAGCCGGTGACCGTCGCCGCGTCGGCGGTGGCCACCACCTGGTCCTTGACGAGGGCGGTGGTGCCGTCGGTCGGCGGCGTGGTCTGGGCCTTGTCGTAGAAGGAGCAGAACTGCGCCGTCGAGTTCGATCCCGACCCCGAGGTGGTCGGCGTGCACGCCACCGTGAGGCCTGCCACCAGTGCCAGCGCCATCGCTGCCACCGAGAGGCGGCTCGCCAGTCGCCGCGAAGATCCCTTGCTCATTGCCCCTCCGAGTGATCGCCTGACCCGCCCGGTCCCGGCTGAACATACCAGTCCAGCCGGAACCTTGAGCGGCATTCAGGTCGTGTCGGTCCGTCGTGTCGTCGAGTGGTGTACGTGCGTGCGGTGGCCGCCGGAGCGGCCCGGATCAGCTGGTGGTCGTCCCGTTGTCCCAGACCCGGAACAGCTGACCTGCGGGACCCGTCTGACCGGCGGGGCCGTTGAGGGCGACGCTGGCGCTCTGGCCGTCGCCGCCCGTGTCGTTGCCGAAGCCGCCGACGCCCGAGGTGGCCGCCGAGGACAGCGCACCGCCGGCACCGCCCGCCGCCGGCAGGGCCGGGCGGAAGAACGAGCTGGCCGTGTTCACGAGCGAGCCGACACCGACGTGGAGCACGGCGATCGAGGCACCGCCGGCGCCGCCGCCGGCAGGGC
>JAEVZA010000146.1 GCA_023392475.1 Actinomycetes bacterium | reverse complement strand
GCGCCTGGTCGCGCGGGGCGCCGTGGCCCCCACGCTGTCCGGCACGAAGCAGCGGGACGGCCAGGCGATGGCCATGTCCGTGACGTGGCGACCCGCACTGGTCGACGAGGCCGCCATCGCCGAGACGGCGGCCTCGATGCCCCCACCGGTCACCGCGCTCGCCCACGCCGACCCGCGCAACGTCGTCCGAGCCGTCCAGGGCGCGGTCGTGGACACCGTCGTCCGCCAGGCCGCCGGGATGCTCGACTTCGCCGCCCCGCCGCCGACCGTGCGCACGATCGCCGACGTCGGCGACGCCTTCGTGACCCGGCTCGACGGCTCCGAGTTCACCGCACCCGTCGCGGCCGCCGCCGAGGTCTCGCAGCGGATCGACCGCTGGGCCAAGCCGCTGACCACCACGGCCCGGGTGAGGCTCGTCGTCTCGCTCGACCCGCCGGACTCCGGCGACGCCTGGTTCCTCTCGGTGCTCGGCCCGGGCGCCAAGGGCACCCTGCTGCCGGTCGAGCAGGCCCTCGCGGACGGCAGGTCCACCTCGGCGCTGGCGGGCGAGCTCGCCCGGCTCGAGCGGGTGTTCCCCGCCCTGCTCCGCCCGGGTGCCATGCGCCGCGGCCAGGTGTACCTGAGCCAGGACGAGGCCTGGGAGCTGATGACCGCGACCGGTCCCCAGCTCGAGGCCGCCGGCTTCGAGGTCCGCGTGCCGGCGCTGTCGCGCCGCAAGCCGTCGCCCTCGCTGCGGCTGTTCGCGGAGTCGATGGCCGGCGACACGGTCGTGGGCGCCCACCAGCTGTCCGACGTCCGGTGGTCGGTCCTGTTCGACGACGTCGAGCTCACGGCCGAGGACATCGCACGCCTCGCGTCCGAGGCCCGCCCGCTGGTGCGCTCGCACGGCCACTGGGTCGAGCTCGACGCGGTCGACCTGAAGGAGGCGGCGGCGGCGCTGGCCGAGCGGGCCGACCAGACGCGCATGACCGGCGCGGAGATCCTCCGCCACTCGATCGGGCTCGAGGGCGATCTGCTCGGCGGCGGCATCACGGTCGACGGCACGGGGTGGGCCTCGGAGCTGTTCGAGAAGGCCAGCCACATCTCCACCGATCCGGTCACCCGGCCCGAGGGCTTCGTCGGCGAGCTCCGCTCGTACCAGGCCGAGGCGCTCGCGTGGCTGGGTTTCCTCCACACCGTCGAGCTGGGTGGCTGCCTGGCCCTGGACCCGGGTCTCGGCAAGACGCCGACCATGCTCGCCCACCTCGCACGGACGACCGGCAGCGGCACGGCGCTCGTCATCGCACCGCCGGCGGTGGTCGGCAACTGGGCCGCCGAGGCCGCCAAGTTCACCCCTGGGGTGGAGGTGCTCGTGCACCACGGCCCCAACCGCGCGTCCGGTCCCGACATGGACCGGGCGTTCGACGGCGCGGACGTGGTCATCACGACGTACGGCACGGCGGTGCGCGACATCGACGCGCTGTCCGAGCGCCACTTCACCCAGGTCGTGCTCGACGAGGCGCAGGCCATCAAGAACCACAGCTCGGAGCAGGCCCAGCAGCTGCGGCGCCTCGACGCCGGCACCCGGGTCGCGCTGACGGGGACGCCGATCGAGAACGGCCTCGGTGACCTCTGGGCCATCCTGGACTTCACCAACCCGGGTCTCGTGGGCAGCCGCGCCGGGTTCGTCTCGCAGATGTCAGGCGAGGGCGAGGCCGCGCTGCGGGCGCTCAACGGCATCCTCGTGTTCCGCCGCACGAAGAGCGAGCCCGAGGTCGCCCGGGAGCTCCCGGACCGCATCGACGAGCTCGACCACTGCATGATGACGCCCGAGCAGGTGGGCCTGTACCAGGCCGTGCTCGACTCGCTGGTGGCCGACGTGAGCGAGGTGGGCGGCGGCGAACCCAAGCAGGGGGCGATCCTCGCCGCCATCACGGCGCTCAAGCAGATCTGCAACCACCCAGCCGCCTACCAGGCCGACGACGAGCCGCTCGCCGGGCGATCCGGGAAGCTCACCCGCCTCGAGGAGATCGTCGACACGGTGTTCGCCGCCGGCGAGAAGGTGCTGGTCTTCACCCACTTCGCCGAGTGGGGCAAGAAGATGGCCGATCACCTCACCGAGCTGACCGGCCAGCCGATCGACTGCTACCACGGCGGTCTCGCCCGGACGGCCCGGGACCGGATGATCGCGGAGTTCCAGGAGCGCCCCGGCGCGGGCGCGCTGGTCCTGTCCCTGAAGGCCGGCGGCACCGGGCTCAACCTCACCGCGGCGAACCACGTCGTCCTGTACGACCGGTGGTGGAACCCGGCGGTCGAGGACCAGGCCCGGGACCGCGCCTGGCGCATCGGCCAGACACGGACCGTGGTGTCGCACCGACTGGTCTGCCCCGGCACCGTGGACGAGCGCGTGGAGGAGGTCGTGGCCGGCAAGCGCCACATCGCGGACCTCGTCCTCCCGGGTTCGAGCTCGCTCGCGGATCTCGACACGAACCAGCTGCGGTTGGCCCTCGGCCTCCGTGACGACCAGCTCCTGACCGAGGACGACACATGACCAGCAGGTCCAGAGGATCGAGCAACCGGCAGCGCGGCGGTCGCGGCAAGGCGCCCAAGGTCGACCCGGTCGACTTCTGGAAGCCCGTCCCGCAGCTGCCCGACCCCCAGCCGATCGCGGTGGCGACCGACCCGACCATGGCCGTCCGCTCGATCGGCGAGCCGCCGCTGTACGACCAGGGCCAGCACGCCTCCCACGAGGTCGCCCGCGCGCTGGTCCGCGCCTCGCGCCTCGCGGGGGCGCTGGCCGACGTCGCCGGCCTGCTCGAGGACCCCGAGGACCACGAGACGTCCTGAGCCGGCGGTCCCCGCGTGAGCCGCGCCGAGCGGCACGCTCGGCGCGACCGCAGGTCGAGCTGGCGCGCGCCGCTGCCGCTCTCGAGGTCAGGCGGCGCTCGGCCCGATCATCCGAGCTGGTCGTAGAGCCGGAGGTGCTGCTCCACCATGCGCTCGACCGAGAACTGCGAGGCGGCAGCCGTCCGGCAGGCGGTCCGGTCGATGTCGGCCACCTTCGCCATCGCCGCCGACAGCTCCGACCGAT
>JAEVZA010000115.1 GCA_023392475.1 Actinomycetes bacterium | reverse complement strand
TCCCCGGATCGTCGCCGGACGGAGCCGCCGTCCCGCCGGGCGTCGCCGCGGTCGAGGCCGGGGTGCCGCTGTCGGCACCGGCCGGGGTGCCCTCGTCGGTCGTGGCCGCACCGCCGGCGCCGCCGGCGGTGCGGTCCGACCGGCCCGAGGTCATCAGGTCCACGACGATCTGGCGGTCCATCTCCGACACCGGCCGCACCGCCACCATCCGCCCCAGGTGCAGCACGGCGATGCGGTCCGCGATCTGGAAGACGTCGTTCATGTTGTGCGACACGATGAGGACGGCGAGGCCGCGATCGGCGAGGCGGCGCACGAGGTCGAGCACCATGGTCGTCTGGGCGACGCCGAGGGCGGCGGTCGGTTCGTCCATGATCACGAGCTTCGAGTTCCAGAGCACCGCCTTGGCGATGGCGACGGACTGACGCTGGCCGCCCGAGAGCGACGCGACCTGCTGGCGGACCGATCGCACCGTCGTGACCGCGAGGCTCGACAGCGTCTCGTTCGCGGCCCGCTCCATCGAGTCCTCGTCGAGCAGCAGGTGCCGCAGGCGCTCACGACCGAGGAACATGTTCTGGACGATGTCCAGGTTGTCCGCGAGCGCCAGGTCCTGGTGCACCGTCTCGATGCCCAGGGCCGAGGCGTCGCGCGGCGTGCGGATGTTGACGGGGCGCCCCTCGAACCGGATCTGCCCGCCGTCGACGTGGTGGATGCCGGCGATGCACTTGATGAGCACCGACTTGCCGGCGCCGTTGTCGCCGGCGAGCGCGAGGACCTCGCCGCGGTTGACGTCCAGGTCGACGTCGGTCAGCGCCTGCACGGCGCCGAAGTGCTTGTCGATGCCCTGCAGCGACAGCAGCGGCGCGTCCGCGTCGAGCACGTCCGCACCGCTGCCCGTCTGCAGCTCGGAGGAGACCGGGGTGTCCACGGGCCCGCGGCGGGTCAGCTGATCCCCGCCGCCTGGCACGCGCTCTGCAACGCCGCGATGCACAGCTCCGTGACGTTCACGGCCTTGTCCTTCACCACCGTCTGCGCCATGTTCTCGGTCGTCACCCAGGTCGGGCCCAGGAGCACCGAGTCGACCTTCTGGCCCGACTGCGAGTCGTCCGTGGTCCCGTTGACCAGGCCCTTCGGCGGCGACTCACCGGCCCGCATGTACAGGGCGATCGCTGCGGCGGCCTGGGCCTCCAGGTAGATCGGCTTGTACACGGTGCCGCACTGGTAGCCCTTCAGGATGTTCTGGAGCCCGGAGAGCGACGCGTCCTGGCCGGTGGTCGGGAACGTGTTCGGCGGCACCTGCTTCGCCTGGAGCTGGGCGATCACGGCGTTGGCGTTGTCGTCGTTCGGCGTGATGGCGGCGTTGATCTTCGGATCCGCCGTGTAGGCCTGCTCGAACGTGGTGGCCGCCGTCGCCGGCGTCCAGGTGCCCGCCGGCTCACCGGCGTTCTTGTACGAGCCGTCGTCGAAGTACTTCTTGAGGACGCCCTGGTAGCCCTCGGAGAACAGCTTGGCGTTGTTGTCGGTCGGGTCGCCCGACATCACGAGGACGTTCGGGTCCTTCACCTTCCACTTGGTGATGCAGTCGACGGCGCCCTGGCCGATCTGCTTGCCGACGTTCACGTTGTCGAAGCTGACGTACACCCGGTCCTGCGGGCCGCCCTTCACGAGCCGGTCGTAGTCGATGACCTTCACGCCCTTCGACTCGGCGTTCGACTCGATGGCCGCACCGCTGCCGGAGTCGATGGCGTCGACGAGGAGCACGCTCGCACCGTCGGTGATGGCGGCCTCCGCCTGGGTCTGCATCGTGCTGGCGCTGCCCTGCGCGTTGTCGATCGAGTACTGGTCCTTCGTGAGGCCGGCGGCCTCGAACGCCTGCTGGAGGTAGGGGCGGTCGAAGGTCTCGTAGCGGGCCGAGGAGGTCGTGTCGGGCAGGAGCACGGCGACCTTGCCCTTGCCCTTCTTCGCGAGGTCGGTGAGCTGCTTCATCGCGGAGAAGTCCGACGTGAAGGACGCAGGGGTCAGCCCCTCCGTCGTCGACGTCTTGCTGCCCGAGGTGGTCGTGGTCGACGACGACGCGTTGTCGTCCCCACCGCACGCCACCAGGCCGAGCGTCGCGACGGCGACGGCGACCACGAGCGCTGCTCGCTGCACTGGACCGGACATGGTGTCCCCCTTGTCCTCCCGCCGGACCGGGTGGTCCGACGGATCGGTGGATCTGATGGCTGACATCCCCTGCGACGATCGCCGGTTGCACCTACCCCGCCCGGACGGGTTCAGACCCCGCCACCCACCTGCCCGATCCGCGTTCTGACTGCCTTTCACGTCGTGGGGCGACGTGAAAAGCAGTCAGAACGCCGGGATCGGGCCGGGAATCGACGCGTCGGCGACCGTGTTGCCGTCGGGCATGACCGAGCTCCAGGAGATCCCCGTCAGCACCATCGACGGCGCGCCGAGCTCGCTCGGCGACTTCGCCGGGTCGGTCGTGCTCGTCGTGAACGTCGCCTCGCAGTGCGGGCTCACGCCGCAGTACGCGGCGCTCGAGTCCCTGTACGAGCGCTACCGCGACGACGGGCTCGTGGTCACCGGGTTCCCGGCCAACGACTTCGGCGCGCAGGAGCCCGGGTCCGACGCGGAGATCGCGGCGTTCTGCGACACCACGTACTCGGTGACCTTCCCGATGTTCTCGAAGATCTCGGTCGTCGGCGTCGACCGGCACCCGCTCTACGACGAGCTGACCGCGCAGGCCCCGGAGGCGCAGGGCGACAAGGCGTCGTTCCGCGACACCCTCCGCGGCCACGGCCTCGACCCGACCGACGACCCCGAGGTGCTGTGGAACTTCGAGAAGTTCCTCGTGTCCCGGGAGGGCGACGTGGTCGCCAGGTGGGCGCCGACGGTCACGCCCGACGACCCGGCGCTGGTCGCAGCGGTCGAGGAGCAGCTGTCGGCCACGAGCGCCTGACCGCCGCCGGCCGCGCCGCTCAGGCCGTCGTGAGGGCGCCGGCGAGCGCGCCCACCTGCGCGTCGCGGAAGGCGCGGCTGACGGCCGCCTTCGGGACGATGCCGTCGAAGCCGTGGAACGCGCCGGTCACGACGTCGAGGTCGCACGGCACCCCGGCGGCCCGAAGCCGCTCGGCGTGGGCCACGTCCTCGTCGTGGAAGAGGTCGAGCGTGCCGACCCCGACCCACGCCGGCGGCAGGCCGGCGAGGTCGTCGCGCCGGGCGGGGACCGCGACCTCCCAGCCCGCCGAGCGGGGTTCGGGGCCGAGGTAGGAGGCCCAGCCGAACCGGTTCGACCGTGCGTCCCACAGCCGGTGGTCCCGGGCGTCGGGAGACGTCGCGGTCGTGCCGTCGTCGAGCATCGGGTACACGAGCAGCTGGAACGCGGGCCGCACCCGGCCCCGGTCGACGGCCAGGGCGGCGAGCGCGGCCGCCAAGCCCCCGCCCGCGCTCGCTCCGGCGACGGCGATCCGGCCCGCGTCGACGTCGGGGCGCGCGGCGAGCCACACCAGCGCGGCGTGGCAGTCCTCGATCGGCGCCGGGTGCGGGTGCTCCGGCGCCGTGCGGTAGTCGACGGCCGCCACGACCGCGCCGAGGCGGCGGGCCAGCTCCGCGCACCACGCGTCGTCCTGGGCGGCGAGCCCGATCACGTACCCGCCGCCGTGGATCCAGAGGACCGTCGGCGCCACGTCGCCGGAGCGGTACCCCGGTGGCAGGTGCAGCCGCACGGGCACCGACCCCACGCGCTCGACCAGGACGCCCGTCGGCGCCGGCCGTCGGGCCGCCAGCCGCTCCGCGACGCGGATCGCCGGCAACGAGCGGGGCCCGACCAGGTGCCGCGGCAGCACCCGGGCGGCACGGCGGAGGTCGGGGTGGATCCTCGTCGACGTCACGGCCGGAGATCCTCGCGCACGCCACGACCGGCACCGCGTGCTCCCCGCCCGCGACGCCGGTGGTTCGCACCGCCGGACCGGGATCAGGGCTCGACGGGAGCGTCGGCCTCGAGCCGGGCGAGCAGCTGCTCGACGAAGGCGGTCGCCTCGGCGTGGCCGAGCGTGAACCCGAACGCCGACTCGATCGACATGATCTGGGCCAGCCCCGTCATCGCCAGCAGCGCCACGACGGGCGGCCACCGCTCCTCGTCCACACCGAGCTCCCGCATCCGCGCCGCCACCGCCTCGCTCTGGAGCTCGCGGAACCGGGCACCGTGGCGGGCCACCTCCGCGCCCACCTCGGGTCGGTGGTTCGCCAGCGCCGCGTACTCGACGTTGAGGCGCGCGCCCACCGGGTTCGACGTGAGCCGCCAGACGTTGGGCAGCGAGCGGTCGGCGGCGAGCTCGTCGGTGATCCGGGCCAGGCCCTCCTCGGCACGACGTCGGAACACCTCGACGAACAGCTCGTCCATCGTGCGGAAGTAGTAGTGGACCAGCTGCGGGCTCACGCCGGCGCGGGCGCCGAGCTTCCGCGAGGTCACGGACGCGTAGCCCTCGGTGAGGATCATCTCCTCGGCGACGTCCATGAGGTGCCCGCGCGTCTTGGAGTCGGTCGCGCCCACCCGGCGCGTCGAGGCCATGCCGACACCTTGTCATGGTCCGCGCCCGCCTGCTAAGCACTCGCCCAGCACGTGTTGGGCGAGTGCACAGCACCCGTCCGGACAGCGCCACGCACTCGAGGCACCCGGGGGGCCTGCCGTGACCGAACCCGAGACCGTCGACCCGTCGCTCGACACGGTCGACTTCTTCACCGACACCTCGCTGATCGAGGACCCGTACCCCTACTTCGAGCACCTCCGCTCGAAGTGCCCGATCACCCCGACCGCCCACCACGGCGTGCTCGCGGTCACGGGCTGGGACGAGGCCGCGGAGATCTACCGGGACGTCGAGACCTTCTCGTCGTGCAACTCGGTCATCGGGCCGTTCGCCGAGTTCCCCGTCCCGCTCGAGGGCGACGACGTCGGCGCCGTCATCGACGAGCACCGCGACCAGCTCCCCATGAACGAGCACATGGTCACGATGGACCCGCCGATGCACACCCAGGAGCGGGCGCTGCTCATGCGGCTGCTGACGCCTCGCCGCCTCAAGGACAACGAGGCGTTCATGTGGCGGGCCGCGGACCAGCAGCTCGACGAGTTCATCGCCGACGGTCGCTGCGAGTTCATCGGCCGGTACTCCCAGCCCTTCGCGATGCTCGCGGTCGCCGACGTCCTCGGCGTCCCCGAGGAGGACCACGCCGAGCTCCGCAAGTTCTTCGGCTTGAGCGTGCCGCCGGGCATGGTCGAGACCGGTGCCGAGGCCGACGACGCACCGCTCAACAAGCTCGACTCGCTCGACGCGGTGTTCTCCGCCTACATCGAGGACCGCCGAGCGAACCCGCGCAAGGACGTGCTCACCGACCTGGCGCTCGGGACGTACCCCGACGGCACCACCCCCGAGGTGGTGAACGTCGTGCGCAGCGCCACGTTCCTGTTCGCGGCCGGCCAGGAGACCACCGCCAAGCTGCTCGCGACGTGCGTCAAGCACCTGTGCGAGCACCCCGAGGTGCAGGACCAGCTGCGGGCCGACCGCGACCTCATCCCCGAGTTCGTCGAGGAGGCGCTCCGCATGGAGAGCCCGGTGAAGGCCGACTTCCGGCTCACGCGGCGCACCACCGAGGTCGGCGGCGTCGAGATCCCGGCGGGGACGCCCGTCATGCTGCTCAACGGCGCCGCCAACCGCGACCCCCGCCGCTTCGAGTGCCCCGAGGAGTTCCGCATCGAGCGGCCGAACTCCCGCGAGCACATGGCGTTCGGCCGCGGCCACCACTCGTGCCCCGGCGGCCCGCTCGCCCGCGTCGAGGCCCGCGTCAGCATCGAGCGCATCCTCGACCGGATGCGCGACCTGCGGCTGTCCGAGGAGCACCACGGTCCGCCGGGCGCCCGGCGCTTCGACTACGAGCCCACGTGGATCCTCCGGGGCCTCACGAACCTGCACATCGAGTTCACGCCGACGGAGGCGCCGTCATGACCGCCGGGGGACCGACCGGCCGGGTCGCGATCGTGACCGGTGCGGCGTCGGGCATCGGCCTCGGCATCGCGGAGCGCCTGTTCGCCGACGGCCACGCGGTCGCGCTGCTGGACCGGGACGGCGCCGCGGCGCAGGCGGCCGCCGACGCGCTCGGCGACGCGGGTCGAGCGATCGGCATCGAGGCCGACGTGGCCGACCGCGCCGCGGTGCAGGCCGCCTACGACGCGGTGCGGGAGCGGCTCGGGCCGATCACGATCGTGGTCACGAGCGCCGGCATCGAGTCCTTCGACGACATCACGGCCATCACCCCCGAGCAGTGGGACCGCATCATCGCCGTCAATCTGACCGGGACGTTCACGTGCCTCCAGCTCGCGGTGCCCGACATGGAGGAGGCGGGGTGGGGCCGCATGGTCACCATCTCGTCGTCGAGCGCGCAGTCGGGCGCGCCGCGCATGGCGCACTACGTCGCGTCAAAGGGCGGCGTGATCGGCCTCACCAAGGCGTTCGCGCACGAGCTCGCCTCGAAGCGCATCACGGTGAACACGATCCCGCCCACGCTCGTCGACACGCCGATGGCGCGCGACGCCGAGGAGCGCGGCGACGTGCCGCCGATCGACGCGCTCGCCGGGTTCATCCCGCTCGGGCGGGCCGGCACGCCGGCCGACATCGGCGCGGCGTGCGCCTTCCTCTGCTCCGAGGAGGGCGGCTACATCACCGGCCAGGTGATCGGCGTCAACGGCGGCATGTACATCTGAGCGCACCGGCGGTGCGTGGGGAACGGAGGGACGGATGACCATCCGCGTCGTGCAGTGGACGACCGGCAACGTCGGCACCGAGTCGGTCAAGGCGATCCACGCCAACCCCGGCCTCGAGCTCGTGGGGTGCTTCGCGTGGTCGGCCGACAAGGTCGGCCGGGACGTCGGCGAGCTCGTCGGGATCGGCCCCGTCGGGGTCCGGGCGACCGACGACGTCGACGCGCTGCTCGCCCTGTCCCCCGACTGCGTCGTCTACAACCCGATGTGGCCGTCGGTCGACGAGCTCGTGCGCCTGCTCGAGGCCGGCGTCGACGTCGTGACGACCGCGGCGATCATCACCGGCCGGCGGCTCGGCGACGACCACCAGCGGCTCGTCGACGCGTGCGAGCGCGGGGGCGCCACCCTCATGGGCACGGGCGTGAGCCCCGGCTTCGCGGAGCTCGTCGCCATCACCGTGGCCGGCATCTGCAGCCGCATCGACAAGGTGACCGTGAGCGAGACCGCCGACACCACCTTCTACGACTCGCCCGACACCGAGCGCCCCGTCGGCTTCGGCCGGCCGATCGACGACCCCGACCTGCCCCGCATGGCGCAGGAGGGCACGGCCGTCTTCGGCGAGGCCGTGGCCGTCGTCGCCGACGCGATCGGGGTGGAGCTCGACGAGATCGTCTGCGAGTCCGAGTTCGCGATGACGACCGCGGACGTCGAGATGGCCTCGTGGACGATCCCGGCAGGCTGCGTCGCCGGAGTCGCCGCGAGCTGGCAGGGACGCGTCGACGGGCGGGTCGTGGTGGACCTGAGCGTCCGCTGGAAGAAGGGCGATGCGCTGGAGCCGGCGTGGGTCATCGAGAAGGACGGGTGGACCATCACGGTGGACGGGCTGCCGACGGTGACCGCGGCGCTCGACTTCCTGCCGCCGCCCGACTTCGTGGCCGAGACGCTCGAGGACCTCATGTCGATCGGCCACGTCATCACCGCGGTCCCCGCGCTGAACGCCATCGCCCCGGTGGTCGCCGCGCCCCCGGGGATCGTCACCTACGCCGACTTCGACTTCCCGATGCCGCGGGGCTGGGTCCGACCGGTCTGACCGGACGGGCGCCCGCTCCCGGCGGAACGGCGCCCGGCGGAACGGGACCGCGCGACGTCGTCAGCGGCCGGCCGGGAACCGGGACTCGCGCTCCCGGAGGACCGTGCACAGCGTCTGGTTGAACGGCGCGTCGAGGCCCAGTTCCCGGCTGAGCTCGACGACGCGGCCGTTGATGACGTCGACCTCCGAGCGCCGCCCGGCCAGGTGGTCGAGGCGCATCGACGGGCTGGCGTCGGGGATCGTCGCCGCGAACTCCGAGACGTAGGCGACCGGGTCGTCGAAGGACAGGGCGACGCCGCGCGCCTCGGCGACGCGGTGCGCCTCCAGCAGGCAGCCGATGGCGACGGCCCAGAGCTCCGGGTCGCCCTGCAGCTCCCCGACCGTCACGTCGAACGCCGCCGTCGGCGCGCTGAGGGTGACGTTGCAGAGGAACTTCTCCCAGATCATGCGCTCGATGTCGTCGAAGGCCCGCACGTTGAAGCCCGCCTCGCTCCACCGGCGCTCGAGCTCGAGCACGCGATCGGTGAGGCCGCCGCGCATCTCGCCGATGCGGATCAGCCGCATCCCGTTGTGGTGCACCGCGCCGGGATCCGGGATGGACGAGCCGAACCCCTCGGCGATGCCGATCACGATCTGGCCCTCGTCGACGTGGCGGGCCACGCGCTCGCCCGCCCCCAGGCCGTTCTGGAACGGCATGACCACGTCCTCCGGCCGCAGCAGCGGGACGATGCCCCGGACGACCTCGTCCACGTCGGCGGCCTTCGTCGCCACGATCCAGAGGTCGCACGGCCCGGCGTCCGCGGGCGTCGCGCCGACGTCGAAGCCGTCGACGACGTAGGTCCCGCTCGCCCCGGAGACGCGCAGGCCCTCCGCGGCGATCGCGGACGTGTGGTCCGTCCACGTGTCGATCGCCCACACCTCGTGGCCGGACTTCTTCAGCAGGGCCGCGTACACGGCACCCATCGCGCCGGTCCCGACGATCGCGATCCTCACGTCCCCTCCACGGTGCGGTCCGGGCCCGACCCGGCCGGCGGCGGACGCCGCGGCCTCCGGTGACCGGTGTGACGGGCGGAAACGGTATCCGCTGGCGCCCGCCGGAGCACCAGCCGGGCCGGCGCGCTCCCGCGCAGCAGGACGCGTCGGAGCTGGGCCGGACGGGCCCGGTTACCCGGCGCGCAACAGCGCGGTCTGCGTGACCGTCCCGACGTGGGCGCCGTCCTCGCTCCACAGCTCCGAGGTCCCGGCGACGATCCCCTCGCCGAGCTGGTGGCAGCTGGTGTCGATGCCGATCCAGGGGCCACGGGCCGGGCGGTGCAGCTGGGCCGAGATGTGCAGCGACACCGACGACAGCGTCGAGGAGCCGTGCGCGTCGTCGGGGAGCGCGGTGCCCAGGGCGTCGCCCGGGACCAGGAGCGCCGTCGGGTCCCAGGTGCCGTCGTCCTCGAGCGGCGGCGTGGCGAAGCGGAACCACACCAGGCGCCGCAGCGGCTCGCCGGGCTGGTCGTCCGCCGGCGACCACGCCGTCTGCTCGAGGAACGGCATGCCCCGGGACGCGCCGTCGACCCCCACCTCGCCGCCGACCGGGGGCGTCGCCAGCCCGGGCGGTCGCACGAGTGCGCCCCGTG
>JAEVZA010000112.1 GCA_023392475.1 Actinomycetes bacterium | reverse complement strand
CCCCGCCACCGGCACCACGACCGCCGAGCGACCGAGCCGTGAGACCCGCGGGCCGAGCACCGCGCGCGCCGGCGCCAGCGCGACCTCCGCCAGCGCGTCGAGGAGCGGCCCCGGCTCGGCGTCCGCGAGGAACCGCAGCGTGACGTGCCACCGCTCGGGCGGCACCCACCGCACGCCGGGCTCGTCGGGCCGGGGCAGCGCCGCCAGCCGCTCCCGCACCTCCGGCGACGGGCGGGCGGCGACGAAGAGGCGCACCGGGAGCCGGGGTCAGTCGAGGTCGAGCAGCCGGCGGCGCAGCAGCCCGAGCACCGAGATCACGGTGAACTCACGCACCTGCCGGCGACGGCCCGGGAGCCGCACCTCGATCGAGTCGACGACGCCGCCGCCCGCGGGGTCCCCGACCGCGACGGCCATGCACACGGTGCCCGCCGGGCGACCCTCCTGCTCGTCGGGCCCGGCCACGCCCGTGGCGGCGATGCCGACGTCCGTCCCGAGCACGCGGCGCGCGCCGATCGCCATGGCGCGGGCCGCCTCCTCGCTCACCACGGGGCCGTCGGGGACGCCGAGCAGCTCGTGCTTCACGTCGGACGCGTAGGACACGATCGAGCCGCGGAACACGTCGCTCGCGCCGGGCACGTCGCACAGGCGCGACCCGATCATCCCGCCGGTGAGCGACTCCGCGACGCCGAGGGTGAGCCCGCGCTCGCGCAGCAGGTCGAGCACGACCGACTCCATCGTGTCGTCGTCCACGCCGAAGACGATCCCGCCGAGCAGGTCCCGCAGCACGGACTCCTCGGCCCGGAGGACCTCGGCGACCTCGTCCTCGGTCGCCGCCTTGGCGGTGACGCGGACCTTCAGCCCCTCCATGCCCGAGGCCAGGAACGCGATCGTCGCGGTGCCCGTGCGGTCGAGCTCCACGAGGCGATCGGCGAGCACCTCGGCCAGCCCCGACTCGGACTCGCCCCAGGTGCGCAACGTCCGGCTCGCGATCACCGACGTGATGCCGGCGCGCTGCTGCAGGTCGGGCAGGACGGTGCCGGCGACCATCTCCTGCATCTCCCACGGGACGCCGGGCACGGCGTAGATGACCTTCGACACGGGTCCGCCGTCGGGGCCCGGGCGTTCCACGGGGCAGATCAGCCCCGGCGCGGTGCCCGGCTGCTGCGGGATGAAGTCGGCGCCGACGGGCTTCATCGCCTGGCGCAGGTTGTTCATCGGCATGCGCCGCCCACGACCGCCGAACATGGCGATGATCCGCTCCGCGGCCTCCTCCGACTCCTCGAGCTCCACGCCCATCACGGCGGCGATGGCCTCGCGGGTCAGGTCGTCCTGCGTCGGCCCGAGGCCGCCCGTGCAGATGACGGCGTCGCTGCGGGAGAGCGCGAGCTCGATGACGTCGACGATCCGGCCGAGGTTGTCACCCACCTTGGTCTGGAAGTACGAGTCGAGGCCGCTCAGCGCGAGCTGCTCACCGATCCACGACGAGTTCGAGTCGACGATCTGCCCGAGCAGCAGTTCGGTCCCGATGGCCACCACCTCGACGCGCATGGGCCCGCAACCTACTGCGGCCGGCGACGCCCGCCGCCGAACGGCCCGGGCGGCGGGTCAGGCCTCGGACAGCGGCGGCGCCGTGTAGAAGAACATCGATCCCGTCCCGCCGGACCCCGTGCCACCGGGTCCGGTGACGCCGAGGAAGGCGATGCCCAGGTCGTGCACCGGTGCGACGGCCGTGATCTGCGTGTCCGAGTCGACGGTGAACGAGGTCGCCGCGACGTCGCCGAACCACACCGCGGTGGCACCGGTGAAGCCGCTCCCCGTGACGGTCACGCTCGTCCCCGACGAGCCGCTGCTGGGCGTCACGAACCACAGCGACGGCGCGTTCGCGTACGTGTAGCCGTTCGGGAGGGTCGTCGACCCGCCTGCAGCGGTGACCACGACGTCGACCGAGCCGGCCGGGCCCGACGGCGTCACCGCGGTGACGGTCGTGTCGTCGACGACGGTGAGCGAGGCCGCGTCCTGCCCGCCGAAGGCGACGCCGGTGGTGCCGCTGAGGCCGGTGCCGGTGATGGTGACGACGTCACCGCCGGCGGTCCGACCGACGGACGGCGAGACCGCGGTGAGCGTCGGCGCGGGGATCGTGGTGGTCGTCGTCGAGGTGGTGGTGCTGCTCGTCGTGGACGTGGTCGTCGTGCTCGTCGTGGTCGTGGTGCTCGTCGTGCTCGTCGTGGGATCGGGCCGCTCCGGCAGCGGCGCCACGTCGACGTGCTCGCCGCGCAGGAGCCGGCCGTACTCGGCGACCGTCATCACCGGCGTCCACGTCCCGTCGCGGCACAGCAGCACGTACGTGCCGTCGGTGCCGGTCGGGTCGTCACCCGGCGTGCACGGGCCCCACATCGTCTGTCCGCCGCGGCACGAGGCCAGCACGACCGTGAGCGGCAGGAGGGCGAGCAGGGCGAGGCGGGTGGAGCGACGTCGGCGCATGCCCTTCGATCGGCAGCTGCGCTCCGCGCGTGAGGAACGTTCCTACCGGGATCGACGGGAGCCGTCAGTCGCGGGCCATGGTCGTGGTCGACCGGGACCCGGCGTGCAGGTACTGCGCGGCGCTGATCCAGGCGACGGCGACGCCGGCCCAGAGGCAGCCGTCCGCCAGCCAGGTCCAGTCGGTGAACCACGGCCACACCACGAACCCGACGGCGCTGAACTGCAGGAACGTCTTGAACTTCGCGACCTTCGACGCCGGCACGGCGAGCCCGCGGCGACCCCAGTAGCTGCGGAACGCCGAGATCACCGCCTCGCGCAGCGTGATGAGCACGACCGGCAGCCACCAGAAGCGGCCGGCCAGCACCATCGCCCAGAGCCCGCCGAGGGCCAGCACCTTGTCGGCCAGCGGATCGAGGAACGCGCCCGACCGCGTGGTGCCCTGCCGCCGGGCGAGGTAGCCGTCGAGGCTGTCCGACGTCGTGATCACGAACCACAGGACGAACAGCGGCCAGCTCGACGTGTCGTTCAGGATCATCACGAACGCCACGGGCGCCAGCGCGATGCGCACGATCGTGATGACGTTCGCGGGCGTGAGCAGCGCCCCCGGGCCGAACGTGCCGGCGCTCTCGACCGTCATGCCGCGCCCTCGGCGGCCACGCTCCGCCCGCCGGCGCCGCGCGCACCGCTCGGCGCCGATGCGCGGACCGGCACGGCCGTGAGGTCGGGGCCCGACGCCGCGGTCACGACCACGCGGTGGAGCTCGCCGACCTCGAGGTCGTCCGGCACCTCGACGATGCCGTCGATCTCGGGCGCCTCGTGGTGCGACCGCGCCTCCCCCGGCTCGTCGACCAGGACCTCGAGCTCCGTGCCCACCAGCGCGTCGCGCCGGCGCGCCGTGATGCCGTCCTGCAGCTCGCGCAGCTCGGCGAGGCGGTCGGCGACGAGCCCGTCGTCGACGACCCCGTCGAGCCCCGCGGCGTGGGTCCCCTCCTCGGCGGAGTACGCGAAGAAGCCGCACCAGTCGAGCTCGGCCGCCTCGACGAAGTCGAGCAGCCGGTCGTGGTCCTCCTCGGTCTCCCCGGGGTAGCCGACGATGAAGTTCGACCGGAACGCGGCGTCGGCCCGGCGGCCCCGGATCTGCTCGATCCGGGCGAGGAACCGCTCGCCGTCCCCCCATCGGCGCATCCGGCGCACGAGCGGCGCCGACACGTGCTGCAGCGACAGGTCGAAGTACGGCACGGGGCCGTCGGCGACCAGCTCGATCAGCTCGTCGGTGAGCTCCGACGGGTACAGGTACAGCAGCCGCACGCGGTCGACCCGCGCCGCGACGGCCTGGAGGAGCGGCACGATCGCGCGCTCCCCGCCCGCGGCGGGGCCGGTGCGGTCACGGCCGTACGCGGCGAGGTCCTGGGCCACGAGCACGATCTCGCGGGCGCCGAGCTGGTCCACCTCCGCGAGCACCGACTCGATGGTCCGCGACCGCTGCGGGCCGCGGAACGACGGGATCGCGCAGAAACCGCACGCCTTGTCGCAGCCCTCGGCCACCTTCACGTAGGCCCACGGCCGCTCCGAGCGCGGGCGGGGCAGGTTGAGGAGGTCCAGCGTCGGCACGGCCTCCGACGTCACCGCCAGCCCGCCGCGCCCCGCCGGCTTCTCGGTCAGCGCGACGGGCACGCCGAAGCCGCGGACCGCGTCCACCTCGGGCAGCGCATCGGCCAGCTCGTCGCCGTAGCGCTCGGCCATGCAGCCCGTCACCACCAGCTGGGCGCCGTCGGCGCGCTGGTCCTCGAGGGCGAGGATCGTGGCGACGCTCTCCTCCCGGGCCTCCTCGACGAAGGCGCAGGTGTTCACGACGACGAGGTCGGCGCCCTCGGGCGAGTCGGCGGCGACCATGCCGTCCGCGACCAGGGTGCCGACGAGCTTGTCGGAGTCGACCTGGTTCTTGGGGCAGCCGAGCGTCTCGACCCAGTACGAGCGGGGCACCACCGAAGGGTACCGGCGCCGGCGCGGGCGCCCGGGACCGCCCGATCCCCCGCCTGCACCCGTTCTGTTCGTCGGAAGCGGTGGTGATCACCTCCTTCCGACGAACAGAACGGCTGGCTCCTGGTCGGCGAGCCGGAGCCCCGGCTCCTGGTCGGCGAGCCGGAGCCCCGGCTACTGGTTGGCGAGCCGGAGCCCCGGCCGCGGCCACGGGGCGCTGAGCAGCCGGCCGGTGCCCGACGACGTGACGTACGCCGTGCGGAGGTCGGGGCCGCCGAAGCAGATGTTCGTGACCAGCAGGTCGTCCACCGGCAGGTGCTCGACGGTCGACCCGTCGGGGGCGATGACCGTGATGCCCCCGTTGCTCAGGGTGCCGACGCACACGTAGCCCTCGCCGTCGACGGCGAGCGAGTCGAGCAGCTGGTGCCCGGCCAGGCCGGCGAGCAGCTCGCCGTGCGGCGGCATGATCCCGGACCCCGTCGCCACCCCGGGCTCCGGGACGTCCCACGCGTACACGCGGCCGGTGTGGGTCTCGGCCACGTACAGGCGGTCGCCGGCCGGCGACAGGCCCACGCCGTTCGGCGCGTCCAGCGGGAAGATGACCTCCCGGATCGACGACCCGTCGGCCAGCGCGTAGAAGACGCCGGTCCGGTCGCTGGTGCGCTCCTCCCGGACCCCGTGGTCGGTGAACCAGAAGCCGCCGTGCGCGTCGAACACGAGGTCGTTCGGCGCCCGCAGCGGTCGACCGTCGCACGCCTCGTACACGACCTCGACCGATCCCGTGGACGGGTCGACGCGCTGGATGCAGCCGCCGCTCCACGAGGACGGCACGTCCCCGGGCACGAGCATCGTGCCGAGGTCGATCCAGTCGAAGCACCCGCCGTTGTTCGTGATCCACACCTGGCCGTCGGGCCCGATCGCCGCGCCGTTCGGTCCTCCGCCGCAGTCCGCGACCACGCCGACCTCGCCGTCGGGCGACACCCGGCTCAACGTGCCGCGCGCGATCTCGACGAGCAGCACGCTGCCGTCGTCCATCGCCACGGGCCCCTCGGGGAACCGCAGCCCGGTCGCGATCGTGGTCCACTCCGGCTGGCTGCTCATGTGGGGCACCTCCTGGTCGGGTTCGCGGGATCGGGTCGGCCGGTCACCCGGTCGTCGGCGGGCAGCCGTCGGGCGCCGGCTCACCGGCGTACCGCGCCTGCAGCCAGGACGCGATGGTGGCCTGGGCCCGCTCGAGGGTGGTCTGGTCGTGGTTGCCGCCGGGGATCGTCTCCAGCTGCACGACCTGGCCGAGCGCGCACATCCCCTCGAACAGCGCCTGCGTGCGGGCCGGGGCCACGACGACGTCCGCGTCGCCCTGCACCAGCAGCACCGGCGCCGCCGCCTCCACGCGCCCGGGGTCGTTCTCGATCGTGATGCGCCGCCCGAGGTCGGTCGTGAGCGGGTCGACCTTCCAGTAGCCGTCGGGCGGCATGGCGGCGAGCTCGGGGGTCAGCGCGTCGAGGCAGGTCGTCCGCATCTTCGCGGCCAGCGCGGCCAGCGCGTCCGTGGCGTAGCGCTCGGGGTGGATCTCGGGGTGGTCCACGGCCAGCCCGTACACCGCCATCGCCTTCACGGCGTTGATCGTGAGCGGGACGTCGCCCGGGAAGGAGCGCTCGAGGTTCGAGCCCGGCGCGGCGGCCACCGTGCCCACCAGGTGGAGCTCCGGTGCGTAGTCCGCCGCCTCCTCCCCGGCGAACAGGACGGCGTGGCCGCCCTGGGAGATGCCGACGGTCGACCACTCGGGCGACGCCGCCGCGCCGGGGAGCCGGCGGGCGGCTCGCACCACGTCGATGACGCCGTGCCCCTCCGACGGACCCGACAGGTAGGCGTGCAGCTGGCCGTTCGGCCCGAGCCCGACGTAGTCGGACGCGGCGAGGATGCCGTCGGTGCCGAACGCGGGGATGCCGCCCGAGCCGCGGCTCGGCGCGCACGAGGGCGCCAGCCCGACGGTGCCGTGGCCCCACGACAGCGTGGTCCAGCCGCCCGGGGGCGCCGCGGCCTCGGGCACCGCGACCAGCCCGGTCACGGCGACGTCGCGGTCCCGGGCGTCCCGCGAGTGGTACATGACCCGCCACGTGGTGCGGGTCGTGTCGGCGGGCCGGTCCACCCGCTCGTAGCGGATCAGGGCGCCGGGGTCGCCCTCCGGGAGCGGATCCGGCGCGTCGTAGAAGTCGCCGGGCCCGGCGAACGGCGCGAGCGAGGTCGTGGTCCCGGGCGGCTTCGTGGTGCCCGACGCGCGGTCGGCGCCGTCGCTCGTGCACGCCGCCGAGCCGGCCACCACCGCGAGCGCGACCACGGCGAGCGCGGCCCTCGACCTCGTGCGCATGCCACCCCCTCGGGTCCCCCCGGACCGTCCGCCGCCGGGATCGCCGGCGGACGGCTGCACCGTACCGGAGCGGTCGGCCGACGGAGCCGACCCGTGGGTCGGCCGCACCCGCGACGGCGCCGCCCGCCGCGGTCGGCTCAGAACTCGCCGTTCTCGATGAGCTCGTCGAGCTCCTCGGGCGACATCAGCACGGCGCGGGCCTTCGACCCCTCGGACGGCCCGACGACGCCCCGCTCCTCGAGGAGGTCCATGAGCCGGCCCGCTCGTGCGAAGCCGACCTTGAGCTTGCGCTGCAGCATGGACGTGGAGCCCAGCTGGCTGCGCACCACGAGCTCGGTGGCCTGCTTGAGCAGCTCGTCGTCCTCGTCCCCGCCGCCGCCGGTCCCGCCCACGGACCCGCTCGGCCCGTCGTCGCTCCCCTGCACGTCGGCGACGTACCGCTCCTCGACGTCGGGTGCCTGGCGGCGCCACGACGACACGATCGCCTGCACCTCGGACTCCTCGACCCACGCGCCCTGGATGCGCTCGGCGGAGCTCGACCCGCCCTCGAGCAGGAGCATGTCGCCTCGGCCGACGAGGCGCTCGGCGCCGCCCTGGTCGAGGATCACCTTCGAGTCGGTGGCCGACGCCACGGCGAACGCGAGCCGGGCCGGCACGTTGGCCTTGATCACGCCGGTGATGACGTTCACCGACGGCCGCTGCGTCGCGATGACCAGGTGCAGACCCACGGCACGCGCCATCTGGGCGATCCGGCAGATGGCGTCCTCGACGTCCCGCGGGGCGACCATCATGAGGTCGGCGAGCTCGTCGACCACGATCAGGATGAACGGCAGGCGCTTGAACTCCCGCTCCTCCCCCGGGCCGGCCTGGAGCTCGCCGCGGTCGAACTTGGCGTTGTAGCCGGTGATGTCGCGCACGCCGACCTCGGAGAGGAGGTCGTACCGGCGCTCCATCTCCTTCACCGCCCAGTTGAGCGCGTTCGCCGCCTTCTTCGGGTTGGCCACCACCTGCGTGAGCAGGTGCGGGATGCGGTTGTACTGGGTGAGCTCGACCCGCTTCGGGTCGATGAGGATCATGCGCACCTGCTCGGGTGTGGCCCGCATCATCACCGAGGTGATGATCGAGTTGATGCACGACGACTTGCCCGCGCCGGTCTGACCCGCGATGAGGAGGTGCGGCATCGTCGCCAGGTTCATCAGCTTGGCGATGCCGTTGATGTCCCGGCCGACGCCGACCTGCAGCGGGTGCACCGCCCGCCGGGCCTCCTCCGAGTTGAGGATGTCGCCGAGGTTGACCACCTGCCGCTCCGCGTTCGGCACCTCCACGCCGATCGCCTGGCGGCCGGGGATCGGGGCGAGGATGCGGACGTCGGGTGACGCCATCGCGTAGGCGATGTCCTTGCTGAGGGTCGTCACCCGGGACACCTTCACGCCGACGCCGAGCTCGAGCTCGTAGCGGGTGACCGTGGGTCCGACGACCATCCCGACGAGGCGGGTCTGCACGCCGTGCTCGGCGAGCGCGGCCTCGAGGGTGCGGCCCCGCTCCTCGATCGCCTTGGTGTCGACGTCCCGCCGCCCGGAGACCGACAGCAGCTTCGGCGACGGCAGCCGCCACGGGGAACCCGCGGCACCCGGCGGCAGGTCGATCTCCAGCTGCTCCGGCTCGACCGGATCGGGGTCGGCGACGACGACCGTCGGCGACGCCGGCTTCTTCGCCCGCTTGGCCCGCGGCTTCGCCGGCGGGGCGTCCACGTCCTGGTCGTACAGCGCGACGGACCCGGTGCCGTCCTCGTCCTCGTCCTCCACCGCGTCGCCGACGCGGAACAGGCCCGACAGCCAGTCACCAGCGCGCCGCAGGAGCGGCGCCGCGCCCGTGGCCACGGTCGTGCCGAGCTGCCGCACCGTGCGCCCGGTCAGCAGGCTGACGGCGAGGACACCGACCACGACGAGCACGGCCAGCGCGCCCCAGCGGCCGAGGAACCGGCCGAGCCCGCCCGCCGCCGCGGCGCCGACGAGACCCCCCGCGTCCGCGAACGCGTCCAGCCCGTCCCGGTCGACGGTCAGCTGCTCGCCCAGGAAGACGTCCAGGATGCCGAGCACCACCACGGCGAGGAGCACCCCGCCGACGGCGCGGCGCAGCGGCGACGCAGCGGCGGCC
>JAEVZA010000369.1 GCA_023392475.1 Actinomycetes bacterium | reverse complement strand
CCACGACCCCCGCGACGTTCTCGGTGCCGGAGCGGCGTCCGCGCTCCTGGCCTCCGCCGTGCATCAACGGTTCCAGCGGGAGCGAGCCGCGCACGGCGAGCGCACCGATGCCCTTCGGCGCGCCCAGCTTGTGTCCGGCGATGCTCACGGCGTCCACGCCGAGAGACGCCAGCCCCACCTCGAGCGCATCGGCCGACTGCACGGCATCCGTGTGGACGGGCACCCCCAGCTCCCGCGCGATCGCGGCGAGTTCGGGGATCGGCTGGACGGTGCCGATCTCGTTGTTGGCGTGCTGGATGCTCACGAGCGTCGTGTCGGGCCGCAACGCCCGCGTAAGCGCGTGCGGATCCACGAGGCCCTCGCCGTCGACCGGCAGCTCGGTGACCTCGAAACTGTGCAGACGACGCAGGTAGTCGGCGGATTCCTGCACGGCCTCGTGCTCGATGGGCGTCGTGATGAGGTGGCGTCCCCGCGGATCACCGAGGGCGATGCCCTTGATCGCGAGATTGTCGGCCTCGGTGCCGCCCGAGGTGAACACGACCTCGTCGGGCCGGCAGCCGAGCACGCCGGCGACGCGCTCCCGCGCCTCGTCGACCGCCCGCACGGCGTCCCGGGCGAGGGCGTGGGCCCCCGACGGGTTGCCGTACCGCTCGGCGAGGAAGGGCTCCACCGCGGCGCGCACCTCCGGACGGAGCGGCGCGGTGGCGGCGTGGTCCAGGTCGGCGGTCGGCACGACCGGAGGCTACGACCCGGGATCAGGTCCGCGGGAGGTCGCGGAACGGGACGGACTTGTCGGCCCGGACGTCGCCCGGCAGGCCGAGCACCCGCTCCCCGATGATGTTGCGCTGCACCTGGTCGGTGCCGCCGCCGATGCGCGGCGCCCACTGGGCCATGAACAGGTCCTGGAAGCGGCCGTCGTACGGCGCGTCGCCGTCGGTCAGCATCCCGGCGGGACCCTCGAGCTCGACGACGAGGTCGCCGCCCGTCTCGTAGCGCGCCGACACCGCCAGCTTCATGACCGAGCTCTCGGGGCCCGGCGGCCGACCCGTGGCGGCGGAGGTGCGCACCCGGTAGCCGAGGAACCGGAGGATCTGGTCCCGCGTGTAGAGGTCGGCGAGCCGCTGGCGCACGACCGGCTCCTGGACGCGGCCCATGGCGCGGGCGAGCTGCGCGACCTGGTCGAACGAGTACATCCCGCCGCCGCCGATCGACGCGCGCTCGTTGGCCAGCATCGTGAGGGCCACGCCCCACCCGGAGCCGACGGGCCCGATCGTGTCGGCGACCGGCACGCTCACCTCGTCGAGGAACACCTCGTTGAAGTGGATCGCGCCGTCGATCTGGCGGAGGGGGCGGACGTCGACGCCCGGCGCCCGCATGTCGACGACCATCGCCGTGATGCCCCGGTGCTTCGGCACGTCGGCGTCGGTGCGGGCGAGCAGGATGCCCTTGTCCGAGTAGTGCGCACCCGAGGTCCACACCTTCTGACCGGTGACGATCCACTCGTCGCCGTCACGCACCGCCCGCGTCGAGAGCCCGGCGAGGTCCGACCCCGCTCCCGGCTCGCTGAAGAGCTGGCACCAGATGTCGTCCGCCCGGAGGATGCGGGGCAGCAGGTGGGCCCGCTGCTCGTCGGTCCCCCACTCGATGACGGTCGGGCCGACCATGTCCGTGCCGACGGAGAACATGCGCCCCGCCACGTCGTACCTCGACTCCTCGGTGGCGAAGACGCCGGCGAGCAGCGGCGACAGGCCGCGGCCGCCGAACTCGGCGGGCCACGTCGGCGCCGCCCAGCCGGCCTCGGCCTTGCGGCGCTGCCACGCCCTGGCGTCGGCGAGGATCGCCTCGTCCTCCTCCTCGGTGCGGGCCCGGTACGTCCGCATCTCGGCGAGCGAGTCGGGGTCGAGCAGGTCCGCGTGGTCGTCGAGCCAGGCCCGGGCCTGGGTGCGGAGGGCGACCTCCTCGGGCGTGTCGTCGAAGTCCATGTGGCCCACGAGTGTGGCCCAGAACTGGAACGAGTTCTAGTTCTGGGCCGACCGCGCACCCAGGCGCCCGGATGACCCGCCGTCAGCGGCGACGACCGCGGCGGGTCGGGCCCGTCACGAGCGGTCCGGTGGCCTGCACGGGGGCGAGCGGCGCCAGGCCGAGCGCGGCGTCGGCGAGGAGGTTGCCCTGCCGGAACTGGAACGCCGAGGCGACGCACACGAGGAACAGCTCGGGGTCCATCGTCCGGGGCAGGACGTGGCGGATCCGGGCCCGCACGCCCTCGGCCAGGCCCATGGCGATCCCGACGCGGGCCTCCGGGGTGAGCTCCCGCACCCGGAGGAGGAAGGACCGGATCAGCGAGAAGTCCTCCTCGTCGAGGGCGCCGACGTCGAGCGAGGCGACGTAGGTCTCGTAGCCGGGCGGCGGGTAGAAGGCGATCGGCACCTCGGTGGTGCCCCGGCCGCGCTCCCGGATGACGACGGTGCCGGCGCCGAGGTCGCCGGGGCGCTGCGACACCGGCGAGAACATCGCGGTGACCGCGGCGAGGAAGCCGAGCGAGGCGTAGATGTCGACGAGGGCGACGAGGCCGCGGACCACCGCCTGCCGCGGCGCGGCGGGCGACCCGTCGGCGCCCACGACCCGGAGCCCGAACATCGCCTTGCCGACGCTGCGGCCCCTGGACACGACCTCCATGCCGATCGGGACGCCGAGCAGCACGAACACGATCACGAGGAGCCCCACGAGCTCCGGCCCGACCCCGGCGGAGAGGAACGGCACGACCACGATCGACAGGACGCCGGCGACGATCACCTGGACCACGAGGTCGACCGTCCGGGCGAAGGCCCGCGTGGCGACGCCGGCGGTGGGCAGCTCGAGGACCACCGCCTCCGGGGTGACGACGCCGGCGTGCATGGGATCGAGCGTACGGCGCCCTACCGTGAAGGACGACGATCAGCGGGTCACGCGACCCGCAGGCCCCGGCCACGCGACTCGAGCGAGCACATGGACATCGATCGCTACATCCAGCGGAACGAGCCGACGTGGCGGCGGCTCGCGCAGCTGAGCCAGCGGGCGGGGCGCAGCGTGCGCCGGCTGAGCGACGACGAGGTGACCGAGCTCGTGGCGCTGTACCAGCGGGTGTCGGCGCAGCTCTCGCACGCACGCACCACCTACGCGGACCCCGATCTCAACGCCCGGCTGTCACGCCTCCTCGGCGAGGCCCGCGTCGTCGTCTACCGCCGTCGCGGCAACCCGTGGCGGGCGGTCACGACCTTCGTCACCCGCACGTTCCCGGCCGCCGTGTGGCACGCGCGCCGGTTCATCGCGGTCGCCGCGGTGTGCCTGATCGGCTCCGCCGTGGCGATGGGCGTGTGGCTGGTCAACGACCCGGCCGTGCTCGACGCCTCGGTGCCGAAGGACGTGCAGGCGATGGTCTCCCAGCACGAGTTCGCCGACTACTACCGCTCCGACGCCGCCCAGAACTTCGCCGGTCGGGTCACGGTGAACAACATCTTCGTGGCGTTCCTCGCCTTCGCGATGGGCGTGGTGCCGGTGCTCGGCCCCGTCTCGGTGCTGGTGTCGAACGGCCTGAACATCGGGGTCGCCGGCGCCGTCATGACCCACGCCGGCGAGGGGCCCCGGTTCTGGGGGCTGATCCTCCCCCACGGCCTGCTCGAGATCGCCTCGGTGCTGATCGCCGCGGGCGCGGGCCTGCAGATCTCGTGGGCGATCATCGCCCCGGGTGACCGGACACGGGGCGCGGCGCTGCGCGACGCCGGGCTCCGGTCGGTGGTCATCGTGATCGGCCTCGTGGGCTGCTTCACGGTCGCCGGCTTCATCGAGGGGTTCGTGACCCCGTCGGACCTGCCGACGTCGCTGCGCGTCGGGGTCGGCGTCGCCGTGCTCTGCGGCTTCGTCGTGTACGTCGTGGGGCTCGGCTCGCGCGCCGCCCGGGCCGGCTGCACCGGACTGCCCGGCGAGGACGCCCGCGACGTCGTCGAGCTGGCCCAGGCCGACGCCGACCGCGGCCTCGTCATCTCGGCCTGACCCACCCCGCACGCGACTTCGGCGCACGGAGCGGTCGGGATCCGACCGCTCCGTACGCCAGCACCGTGCTGGACCCGACGATCAGGACCGGTACGGCGGCGGGTAGGTCGAGCAGGGCCCGACCCAGAACACCTTGGACTTCGTCGCGACCTTCCCGTCGACACCCGGCGCCGCCACGTCGAGCCGGACGTGGAAGCCCTGCTGCGGCTGCGGCGTGTAGCCGGCCAGTGCGCTGGTCAGGTCGTAGGTGCGCTGCGCGTCGAGGTCGGTGCCCCCACCCGCGGGGTCCTCGCCGATCGGCACGGTGTCCGTCTTGATGGTGACGAACTTCCCGGTGGGCGGCTGCACGGCGAAGCTGACGTCGGCGTTGAAGTCGCCCTGGTCGAACCCGTAGAAGTCGACCTGGAAGCGGCACCCCACGTGCGGCTCGTTGTCGGGCGCCGTGTCGAACGGCGTGCCGTCGATCTTCACGGTGCCGTTGGCCCCCGGCGGATCCGCGGACGCCGTGCCCGTGGCGAGTGCCACGGGTGCGGTGAGGGCCACGACGCCGGCGAGGCCCATCGCGGCGCGTCGAAGGCGCGTGGAACGGATGGTGGACATGGGCTGCTCCCCCCCAGTTGGATGTTCGCCCGGTCCGCCCCGCGGTGCGGAGCAGACCTGTGCGGCGCCGCTCTGGCGCCGCACACCGAGGATCGACGGGAGCGATCGCAGCGTTGCAGGGATGTCTCACCCAGTTCTGACAGAACTCGGAGATCCGAAGCGAGGGAGGTCCAGCACGGGGACGTCCGGAGCGACCGCCGAGGGTCAGAGGCGGCCGGTCGACTTGGCGACGAGGTAGGCGTCGGCCAGGTCGTTGGCGAGGCGTCCCGGTGCGGCGTCCACCACGGTCACGCCCATCCCCCGCAGCCGGGCGGCGGTGCGCTCCCGGTCCACCAGCGACTCGACCGCGGCGACCTGCCGGTAGGCCTCGTCGTCGCCGCTGACGGGGCCCGAGGCCCACGCCTCCACCTGCGGGTCGCGCACCGCGCCCACCAGCACGAGGTGCGTCCGCGTCACCAGCGGGATCGCCGGCAGCACGGAGTCCGCGACCGCCTGCTCGTTGAGGTCCGTGAGGAGCACGAGCATCGCCCGCCGGCGGTACCGGGCGACGACCTCGGCGAAGGCGCCGGTGTAGTCGGACTCGGCGAGCTCGGGCTCGAGCGCGTACATCGCCTCGGTGACCCGGCTGACCTGGTCGTGGTGGCGGGCCGGCGGCACGACGGAGCGCACGCGCCGGTCGAAGGTGACGAGCCCGCACTTGTCGCCGAGCCGGGTCGCCACCGCCGCCAGCATCATCACGGCGTCCATCGCGTGCTCGACCCGTGGCACGCCGTCGACCCGGCCGGCCATGATGCGGCCGTTGTCGAGCATCACGATCACGCTCTGGTTCCGCTCGGCCCGGTAGGTGCGGACGATCGGCTTGCCGGTGCGGGCCGTGGCGGTCCAGTCGATGCGGCGGAACTCGTCGTCGGGGCCGTACTCCCGGAGCTGCTCGAACTCGGTGCCGCCGCCGATCCCGCGCGCGGAGCGCAGGCCGACCTCGAGGATGCGGCCGCGCCGGATCTTGATCTCGGCCTCGTCCTTCGAGCGGAACGGCGGGTGGACGCGGAGCACGGTCGCCAGGGGCACCTGGCGCTGCCGGGCGCCCAGCCCGAGCGGTCCCTCGATCCGGAGCGTCATCGCCGAGAGCTCGAACCGGCCCCGCCGCAGCGGGGTGACCGTCGTCGACACCCTCGCCTGGTCGCCCGCGGGCAGCCGCACCGTGAAGCGGCGGGCGCCGGCCCGGAGCGACGGGGCGAGCAGGTCGGCGACGTGGAGCCGCACCGACCGCCCGGCCTCGGAGCGCACCACCCACGTGAGCGGCGCCGTCGTGCCGGCGACGACGACGGGCTGGTGCCGGCGCTCCAGCACGAGCCGACCGGGCCGCACCGCGAGCAGCGCGTCGAGGACCGCCAGCGCCACGAGCGCACCGGTGAGCACCAGGACGGACCGCAGGACCGGCACGTCGTCGCCCGGGTACAGCAGCAGCGCGGCCGCGAGCACCGCGGCGACGATCGCCAGGCGACGGGTGGGGAGGAACACGGGCGCGGCTCGCTCGACGCTCAGCGCGGCGCGGGGACGGTGGCGAGGATGCTGTCGAGCAGCCCGTCGGCCGACACGCCCTCGAGCTCGAGCTCCGGCCGGACGACGAGCCGGTGCCGCAGCGTCGGCTTCACCACGGCCTTGACCTCGTCGGGGGTCACGAAGGTGCGGCCCGAGAGCCACGCCCAGGCCTTCGCGGCGTGGAGGAGCGAGGCGGCGCCGCGCGGCGACACGCCGAGCTCGACCGACGGCGACTCGCGGGTCGCTCGGCAGAGCGCCACGATGTAGTGCTGCACGGTGGGCTGGACGTCGACCAGGTCCACCTGCCGGCGGGCCGCCTCCAGCGCCGACGCGTCGGCCACCGGGCGCACGCCGGCGGCGCGCACGTCGTGCGGGTCGAGGCCCCGGTGGTGGCGGGCCAGGATCTCCGCCTCCTGCTCGAAGCTCGGGTAGCCCACGAGCAGCTTGAACATGAACCGGTCGAGCTGCGCCTCCGGCAGCGGGTAGGTGCCCTCGTGCTCGACCGGGTTCTCCGTGGCGATGACCACGAAGGGATCGGGCAGCTCGCGGGCCACGCCCTCGGCGGTCACCTGCCGCTCCTCCATCGCCTCGAGCAGCGCCGACTGCGTCTTGGGCGGCGTCCGGTTGATCTCGTCGGCGAGGAAGAGGTTCGTGAAGATCGGTCCCTCCCGGAACCGCATGCCCTGCTCCGACGCCCGGTCGAGGACGAGCTGGCCGGTGACGTCGGAGGGCATCAGGTCGGGCGTGAACTGCACCCGCTTGAAGTCGAGGTCGAGCGCCTCGGCGAGCGCCTTCACGATCAGCGTCTTGGCGACGCCCGGCACGCCCTCGAGGAGCACGTGGCCCCGCACGAGCAGCGCGGCCACCAGGCCGGACAGCGTCCCCTCCTGGCCGACGACGACCTTGCCGACCTCCTCGCGGAGGGCGAGCATCGCGGCGCGCGGATCGGGACCGTCCGACGGCGTGGGCGGCACGGGCGGCGGCAGCGGCGGGGCCGGGGGGACGGTCGGTCCGGGGTCAGCGGACGGGATGGCCATGCAGGACCTCCTGGCGGATGGCGTCGAGGGAGTTGGCGAGGCGGACGAGCTCCTCGGCGGAGCCGACCGGCCGGTCGAGGAGCGCGGCGGCGACCTCCTCGGGGTCGCGGCCCGTGCGCCCGGCGACGAGCGCGACGAGGGCCTGGGGATCGGCGTCGGGCGGCGCGCCCATCAGGCGGCCCAGCTCCCGCCGCCGGTCGGCGCGCAGGACGGCGGCCGCCCGATCG
>JAEVZA010000367.1 GCA_023392475.1 Actinomycetes bacterium | reverse complement strand
CGGCGACACCGGCCGGCTGGACCGTGAGCGAGCCGGCACCGGAGGTCGTCGCGCCGGACCAGGTCCACGCGCCGCAGCCCGCCCCGGCGGTCGACCCGGAGCACCAGGCCACGTTCGACCACCTCGTCGGCCGCTCGAGCGCCCGTGCCGCGGCCGCCGAGCGCGTGCGCGAGGTGGACACCGCGCTCGCCGACGCCGTCGTCGCCGGCGCGGAGTCGCAGGGCTTCCAGGAGGCGGATCGCACCGCGGGCGACGCCAACCACGACCTCCGGTTCGACGGCGGGCCCGGCGAGAACCTCGGCATCACGCTCGGTCGCATCCGCGGCGACGACGTCTCGACCGTCCGGGACGGCCAGGTGCCGCTGACCGTCCGCTACCAGTCGGCGCAGTACGGCGGCGGCCTCGACGCCGGCACCGGCGCGCACGGCGAGGTCGTCGTGGTCTCCGACGAGTGGAGCGGCCAGGCCACCTCCACGGTGTCCCTGCTGCTCCCGCTCGCCGACTACGTGAACGCGGACCTCTCCATCGACGCGGTCGGCGTCCTCCGGGACGTCGGCGCCGCCGTGGCGGTCGTCCGGGGCCGGCTGGTCTGACGCGGCCACGTCGCCGTCGGAGCCGCACGCGCCGTCCCGACCGGTGAGCGAGCCGTTCGACAACCGGGTCACGCGCCTCCTGGGCGTCGACCTGCCCATCGTGCAGGCCCCCATGGGGTGGATCGCTCGGTCGGCGCTCGCATCGGCCGTGTCGGAGGCCGGCGCGATGGGGATCATCGAGACGTCCTCGGGCGAGCTCGACGTCATCCGCGGGGAGATCCGCCGGATGCGCGAGCTCACCGACCGCCCCTTCGGCGTCAACATCGCGCAGGCCTTCGTGCGCGACCCCGGGATCGTCGACTTCGTGGTCGAGCAGGGCGTGCGGTTCGTGACCACCTCCGCCGGCAGCCCCACCCGCTACACGTCGCAGCTCAAGGACGCCGGGCTCACCGTGTTCCACGTCGTGCCCTCGCTGCGCGCCGCGGAGAAGGCGGTGGAGGCCGGCGTCGACGGCCTGGTGGTCGAGGGCGGGGAGGGCGGCGGCTTCAAGAACCCCCGGCCCGTCTCCACGATGGTGCTCCTGCCGCTCGTGCGCAGCCACGTGGACGTCCCGATCATCGCGGCCGGTGGCATCACGGACGGCCCGTCCATGGCCGCCGCGCTCGCGCTCGGCGCCGAGGGCGTGCAGCTCGGCACGCGCATGGTGTCCGCGGCGGAGTCGCCGGTGCACGGCAACTGGAAGCAGGCGATCGTCGACGCCGACGACGCCGGCACCGTGTTCCTCAACCGGCGCCACTCCCCGGCGCTGCGCGCCCTGCGCACGCCGTACAGCGAGGTCCTCGAGGAGGAGCTGGACGACGTGTTCGGTCGCTTCGGGGACCAGCCGGCGGTCTACTTCGAGGGGCGCCTCGACCGTGGGCTCGCGCTGTCGGGCGAGGTCGCCGCGCGCATCGACCGGGTGCGCCCGGTCGCGGAGATCATCGCCGAGTGCGCCGACGGCTGCCGCGCCGTGCTGGCCGACCTGGCGCGGCGCTACCCGAGGCCGGGCGCGCCGGGCTGACCGCCCGCCCGGAACGTCACGCTGATCCTCGGTGGCGCCGACCGCCGGCGCGCCACGGTGTGCTCCCAGCGGTGCTGGCACGAGCCGCCCATCACCAGCAGGTCGCCCGAGTGCAGGGTCCAGCGGTGCGACGCGCGCTGCGTGCCCGCCACGGACCCGTCCGCACCGGGCTCGCGCTCGGACGGGTGGCGGAGCGGGCGCATCGCGAACGGCCGCGGCCCGCCGAGTGTGAGCACGGCCACGATCGGGTCCCGCTCCGTGCGGCCGATGCGGTCCGCGTGCCACGCCACCGCGTCGTCGCCGTCCCGGTACAGGTTCGCCCACGCGGCGCGCAGCGACGTGCCGTACCGGGCGGAGAGGTGCTCCGCGCAGCGGGCGAGCACCGGCGGCGTGGTGGGGTCGTGCAGCGGGACCGGTGCGGTGAGCCGGGGTTCGAGCACGAGCTCGCCGAACATCGGTCGCCGGCGCTGCGACCAGGTGAGGCGCTCGCGGCAGGCGTCGAACACGTCGTCCGCGCCCACCAGCCAGCCGCGGGCGAGATCCACCCAGCAGTCCTCGTCGAGCTGCTCCCTCGTCACCGGGGCGTGGTCACGCGGGCCCGGGTCGCCGCCCGCGAGGCTGCTGGTGAGGAGGTCGAGCTGCCGCGCCGCCGACATCACCCGGCACCGTAGCAGAACACCTGTTCGACCACCTGCCCGGACTCGGGGGCGGTGCGCCGATAGGGTCCGCGGGCCATGGCCGCCGCCCCGACCAGCCCCGACCAGCTCGCGCCGGGGGTGGACTGGTTCCGGCTGGGGGGGGGGGTGGTGGCCGGCGGGGTCTACGTCGACCCGGCCCGGGGGCTGGAGGCCGGCGACGTGCTCGCCCGCCGCGAGCGGTACGGCCCGAACCAGCTGGCCGAGGCGCCCCGTCGACCGGCCTGGCTGCGCTTCGTCGACCAGTTCAACGACCTGCTGGTGTTCATCCTGATCGGCGCCGCGGTGCTGTCCGCCGCGGTCGGCGACCTCAAGGACCCGATCGTCATCGGGATCGTGCTGCTCATCAACGCCGTGCTCGGCTACGTGCAGGAGTCCAGGGCCGACGACGCGCTCGCCGCGCTCGAGGGGATGCTCGAGGTCGTCGTCCGGGTCCGGCGCGACGGCGAAGCCCTCGAGGTGCCGGCCCGCGAGCTGGTCCCGGGCGACGTCGTGCTGCTCGAGGCGGGGGACCGCGTCCCGGCCGACGGCCGCTTCCTGCACGCCACGTCCGTGTCGGTCGACGAGTCGACGCTCACCGGCGAGTCGGTGCCGGTCGACAAGACGACCGAGGTGGTCGACCCGGCCGACGGCGACGCCGACGTGCCGCTCGCGGAGCGGTCGAACTGCGGCTACATGAACACCACCGTGGTGCGCGGCCGCGCCGAGCTGGTCGTCACGACGACCGGCATGGAGACGGAGGTCGGGCGCCTCGCCGGGCTCCTCGGCGCCGCCGAGACCCAGGAGACGCCGCTCCAGGAGCAGCTGGACAAGCTCGGCAAGCGCCTCGCCCTCATCGCCGGGATCGCGGTGCTGGCGGTGTTCGCGGTCGGCATGGTGCAGGGCGACGAGCTGAGCGAGGCGGTGCTGGGGGCGGTGGCCCTCGCGGTGGCAGCGATCCCCGAGGGCCTCCCCGCCGTGGTCACCGTCACCCTGGCCATCGGCGTGTCGCGCATGGCCCGCGAGCGGGCGATCGTGAAGCGGCTGGCGTCGGTCGAGACGCTCGGCTCCACCACCGTGATCTGCTCCGACAAGACGGGCACGCTCACGCTCAACCAGATGACGGCGACCGACGTCCTCGCCGCCGGCACCGGCTTCCGCTTCGACGGCCTCGGCTACGGGAGCGACGGCGCGGTCACCGCGGCGGACGGCTCGCCGGCGGAGTCCCGCCCCGACCTGCGGTGGGCGCTCACCGCGGCGGTGCTCTGCAACGACGCCCACGTGCGCGACGGCGACGACGGTCGCCCGCAGCTCGTCGGCGACCCCACCGAGGGCGCGCTCGTGGTGGCGGCCCGCAAGGCCGGGCTGGACCCGGAGCGGCTGCGCGCCGACGCCCCGCGGCTCGACGAGGTGCCGTTCGACTCGGCGGTCAAGTACATGGCCACCCTCCACCCCCGCGGCGACGGCGGCACCCTGCTCGTCGTGAAGGGCGCGCCCGACGTGGTGCTGGCCCGCTGCGACGCCGCCCGCGGCCACGACGGGACGGAGCCCCTGGACGCGGCCGGCCGGGAGCGGTTGCAGGGCGCGAACGACGGGCTGGGCGCGCAGGGCCTGCGCGTGCTGGCCGTGGCCACACGGGAGCTCGGCGCCCGGGCGGCGGCCGTCGACGGCAGCGCGGACGGGAGTGGTGCGGCCGAGGAGCACGACGCCGCCGACGGCAGCGAGCTGGCCGACGAGGTCGCCGGGCTCACGCTCGAGGCGCTCGTCGGCATCCTCGATCCCGCCCGGCCCGAGGCCATCGCCGCCGTCGCCGAGTGCCACGCCGCCGGCATCGGCGTGAAGATGATCACGGGCGACCACGCGACGACGGCCGGTGCCATCGCCGAGCAGCTCGGCATCGAGGGCCGGGTGGTGACCGGCGCCGAGCTCGAGGCCACCTCCGACGAGGAGCTCGCACGGACGATCGACGGCATCGGCGTGTGCGCCCGCGTGTCGCCCGAGCACAAGGTGCGCGTGGTGCGGGCGCTGCAGTCGCGGCGCGACGTCGTGGCCATGACCGGCGACGGCGTGAACGACGCACCGTCGCTGAAGCAGGCGGAGATCGGCGTCGCCATGGGGATCACCGGCACGGAGGTCACCAAGGAAGCCGGCGACATGATCCTGACGGACGACAACTTCGCCACGATCGTCGCCGCGGTCGAGCGTGGCCGTGCGATCTACGACAACATCGTCACGTTCGTGCGCTTCCAGCTCACGACGAACGTCGCCGCGATCCTCACGATCCTCGTGGCCCGGCTCTCGGGCTACCCGGCGCCGTTCAACCCGATCCAGGTGCTGTTCGTGAACATCCTCGCCGACGGCCCGCCGGCGATGAGCCTCGGCATGGACCCGCCGCGGCCGGGGGTGATGGAGCGCCCGCCACGCGACCGCGAGGAGCGGATCCTGTCGGGGGCGAGGCTGATCCCGATCCTCGTGACGGCCGCGGTGATGGCCGCCACGATCATGGCGATCCTGATCCTGTTCACCGACTCCTCGCCGAACACCGACCCGGAGTCGGACCCCGGCTTCACGATGGCGTTCTCGGCGTTCGTGCTGCTCCAGATGGTGAACGCCCTGATCGTGCGCTCGGGCGACCTCTCGGTGTTCCACCCGTTCACCCGCACCAACCGGACCCTCTGGCTGGCCGTGCTCGGGGTGCTGCTGTCGCAGGTGCTCGTGGTCGAGGTGCCGTTCCTGCAGCAGGTGTTCGGCACCACGGCGCTCGACGCCGAGCAGTGGGGCGTGTGCGTCGCGGCGACGCTGCCGCTCCTGGTCCTCGCCGAGGTCCGTGCCCTCGTGGCCCGGTCCCGGCAGCCCGCGCCGGCCGCCTGAGCGCCTACCCTCCGGCCATGCGCGCTGCGGTCCTGGTCGAGGTGGGTGCACCGCTGGCGGTGGTCGACGACGTGGAGCTCGAGCCGCCGCGCCAGGGCGAGGTCCGGGTGCGGGTCGAGGCGTGCGGCGTCTGCCACTCCGATCTCGCCCTCGTGGAGGGGAACTTCCCGCTGCTCGGGCCGACGGTGCCGGGGCACGAGGCGGCCGGTGTGGTCGTGGAGCTCGGGCCGGGCGTCGCCACGCTCGCCGTCGGCGACCACGTGGTGCTGAGCCCCAACCCGGCGTGCGGGCACTGCGAGTACTGCACCCGCGGCCTGCCGTCGGTGTGCACCGGCTCGATGTCGATCGCCACCGCGATGCTCCCCGATGGCACGACGCGGTTGTCCCGGGCCGGCTCGACGGTGTTCCGGGGCCTCGGCCTCGGTGCGTGGGCGGAGGAGGTGGTCGTCGCGGAGTCGGGCGCGGTCCGCATCGACCCCGACGTGCCCCTCGACGTGGCGTGCGTCGTCGGCTGCGCCGTCCAGACCGGTGTGGGCGCCGCGATCAACACCGCCCGGGTCCAGCCCGGCGACCGCGTGCTCGTGCTCGGTGCGGGCGGTGTCGGGATCTCGATCGTCCAGGGCGCGAGGATCGCCGGTGCGTCGCGGATCGTCGTCTCCGACCCGTCGGAGTCCCGGCGCGAGCAGGCGCTGCGCTTCGGGGCCACCGACGTGGTCGACCCGACGACCGCGGACCCGGTCGCGGAGGTGGTCGCGGTGACCGGCATCGGCGCCGACGTCGCGTTCGACGCGGTCGGTTCGGCCGCGCTCGTGGAGTCGGCGCTCGCCGCCGTGCGCAGCGGCGGCACGGCGGTCATGGTCGGCGCACCGCCTCCGGAGGAGGAGGCGAAGGTCAACGTCGCCATCACGATGTTCACCGAGAAGCGGCTGATCGGCTCCCTGCTCGGCTCGTGCTGGGCGCCGCGTGACATCCCGCGCCTGATCGACCTCTGGCGCTCGGGGCGGCTCGACCTGGACGCGATGGTCACGGCCCGTCGCCCGCTCGAGGAGATCGACCTCGCGCTGGCCGACCTCCACGACGGGCGCGGCCTGCGGACCGTGATGGCGATCGGCGCCTGACCCGCCCCGACGGAGCCGGTCAGGCGCCGTGCATCAGAGCGCGGCCTCGATCGCGTCGACGACCTTGGCGTCGTCGGGCACGACCGTCGGGTTGAAGCGGGCGACGACCGAGCCGTCGCGGCCGATCAGGAACTTCTCGAAGTTCCAGCGGATGTCGCCGGTGGAGCCGTCGTCGCTGTCGGGGACGCGGGTCAGGTCGCCGTACAGCGGGTGGCGCCCGGCGCCGTTCACCTCGATCTTCTCGGCGAGCGGGAACGTCACGCCGTAGGTGGTCGAGCAGAACGTGGCGATCTCCTCCGGCGAGCCGGGCTCCTGCTCCATGAACTGGTTGCAGGGGACCCCGAGCACCGTGAAGCCGCGGTCGGCGAAGCGCTCCTGGAGCTGCTCCAGCTGCTCGTACTGCGGGGTGAGGCCGCACTTCGAGGCGACGTTGACGAGCAGCGTCACCTTGTCCTGCTGGTCGGCGAGGACCCCCGGGGTCCCGTCGAGGGCGGCGAGTTCGGTGTCGTAGACGGACATGCGGGCACCCTACCGAGCAGGGTCGGCGCCGACCGGGCGCGAGCGTGCTCTCAGGGCGCGCGGTGCGGTGGTACGGGGTCCGTGGGACCCGTCGGTACGCTGCCGGGAAGCCATGGACGTCGACGCCGTCAGCACCTTCCTCGCCCTGCTCGCCGTCCTCGGCCTCGCGTTCGTCGTCGTCGTCCTCGTGTTCGCGGTCGTCGCCCGCGTGCGCGGCGGCCTGCCCGACGCGCTGGTCCCGCTCCGCGAGGGCCTCGGTGACGTGGCGCTCTGGCTCGGCGCGGCGGTCGCGCTGACCTGCACGCTCGGCAGCCTCTACATGAGCGAGGTCGCGAAGTTCCCGCCGTGCCCGATGTGCTGGTACCAGCGGATCTGCATGTACCCGCTCGTCGTGATCCTCGCGATCGCCGCCTGGCGCCGGGACGCTTCGGTTCGCTGGTACGCGCTGCCGCTCGCCGTGATCGGCATCGGGTTCAGCACGTACCACTACCTGATCGAGCGGTTCCCCGACTCCGTCTCGTCCTTCTGCAACACCGACATCCCGTGCACGACCGTGTGGATCTGGAAGTTCCACTTCCTCTCGATCCCGGGGATGGCGTGGGTCGGCTTCCTGCTGATCGGCACGCTGCTCCTGCTGGCGCGGCCCGCCGACCGCTCCGCCGGGACCGCCCCTACCCTGACCGGTCCACACCCCGAGGAGGTGCCGGCATGACCGGCTCGAACCAGGGCGCCAAGCACCCGGGCGCCGACCCGTACTCGAAGCTGTCGAAGGCGCAGTCCCGCCGACGCAACACGGGTCCGCTGATCATCGGGGCGACCGCGCTCGTCGTGGTCGTCATCGCGGTCGTCGTGTTCCTCGTCACCCGTGGCGACGACACCACCACCTCGGCCTCCGGTTCGGCACCCAAGGTCACCACCGTGGCCGGGGTCCCGAGCGGCGCGACCGCGGCGAAGAGCGCGAAGCAGGAGACGGCGACGGTCGAGGTCGAGGGCGAGTCGCTCCCGGACTACCCGTCCGACGTCACCCAGCCGTTCACCGACGCGCAGGACGACCCGGCGGTCGGCAAGGTGCCGCCGACCCTGACCGGCCAGACGTTCGACGGCTCGGGCATCACGATCCGGCCCGGCGACGGCCACCCGATGGTGGTCATGTTCGTGGCCCACTGGTGCCCGCACTGCCAGCGGGAGGTGCCGCTCGTGCAGAAGTGGATCGAGGACGGGAACCTGCCGAAGGACGTCGAGGTCTACGCGGTGGCCACCGGGACGAGCGAGGACCGCCCGAACTACCCGCCGTCCAAGTGGCTGGCCTCCGTCGGCTGGCAGCCGCCGGTCCTGCTCGACGACGCGCAGTCGACCGCGGCGCAGGCCTACGGGCTGCAGAGCTACCCGTACTTCGTGATGACCGACGGCAGCGGGAAGGTCGTGACCCGTGGCACCGGCGAGGTCACGATGGACCAGTTCGGCCAGGCGGTCGACGCGCTCTCCAGCTCGGCCGGCGGCGCCGCCTCGACGACGACGACCGCCGGCTGACGCACCGGGTCCCGGGGCGTCAGCGCGACTCGAGGCAGACCTTCCCGACGATCCGCCGCTCCAGCAGGTCCCGCAGGACCGCTCCCACCTCGGTGAGGGGGAAGACCGCGGGCTCGACCGGGGAGAGCCGCCCGTCGGCCATCGCCCCGAGGACCTCGTCGACGAGCTCGGCGTTCTCGTCGCCGTGCGCGATGGCCCAGCCGCCCCAGTCGACGCCGACGACGTTGCGGTTGCGCAGCAGGACCTGGTTCGCCGGCAGCGACGGGATGTCGCCCGACGCGAAGCCGACCACCATCAGCCGGCCGTCGTCCCGGAGGCTGCGGAGGCCCTCCTCGGCGAGCGCGCCGCCGACCGGGTCCACGACGACGTCGGCGCCCCCGTCGGTGATCGCCCGGATGCGCTCCCGGACCGACCCGGCCTCCTCGACCGGCGCCGAGGAGTCGACCACCGCGTGGGTGCCGCGCTCGATGCAGAGCTGCAGCTTCTCGGGCGTGGACGCGACGGCCAGCGTGTTGGCGCCGAGGGCCCGCGCCACGTCGAGGACGGCGAGCCCGACGCCGCCCGCGGCGCCGAACGTGACGACCCAGTCGTCGGGGCGGACCTGCGTGCGGCGCGTGAGGGTGAACCACGCCGTGGCGTAGGACTGGCCCATCGTGGCGGCCTGCCCGAACGACAGCGCGTCGGGGATGCGGGTGAGCTGCGCCGGGCGCAGGACGGCCTCGTCCACGAACCCGCCGACGCCGACCGAGGCCATCACGCGGTCGCCGACGGCCCAGCCCTCGACGTCCGACCCCACCTCCGTGACCTCGCCGGCGAGCTCCGAGCCCGGCACGAACGGCAGCGGCGGCTTGATCTGGTAGCGGCCCTGCACGATCAGCGCGTCGACGAAGTTCACGCCCGACGCCCACACCCGCACCCGCACCTGGTTCGCGCCGCACGGCTGCGTCTCCCGGTCCTCGACGACCAGGTGCTCGGGCTCGTCGAAGGCGGTGCAGACCACGGCTCGCATGGCCGGGACGGTACACGGGCCGCTGCGGCGAGCAGCGAACGGACGCGCTCCCGGGGTGGTTGACCGCCGCGGGCGCCTCGACCAAGGTCGGTCCGATGCCGAGCCCCCGCGATCCCGTCGCCGCCTCCCTCGTGGACGCGGCGCCCTCGGTGCTGTGGCTCGACTCGCCCGGTCGCCCGCCGGTCGGCGACCCGCTGCTCGGTGCCGCGTCGACCGACCTCGTCGTGGTCGGCGCGGGCTACACCGGCCTGTGGGCGGCCCTGCAGGCGGTCGAGGACGACCCGTCGCGCGACGTCGTGGTGATCGACGCCGGCACGGTGGCGGGCCAGGCCTCGGGCCGCAACGGAGGCTTCCTCTCGTCGTCGCTCACCCACGGCCTGGCGAACGGGGTGGCCAGGTTCCCCGGCGACGTCGAGCGCACGCTCGCCGCGGCGCGCGACAACTACGCCGGGGTCCTCGACGCGGTCGCGCGGCACGGCATCGACGCGGATCTGCGCGAGGTCGGCACGCTGAGCGTGGCGAACGAGCGCTGGACGCTGCCGGAGGTGCTCGACGACGCGGCGCTGCTGGCGCGCCACGGGGAGGAGGTGGTGGTCCTCGACTCGTCCGGCGTCCGCGCCGAGCTCGACTCGCCGACCTACCTGGGCGGGTGCTGGCAGCGGACCGGCGAGGCCACGGTCGACCCGGCCCGCCTCGGGTGGGGCCTGGCGGCCGCGGCGCGGCGGGCGGGCGTGCGGATCCTCGAGGGGACCCGCATGGTGGCGATGGACCGCCACGGCGCGGGGATGGAGGTGCGCACCGACCGGGGGGCGATCCGATGCGGCGCGGTCGTGCTGGGCACCGGGGCGTTCCGCTCGCCGGTGCGGGCGGTGAACCGGCGGGTGGTGCCGGTGTACGACCACGTGCTCGCCACGGAGCCGCTGGGCGCGTCGCGGCTGGCGTCGCTCGGCTGGTCGAACCGGCAGGGCGTGTCCGACTCCACCAACCAGTTCCACTACTACCGCCTGACCGAGGACGACCGGATCGTGTGGGGCGGCTACGACGCCGTGTTCCACAGCGGCGGCCGCATCGACCCGGCGCTCGAGCAGCGACCCGAGACGTTCCGGAAGCTCGCCGCCCACCTGCTCGACACGTTCCCCCAGCTCGAGGGCATCCGCTTCACGCACCGCTGGGGTGGCGTGATCGACACGTCGACGCGGTTCGCCGTGGGCTTCGGGACGGCGTTCGACGGACGCGTGGCGTACGCGGTCGGCTACACCGGGCTGGGCGTGGGCGCGTCCCGCTTCGGCGCCCGGGTGTGCCTGGACCTCCTCTACCGGCCGGGCAGCGACCTGCTGCGGCTCGACCTCGTCCGCCGACGGCCCGTGCCCTTCCCGCCGGAGCCGGTGCGGACCGCCGGCATCCAGCTCACCCGGCGGGCCATCGCCCGCGCGGACGAGCGCGAGGGCCGCCGCGGGCCCTGGCTGCGCCTCCTCGACGCCCTGGGCCTCGGCTTCGACAGCTGACCCGGTGCCGACAGCTGACCCCCCGGCCCGAAAACATTTCCTTGCGGCGCCCGGCCGCGCACC
>JAEVZA010000356.1 GCA_023392475.1 Actinomycetes bacterium | reverse complement strand
GGCGCGGGGCGCCCGCCGACCTCCGAGCCGCCGGTGCCGGCCGGTCGCGGCCGGCCCACGCGGACCCCACGCCGACCATCGTGGTCGCCGGGGAGGCGGAGCGTGGTTGACGTGCTCGACGCCCCCGCGGTCGTCCCGGTCGTCCGGGGTCGCCGGCCCGCGCTCGACGGCATGCGCGCCATCGCGGTGGCCGCCGTCGTCGTGTACCACCTGGACGACCAGCTGCTGCCGGGCGGGTTCGTCGGCGTCGACCTGTTCTTCGTCCTGTCGGGCTACCTGATCACGGCGCTGCTCGTGCGGGAGCGCGCGTCGGAGGGCTCGATCTCGCTCCGCGGGTTCTGGCGGCGCCGCATCCGGCGGCTGTGGCCGCTCGCGTGGACCGTGCTGGCGCTCGTCGCGCTGGCCGGCCTCTTCGGGGTCTGGACGCCGGACCAGCAGCGGCTGCTCCCCGGCGAGACCGTGGCGGCGCTCGCCAACGTGGCGAACTGGTGGCAGGCCGCCCACGGCGGGTACGTCGAGCAGTTCGTGGCGCCGTCCCCGCTGCGGCACTTCTGGTCGCTGGCGGTGGAGGAGCAGTTCTACCTCGTCTGGCCGGCGATCCTGATGGGCCTGCTCGCGCTCGCCGTGCGCCGTGGCCGGTCCGTGGTCTGGGCCGCCCTGGTGGCCCTCTCGGCCGGCTCGATCGTGCTGGCGTGGGTGGAGACCCCCGACCGCGCCTACCTCGGGACGGACACCCGCGCCGTCGCCCTCTTCGCCGGTGCGGCCCTCGCCTACGCGTACCGCGGCCACCACCTCCGCGGCCCGACCGACGACCGCTCGCGGCTCGCCATCGGCGCGTGGGCGCTCGCCGGCACCGGGCTCGTGGTGTGGATCCTCCTCAACGCCACCCCGGCCGACGAGTTCCTGCACCACGGCGGCTTCGCCGTGATCGCGCTCGCGTGCACCGGCCTCGTCGCCTCCGCGCTGACCAACGCACCGGTGCAGCGGGTCCTCCGCTGGGCGCCGCTCGTGTGGCTCGGTCGCCGGTCGTACGCGGTCTACCTGCTCCACTGGCCGCTGATCGTCGCCCTCGGCCCGGAGCGGAGCACGCTGGTCAAGGCCGTGGTCGTGATCCCCGTCTCGCTCCTCGGCGCCGAGCTCTTCCACCGCGGCCTCGAGGTGCCGGCCATCTCCGGCCGCTGGCGGCCGCGCGTGCTGTCGATGGGCGGCGCCGTGCTCGTCGTGGTGATCGCCGCTTCCCTGTTCGCTGCCCGGCCCGAGGGCGCCACGGCATCGACCCGCGTCGCGGAGACCCTGCGCAAGGTGCCCGACCCGGTCACGACGACCACGCAGCCGTGCGTGCCGACCTCGGTCGCCGCACCGCAGTTCGGCGGCTCGATCGCGTTCGACCGCCGCACCGTCGACACCGTGGTCGACCCGACGCACGGGTGCTCGGACCAGGTCAAGGTGCTCGTCGTCGGCGACTCGCTCGGCCGCGGGGTCTCGAACGGCCTCGTGTCGATCGACGACCCCCGCCTGCAGATCTGGGACCGCACGGTGACGGGCTGCTCGTTCGGGCCCGAGTCCTGCCCGAACTGGCGCGACATCTGGCCCCTGGACATGCTCGCCGTCCACCCCGACGTCGTGCTGCTCTACACGAACGTCCAGCCCGATCTGAAGGGCGTCGACGACGCGCCGTTCCTGTCCGCCGACGGGCACGCGCAGCGGGTGCAGGCGCTCACCGACGCGGTCCACGTGCTGTCCTCGGGCGGCTCCAAGGTGCTGCTGATCGCCCCGGCCGTGCCCCAGCGGCCGAACGGCCTGTACTACTGCGACAACCGGACGACGGGGTCGGTGTGCGACCCGCGCTGGGTCCAGGAGTGGACCCGGTCCGTGCAGCAGGTGGCCGCGGCGACGGGCGCGGGCGTCGTCGACGTCGCCGGCTGGATCGGTGCGCGGCCCGCCACCGCGAAGACGGACCGGCCCGACGGGCTCCACCTCTCCGGCGACGCCCTGCGCGAGCACGCGCAGTGGCTGGTGCCGCAGCTGGTCGCCGCCGCTCCCGACGCGGCGAAGCCGGGCAGCTGACCCTCGATCGGCCCGGCGATCCGCCGGGTGACGACGGATCGACGATCAGGACGCCGTCGCGCCCCCCGGCAGGTCGGCGGCGTCGGCCGGACCCAGGAACACGGCGGTCGGCAACCCGGAGCCGGCGAGCCGGAGGACCTCCCGCTTGGTGGCCTCGTCCACCCGCGGATCACCGAGGATGTCCCAGTGGTTCGTCGCGAGCCGGGAGGCGAGCTCGGGGCCCCCGATCTCGGTCAGGTGGCGCACGAGGGCCTGGTGCCCGGCCGCGGCGGCGTCCCGGTCGGTGGCGGGGCGCGGGTCGTACGACGCGACCTCCTCGACGTCGCGGCGCTGCCGCCAGGCCTCGATCGAGTCGCCGCTCACGATCCACAGGGTGCGGTCCGCCTGCTCGGGACGCCGCACGCGGGTCGGCATGGCCTCGACGCGGTAGGTGGGGTCGACGCCGACGTCGTAGCCGTCACGCTCGAGGCGCAGCGTCAGCCCGAACCCCACGGCGCCGTAGTCGACCGGATCGGTCCACCGCACCAGGTAGCGGTCGTCGGGGTCGATGACGCGCTCGAGCTGGGGCGCGAGCGCGTCGACCGTCGTCGACAGGGGGTGATCCGGCACGGGCGGGTCGTGGAGCCGCACCGTCGTCCAGCCGCTCAGCACGACGACGGCGACCGCGGCGCACGCGGAGACGGTGCGCTTCGGCACGGCTCGGAGGAGCGCCGGGGCGGCGACCAACCACGCGGCCCACGCCAGGGCGAACGCGTACGCGGCCGTGAGCGCCGACACCCAGGCGACGAGGTAGTCGTAGACGTTCCCGGTCGTGCGGCTGATGCCGACGACCGCGGCGAGCACCGTGACCGTGAGCGTGGCGAGCAGCGTGCCGACGGCCCGCCACGAGGGATCCGATCGGCGTCGCCACGCGACGGCCATCGCACCGACGACCGCGACCGCCAGCAGCACGGTCCCGACCGGCAGGCCGTGGCGGGTCAGGACCTCGCCGCCGGTGAGCCAGTTGCCGAACGGGTCCAGGTGGTAGGCCACGACGCGCAGGGAGGTGCGGAGCCCGGCCGCCGGGAGCCCGCTGTCGTTCCAGCCCCGCCACAGGAGCGCCAGGTTCCCGGGATCGCCGCGCAGCTGCTGCACGAGCGCCGGCGTCCACGCG
>JAEVZA010000333.1 GCA_023392475.1 Actinomycetes bacterium | reverse complement strand
GCCCTGCGGCCCGACGACGGCGAGCGTCACGTCGGCGCGACCCAGGAGGACCATCGCGTCGGCGAGCACGGCCAGGCCCTTGCGCGGCTCGAGCGTGCCGACGAACAGCACGTACGGCCCGACCAGGCCGTGGCGCTCCCGGACCCGGGCCACGTCGTCGTCGCCGACCTCGACGGGCGTCGAGCCCCACGGCACGACGTGCACGCGGTCGGCGTCGAAGCCGTGGCGGACGCACTCGCCGGCGACCTCCCTGGACGGCACGACGACGGCGTCCGCGTCGGTGCGGATCCGCTCGAGGCCCCGCCGCATGAGGCGGGCGCCGCGGCCGGTGAACCACTCGGGCCGGACGAGCGGGAACAGGTCGTGGACGGTGACGACGAGCGGCGCCGCCGACCGGGGCGGCGACATCGGCACGGTCAGGTGGACCAGGTCCACGTCGCCGGTGGCGGTCTGGACCGCGGGGCGGCGGAGCCGGTCCCACGCGTCGTAGAGCACCGGTGCGGGGAGGGGCAGCGAGCGCACCGGCACGGGCAGCGGCGAGGCCGACGCGGCGGGGCGGCCGCGGGCACCCACCCCGACCAGGTCGACCCCGTCGGAGGTGCCCGCGAGCGCGTCCAGGGCCGCCGCCAGGCGCAGGACGGAGGTGGCCGTCCCGCCCGGGACCCGGTGCCAGCACTGGGTCAGCGTCAGCGCGACGCGAGGGCGGGTGGGGGCGGCGGGCACGACCGCCAGTCTCCCCCACGACCCGGGCCGGGGCGGCCACCCCGGCCCCGTGGCCCCGGGGAGCGACCACTACAGTGGCGGCCCGATGAGCGACTTCTGGGCGGACACGCACGTCCTCGTGACCGGCGGTGGCGGCTTCCTCGGCACCGCCGTGCTGCGCGCCCTCGACGGCCGTCGTCCCGGCCGGATCTCGGCCCCCGGCTCCGCCGACTACGACCTCCGCGAGCGCGACGACGCGGACCGGATGCTCGCGGACCTGTCGCCCGACCTCGTGATCCACCTGGCCGCACGCGTGGGTGGCATCGGCGCCAACATGGCCCGACCGTCGGACCTCTACCTCGACAACCTGCTCATGGGCACCTACGTGCTCGACGCGGCACGGCGGGCGGGGACGCCGAAGACGGTGGTCATCGGGACCATCTGCTCGTACCCGAAGTACACGCCGGTCCCGTTCAGCGAGGACTCGCTCTGGCACGGGTACCCCGAGGAGACCAACGCGCCGTACGGCGTCGCCAAGCTGGCCCAGCTCACGCAGCTCCAGGCCAACCGGGACCAGTACGGCCAGTCGGCGATCTACCTCATGCCGACCAACCTGTACGGCCCGGGCGACAAGTTCCACCCGGCCGTCAGCCACGTCATCCCGGCGCTGATCAAGAAGTGCGTCGACGCGAAGGAGTCGGGCGCGGACCACATCGAGGTGTGGGGCACCGGGTCGGCGAGCCGGGAGTTCCTCTACGTCGACGACGCGGCCGAGGCGATCACGCTCGCGTCCGAGCTCTACGACGAGGGCGAGCCGATCAACCTCGGCACCGACGAGGAGATGCCGATCAAGGAGCTCGTGGAGATCATCCGCGAGCTCGTCGGCTACGAGGGCGAGCTGCGCTGGGACACGAGCCGCCCCGACGGCCAGCCCCGCCGCCGCGTCGACCCGAGCCGGGCCAAGCAGCACTTCGGGTTCGAGGCGTCCGTGCCGTTCCGCGTCGGGCTGCAGCGCACGATCGAGTGGTACCTGGCCAACCGCGACGCCGCGGAGGCTCGCACCGAGTAGGCGTCCACGGTCCTGTTCGTCGGGGGTCCGGAAAACCCGGACCCTCGACGAACAGAACCGGTGCGGAGCGGGGAGGGCGGCGCTGCGTCAGGAGCGGCCGACGCCCTCGAACCGGAATCCGATGCGCCGCATGGCCGCCCGGTCGAGCAGGTTGCGGGCGTCGACGACGCACGCCGAGCGCAGCAGGCCGGCGACCTGGTCCAGGTCGGCCCGGGCGAACTCCGACCAGTCGGTCAGCACCATGAGGGCGTCGGCGTCCTTGCACGCCTCGTAGGCGTCGTCGAAGGCCTCGAAGCCCTCCGCGCCGACCTCGGACACCCAGCGCACGAGCGACGGGTCGTCCGCCCCGACGCCGGGGTCGTGGGCCCGCACCGTGGCGCCGCGCTCGCGGACCCGGCGCAGCACCTCGAGCGCCGGCGAGTCCCGGAGGTCGTTCGTGCCGCCCTTGAAGGCGAGGCCCCACGCCGCGATCGTGCGGCCCTGGAGCGGACCGCCGAGCACGCGCTCGAGCTTGTCCACCACGTGCTCGTACTGCGTCTGGTTGGCCCGCACGCTGGCGGCCAGCACCTCGAAGGCGTGGCCCGTGTCGTCGGCCATCTTCAGGAGCGCCTTCGTGTCCTTCGGGAGGCAGCTGCCGCCCCAGCCCGGGCCGGGCTCGAAGTGGTTCGAGCCGATGCGCGGGTCGCTGCCCACGCCGCGGACGACGTGGGACATGTCGGCGCCCATCGCCTCGGCCAGCGCGGCGACCTCGTTGACGAAGCTGAGCTTCACCGCGAGGAACGCGTTGGCCGCGTACTTGATGAGCTCGGCCGACGCCGGGTCGGTCACGATGACCGGCGCGGTCAGCCCGACGTAGAGGGAGATGAGCCGCAGCGCGGTCGCCTCGTCGTCGGCGCCGATCACCACGCGGTCGGGGTGCAGGAAGTCCTGCACGGCGTGGCCCTCGCGGAGGAACTCGGGGTTGGAGACGACCTTGACGTCGTCCCGGCCGAGCGCCGCCGCCACCCGGAGGGTGGAACCGACGGGCACGGTCGACTTGTTGATGACGATCGCGCCGGGCACGAGGTGCGGCGCCATCGCCTCCGCGGCGACCTCCACGTACGAGAGGTCCGCGGAGCCGTCGGAGCGCTGCGGCGACGGCACGCACAGGCAGACGAACTCGGCGCCCGTGACGGCGGCTGCGGTGTCGGTCGTGAAGGTCAGCCGGCCGGACCGGAGGCCCTCCCGCACCAGCTGCTCGAGGCCGTCCTCGATGATGTGGACCTCGGCCCGGGAGAGGCTCTCGACCTTGCGCTCGTCGACGTCGACGCAGGTCACGTGGTGGCCGAGGTGGGCCAGGCACGCACCTGTGGTGAGCCCGACGTACCCCGTGCCGACGACTGCGACCGTCCCCATCTCACTCCGTTCCCTCGCCCCTGCGGGCCCGTCGTCCCGCCGTCGGCGGGTGTGGTTCGTCCCGTGTCGGCCCGCTCCCGATCGTCCCCCGGGCCGTCCGGCATTCTCTCACGCGAGGGGGGTCGCGCCCAACAGGGCGATCCACCCACGGTCAGCGGCAGGCGGCGGCCTTCACGGGGTCCGTGGGCACGATGCCGGGGGTGGCCGCGTCGGGGGACGCGCCCTCCGGGTCGACGGTGGTCGTCGTCGAGTTCGGGTCCGTCGTGGGCGCCCCGGCGTCGGTCACCGGCGTGGTCGTCGGCACCGAGCGCAGCGCCTCGGGGAGCTGGTCGACCGGCAGGGCCTGGTCGCGCACGCCGGCGAAGTCGCTGCCGACGTTGAGCACGACGCGGTAGCCGGTGATCTGCTCGTCGGGCACGAGCTGCGGGATCGTCTGGAGCTGACGGGCCAGCAGGATCGCGGCGTCCCGGCCCTTCGGCCCGTACGTGATCGTGGTCCGCCCGCTGCTCGAGCGGTTCTCGAACGCCTCGGCGTCGAACTTCGCGGCGTCGAGCTGGTCGGCCGTGCGGGCGAGGACCTCGGGCGACTTCGACGGGCCCTTGACGTCGACGATGACGTTCTCCGGCTGCAGCCCCTTCTTCGGGTCGATGCCCCGGAACGGCTCGATCAGCGGCTCCGCCTGCGCCCAGAGCACGTCCTGGTACGAGACGCCGCCCTTCATGAGGCCCTCGGTCGGGACCTGCTGGGTCTTGAGGTCGTCGGGGTTGAAGTTCCGGAACTGCGTGATCAGGTCGAGGATCGTGCCGACGGTCAACGTGTCGTCCAGCACGACGGCCGAGGCGGCCGCATCGACGATGCCGACGGCCGTGCTGGGGTTCCGGATGCCCTGGTCGGACGCCCGGCGCAGCGCCCGCTTGATGAAGTCCTGCTGCCGGGTGATGCGGCCGAGGTCGCCGGTCCCGTCGGTCTTCCACCTGCCGTCCTGCTGGAACTCGAAGTGGCGGCTCCGGGCGTACGCGAGGGCCTGGGCCGGGTCGAGCATCCGGCAGCCGGCCTCGTTCACGAGCAGGCCCGTGTTGTGGTCTCGCACGGGCGTCGTGAAGTAGACGGGCACGCCGCCCAGCACCGAGACGAGCTGCTTGAACGAGGCGAAGTCGATCTGGATGTAGTTGTCGATCGGGATGCCGAAGTTCCGCTTGATGGTCTGCACCAGCGTGCGCGGGCCCTGGGTGCCGGCGATCGCCGAGTTGATCTTGTCCATCCGGCCGTCGGGCAGCTCGACGCGGGAGTCGCGCGGGATCGAGATCAGCTTGGCGGACCCGTCCTTCGGGTCGACCCGCAGGACCATGATCACGTCCGCGAGGTTCTCGTCCGCGAGGCGGCCCTTGGTGACCGGGTCGTCCTTGCTGAGCCCGGCGCCGGAGTCGGTGCCGATGATCAGGATGTTGCGGGGCTCCTGGACGTCGACCGGGCTCGACAGCGACGAGCCGACGTTCACGACCGGCACGGCCTCGAGCGTGGTGCGCACCTTCGTGAGCGCCGCGGCGGCGCCGAGGCACGCGATCACGAGCACGACGTTGACGCCGAGCAGCACCTTCTGCTGCCAAGGGCGCCTGCCCCCGGAATGACGCACCCGAGCCACGATCGGACGACGGTAGCAGCGGCCCCTCACCGCCCCGGCGCACCCGCCGACGACCCTGAGAGCCCGTGCCGACGGCCCGATCGCCCGCCACCCGTAGGATCGCGGCGTGCCCCGCCGGACCCCCGAGGAGACGTCGCCCCCGCCGCTGGCGGTCGTCGGCGGCCGGCTCTGCACGGACCTGGTCGACGTCACGGACGACCTGTCCGCCCTCGACTCCTCCGGCTTCTGGGCCGTCGTCGTGCCCTTCGAGGGCCCGCCGACGTGCGCCCGGTTCGCCACGGTGCGCCCGGCCAGCGCGTGGCCCGGACCGCCCTGGGCCGGTCCCGACGTCGACGCCTGGACCAGCTCGCTCGACCGCGCGGCGTTCACGGCGGGCGTGGCGGCGATCCGGGAGGAGATCGGTGCCGGCGACGTGTACCAGGTCAACCTGACCCGTCGCCTGAGCGCCCCGATGCCCCGCCCGACCGAGGGCACGTCGGGCGACATCGCCGCCCTGGGCGCCGCGCTCGCGGTCGGGAACCCGGCGCCCTTCTCCGCCGTGGTCCGCCTCCCCGGGCACGGGGTCGAGGTGGCCAGCGCGTCGCCCGAGCGGTTCCTGTCACGCCGCGGGGACCTCGTCCGGTCGTCGCCGATCAAGGGCACCGCCGACCACCCCGAGGGCTTCCTCCCGAAGGACCGCGCCGAGAACGTGATGATCGTCGACCTGGTCCGCAACGACCTCGGTCGCGTGTGCGAGTGGGGCACGGTCACCGTGCCGTCGCTGCTGGCGGTCGAGGAGCACCCGGGGCTCGCCCACCTGGTGAGCACGGTCGAGGGCCGGTTGCGCCCGGGGCTCGGCTGGGCCGACGCGATCGGCGCCACCTTCCCGCCCGGTTCGGTGACCGGCGCACCGAAGCTCGCCGCGCTGGCGTCGATCGGGCGGCTCGAACCCGTGCCGCGCGGCGTCTACTGCGGCGCCGTCGGCTGGGTGGACGCCGACCGCGGCGAGGGCGACCTGAACGTCGCGATCCGCACGTTCTGGTTCGAGGACGGCCTGCTCCACCTCGGCACCGGCGGCGGCATCACCTGGGACTCGTCGCCCGACTGCGAGTGGGACGAGACCGAGCTCAAGGCCCGGCGGCTGCTCGCCGTCGCGGCGGGCCGGGTGGGGGTGTCGTGAGCGGCGGACGGGGCGACGTCGTGGTGTGGCTCGGCGGCGCGCTCGCCGACCCGGCGACGGCGTCGCTGCACTGGAGCGATCACGGGATCACCGTCGGCGACGGCGCGTTCGAGACCGTGAAGCTGGTCGCCGGCGTGCCGTTCGCGCTGACCCGCCACCTGCGCCGCCTCGGCCGCTCGGCGGAGGGGCTCGGGCTCGACGTCCCGTCCGACGCGGAGCTCCGGCGCGCCGTGGGCGCGGTCGTCGGCGCGTGGGGCGAGCGCGACGGCCGGCTC
>JAEVZA010000285.1 GCA_023392475.1 Actinomycetes bacterium | reverse complement strand
GGCGAGCGCGGCGCCGGCCCACGCGTCGAGGCCCGCCTCGTTCCACCAACGGAGGTCGCCGACGTGGGAGTGGGCGCCGGGACCGACGCCCCACCAGTCCCGGTCGCGCCAGTAGAGGAGGTTGTGGCGGCTGCGGGCGGACGGGCTGCGGGCCCAGTTCGACAGCTCGTACCACCGCAGCCCCGCCGCCTCGCAGCGGCGGTCCACGACCTCGTACCGGTCGGCGGCGTCGTCGGGCGACGGCGGCGGGAGCTCGCCGCGGCGCACGCGGGCCGCCAGCTTCGTGCCCGGCTCGACGGCGAGCGCGTACGCGGAGAGGTGGTCGATGCCGGTGGCGAGCGCCGCGTCGACCGTCGTCGCCCAGTCCTCGGGCCGCTCCCCGGGCGTGCCGTGGATGAGGTCGAGGCTGACGTGCTCGAACCCGGCCCGCCGCGCCGCCTCGACGGCGAGGGGCACGCGGTCGGGGTCGTGCGTCCGGTCGAGGAGCCGCAGCACGCGGGGCACGGCGCTCTGCATCCCGAACGACACCCGGGTCGCCCCGCCGGAGCGCAGCGCGTCGAGCCGCCCGTCGGCGAGGCCGTCGGGGTTCGCCTCGACGGTCACCTCGAGGTCCGTCCTGACGGCGAACCGCCGCCGCACCTCGTCGAGCACCCCGACGAGGAGGCCCGGTTCGACGGCCGTCGGCGTGCCGCCGCCGACGTAGACGCTGGTGAGCGCCGGCAGGTCCTCGTCCAGCAGGCGCCGCAGCTCCCGGTCGGCGACCGCCACCTCGGCCAGCGCGGCGTCCGCCCAGCGCCGGTGCGTCTGGTCGGCGGTCAGCTCGTCGGGGGCGTAGGTGACGAAGGCGCAGTAGCCGCAGCGCCGCGCGCAGAACGGGACGTGGACGTAGAGGCCGAGGGCGCGGTCGCCGGTGGCGTCGGCGGTGGCGCGGTCGTCGCCGGCGGGGTCGAGGGGTAGCGTCACCCCGCGAGCATGGCGCGGCCGTTACGCGCTGGGCCGCCGCCCGGCGTGGCCCGTAGCCTGGGGGGATGGCCACCCCCCTCCACGTCGGCGTGTTCGGTGCCACCGGGCAGGTCGGCGGCGTCATGCGCACCCTCCTCGCCGAGCGCCGGTTCCCGGTCGCGTCCGTCCGGTACTTCGCGTCCGCGAGGTCGGCCGGCACGGTGCTCCCGTGGGGTGACGAGCAGGTCACGGTCGAGGACACGGCGACCGCCGACTTCGCCGGCCTCGACCTCGCGCTGTTCTCCGCCGGCGCGACCAGCTCCCGCGAGTACGCGGAGCGCGTGGCCGCAGCCGGTGCGACCGTGATCGACAACTCGTCCGCGTGGCGGATGGACCCGCGGGTGCCGCTCGTCGTGTCCGAGGTCAACCCCCACGCCCTCGACGACCTGCCCCTCGGCATCGTCGCCAACCCGAACTGCACGACGATGGCCGCCATGCCGGTGCTGAAGCCGCTCGCCGTCGAGGCCGGGCTGGTCCGCCTGGTGGTGAGTACCTACCAGGCCGTGTCGGGCGCCGGGCTCGCCGGCGTCGAGGAGCTCGACGGCCAGGTCGCCGCGGCGGGGAGCAAGGCGCCGGAGCTCACGTTCGACGGCGGCGCGGTGTCGTTCCCGCCGCCGGTGAAGTTCGCCCGCCCGATCGCGTTCAACGTGCTGCCGTTCGCCGGCAACCTCGTCGACGACGGCCGCGAGGAGACCGACGAGGAGCAGAAGCTCCGCAACGAGAGCCGGAAGATCCTCGAGCTGCCCGAGCTCCGCGTGTCGGGCACGTGCGTCCGCGTGCCGGTGTTCACCGGCCACTCGCTGTCGATCAACGCCGAGTTCGAGCGGGCGATCACCCCCGACCGCGCCCGGGAGGTGCTGGCCGCCGCGCCGGGCGTCGTCGTGACCGACGTGCCGACGCCGCTCGAGGCCGCGGGCGAGGACCCGGCCTACGTGGGGCGGATCCGCCGGGACGACTCGGTCGAGCACGGCCTCGCGCTGTTCGTCTCGAACGACAACCTGCGCAAGGGCGCGGCGCTCAACGCGATCCAGATCGCCGAGGAGCTCGTCCGCCGCCGCGGCTGACGCCGCCCGCCGTCCCGCCCCGCCGGGGCCGGATCGGTCAACCGGCGTCGGCGGCCCCGGAGGGCTTGCCTCCCGGAGCCAGCACCCGCCAGCGCTGCCAGGGCCAGGTGCCCTCGATCTCCACCTGCAGCGACCAGCTGAGGACGATCCGGATCAGCACGACGACGCCGAGGACGGCGACGCTCTGCGGCGTCTGGTCGACCACGATCGTCCGGATGATGTCGGCGAGGATCAGCACCTCGAGGCCGAGGAGGATGACGCGGGCGAGGTTGCGGCGGAGCTCGTCGTAGGCGTCGGAGCGGCGGGCCGTCGACGGGTGGACGAGCGCGCGGCCCGACGACGCGAACGCGAGCAGCGCACCGAGCACGAGCACGGCGACCCCGACGCCCTCGATCACGGTGACGATGCCGTTCACCACGTCGTCGAAGTCCACGGCCCCGGACCGTACGCGGCGGTCCGGACGTGCGGGGGGACCGGTCGGGTCCCCGATCAGACGGGCGGGTCGGTCGCGTAGCGGCGGGACGCATCCTCGAGCGACAGGCCGAGCTGGTTGGCGAGCGACGCCAGCCACGCCAGCACGTCGCCGAGCTCGTGCAGCTGCTGCTCGGGCGTGCCCTTGCGCACCGCCTGGGCGAGCTCGCCGACCTCCTCGCAGAGCCAGGCCACCGTCGACGGGACGCCGCGGTCCCGGTCGGCCTCGCCGTAGAGGTCCTCCATCAGCGCCTGGAAGGCCGCGATCTCCACGGCCGGGACCCTACCGGGGTCAGTCGCGCATGAACTCCTGCACGGTGAACACCGTCCGGTACCCGTTGCAGGTGCCCCAGACCGCCGCCGTGCCGATCTTCGTGTACGTCGGGTCGAGGATGTTCGCCCGGTGCCCCGGGGAGTTCATGTACGCGATGTGGATCTGCGGGATCGAGCCGCCCATGCCCACGTTCTCGCCGAGCTTCCGCCACTCCACCGGCGCGCCGTCGGCGAGGTTCGAGTGCCAGATCCGGCAGGCGTTGCGCAGGGTCTGCGCCCACCCGTCGGCCTTGATGTCGAGCTTCACGTTCTCCGCCAGCGCCGGGAGGCCCGCTCGTGCCCGGCTGTCGTTCACCAGGTCGCGGACCATGTTGCGGTCGTCCTTGGTGGTCTCGCACGACGTGAGCGTGCCGGAGAGGAGGGTGACCGCCACGATCGCCATGACGACGCCCAGCACGCGGCCGGGACGGCGGGGGCCGCGCCGGGCGGCCATGTCGGGGGTGAGTTCGCCTGCCACGTCTCGGGTATCGGCGCGGTCCTCCGACGACCTTGAAACTTCCGAGCCGGATTCATGTCGGATGCGTCACATCGCCCGCAAACGGGGGGCAGGACGACGACACCCGGCCCCGAGTGACGGGACCGGGTGTCGGCCTGGATGGTCGGGTGGGGGAGATTTGAACTCCCGGCCTCCTCGTCCCGAACGAGGCGCGCTGCCAAACTGCGCCACCACCCGGAGGGGCGCCATCGTACCGTCCGGCCGTCGACCGGGTGCAAGGCCGATGGCGGCGGTGTCAGGCGGTCGCGGCCGCCTCGGTGTAGGTGCCGCCGGCGAGGATCGCCTCGGCGGCGCGGCGCAGCCGGAGCGCGTCGACGGGCTTGATCAGCCAGCCGTCGGCGCCCGAGCGCTTGGCGAGGAAGGTGTCCGCCGGGCGGTCCAGCAGCATGAGCACCCGCTGCGGGGGCAGGCGGTCGGCGCCCTCCTCCAGCCGGAGGTCCATGCAGGTGGCCATCCCGCCCATGTTGCCGATCTGGAGGTCGAGCACCACGAGGTCGGGGTCGACCTCCTGCACGGCGGCCCGCACGACGTCGCCGCGGGTGACCCGGGCGACCGTGGTGTCGGGACCGGCCAGCGCGGCGTCGACCTCGTCGTGGACCTCGTCCGCATCGGTGGCGATCAAGACGGTGCTGCTCACGGGCGCCGAGGCTACCTCCGGCCGATCCGGCCCCCGGAATCGAGGGGTCAGGCGGCGTCGAACACGAGCCGGCCCAGCGCGGCGAGCGACTCGAGGTCGGTCACCTCGAAGAGCTGCACCGGCACCGTCACGACCGGCGCGGGCGCCACGCGCTCGGCGAGGCCGGCGAGGTGGCGCGCCTCGCCGCGGGCGAGCTGCAGCGAGTCGGCCAGGCAGCGGTAGTGGTCGCCGAGCGCCGTGCCGGCGAGCGTGCGGGCC
>JAEVZA010000266.1 GCA_023392475.1 Actinomycetes bacterium | reverse complement strand
CTCCGCCCGCGGGCCCCGTCGGGCCGCCGACCGCACCGCCGGCGGGGTGGACGACGCCGCCCGGTCCCGTGGAGGCGCCGGAGCCGGCGTGGCCGCGGCCCCCCGGGCAGCGCTGAGCCACGGCTTCTGTTCGTCGGAAGCGCGTGGGAACCCCCGCTTCGGACGAACAGAACCGGTCAGGTCAGGTGGTCAGTTCGAGCCGTCGGCGAGCGGGTCGCTGCCGAACTTGCGCGAGGCCGTCTCGACCGGCACGAAGGGGTAGGTCCGGTCGGGCGTGTAGCGCAGCTCGGAGTCGTCGACGCCGTCGGCGTAGAACTGCGAGGCCCACCGGCGGAACTTGGTGAACGGGCCGTCCGTGTCGGCCAGCGCCGGCCGGGCGAGGTACGCCTTGTTCTGCCAGATCGGCGTGTCCTCCTGGACCTGCTTGTCGATCTCGTCGACGAACGCCTGGCCGACGGTCGAGCTCAGCGCGTCGTCGCCGATCCGGCGGACGGTGAAGCTGAACCGCATGTGGCAGCTGTTGTCGCTGATCGGGGTGTTGCAGCCCATGAGGATCGTGTCGACGATCCCCGAGAAGCGGATCACGCTGAAGCCGGGGCCGAACGAGTCGGCGTCGATCCGACCGTCGACCACGCCGCGCGGGGTGGGGAACCGCTGGATCGAGCGCATCTTGGTGCGCGGCCCGTCGGTCTCGTAGCTCTCGAGCTCCGGCACCTCGTCGGTGTGGTGCACGAACCGGAAGTGGGCGGAGTCGACGCCGTTCTCGGCGAGGTCCTGCCACGGGGCCTCGATCGCGTACTCCCGGGTGTCCATCGGCGTGAAGTTGTCGGGGTCGTTGAACTCGGGGACCTCGGGGATCTCCCACATCGGCGCCTCGCCGTGCGGGTGGTACCAGGCCATGATCAGGCCGTTGCGCTCGGTCACCGGGAACGACTCGACGCACGCCTTCTTGTTGAGGCGCTCGGAGTAGGGGATCAGGGTGTTCTGGCCCTGGGCGTCGAACCGCCACCCGTGGAACGGGCAGACGAGGTCGTCGCCGCTCACCGTGCCGCCGAAGCCGAAGTGGGCGCCGAGGTGCGGGCAGAAGGCGTCGTTCACGTGCGCCGCGCCGTCCTCGCCGCGCCACACCACGAGCTTGCGGTCGAACGGCTCGATGGGCAGCACCTGGCCGGGCTTCAGGTCGGCGGACCAGGCGACCTGGAACCAGCCGAACGGCATGGGGAACGGTGACCGGGCCATGGGGCACTCCTCGTTCGAGCGGGTGGTGCGGCGGAGCTCGGGTGGCTCGCAAAAACTAGAACACGTTCTAGGATAGCGGACGGGCCGCGTGCACGTCACGGCGCCCGGTCGGCTCTAGGGTGGCGCCGTGGCCGACACCGACGCACCCCCGGGTGCCGTCCGGACGGCGGACCCGACCGGGTCGCCCGCCACGCGCTGGCGATCGGTGCTCGCCGTGGTGCTGGTGGTCATGACGGTGGTGGGTGCCGTCGCCCTGACCGACGACAACTGGCCGTTCGCGCCGTTCCGCATGTTCGCGCACGCCGTGAAGCCCGACGGGCGGGTCGTGAAGGTCGACTTCATCGGCACGACCCGGTCCGGCCGGACGATCCACCTCGACGCGTCCGCGTTCGGTCTCCGCCGGGCCGAGGTCGAGGGCCAGCAGGACCGCCACGCCCGCATCCTGACGCGCCAGATGCACGCGCTGTTCGACGAGTACAACCGGGCGCACCCCCACGACCCGCTCGTGCACCTGGAGTTCCGCCAGCTCGGCAGCGTCCTCGTCGACGGCAAGCCGGTCAGCAGGTTCCAGCGGTCGCTGCAGACGTGGCCGCCGAGGACCCCGGCGCCGGCACCGGCCGAGGTGCCGACGGCGGCCGGGACCCCGGCCCGCGGGGCGGGATCCTCGGCGACGGTCCCGCCGGAGACCCCGTCGTGACCGCCACCACGCCGACCGTCCCCACGGGCGCCGCCGGCGCCTCCCGGGGCGGCTTCCGCGGCGCGTGGGACCGCTACTGGTTCGATCCCGTCCCCGTCGAGCGGGTCGACGTGTTCGCCCGCATCATCGCCCTGACGGTGGCCTTCACCGTGTTCGTCAACGACGTCTGGGCCCGGCAGCACCAGGACGCGCCGGGCGCCTTCTACCGACCGGTGCAGCTCGCCCGGCTGCTGCACCTGCCGGCGCCGACGCCCGCCACGATGTTCCTGATCCAGGCGGTGCTCGCTGCGTCGGTCGTGTGGGTGCTCACCCGCCGGGCGCCGCGTGCCGCGGCCGGCGTCCTGTTCGCCTCCTACGCGATCTGGCTCCTGTGGGCCTTCTCCTGGAGCAAGGTCGACCACGACCGGCTGACGATCATGGTGGCGCTGCTCGTGCTCGCGCTCACGCCCCGCGTCGGCCCCGCGGTCGAGCGCCTCAGCGGATGGGCGCTTCGGATCGTGCAGGTCGTGTTCGTGCTGGCGTACCCGTTCTCCGCCTGGGCGAAGATCCGCTTCGGCGGCTGGGGGTGGATGGACTCGGCGACGTTCGCGCGGGCCATCGTGCGGCGGGGTTCGTCGATCGGCGACTGGCTGCTCCCGCACCCCGGGCTGCTCGTCCTCGCGCAGTGGGCGTTCATCTCGTTCGAGGTGGCGGCGGTGGTGCTGCTCTTCCCGAACGCCCCGAAGAAGCTCCGGTGGGCGGCGCTCGTCGGCGTGGTGCTGCTGCACCTGATGACGTACCTGATGATCGGCATCTCGTTCCTGCCTCACACCGTCTGCATCACCGCGTTCCTGCCGCTCGAGCACCTGAGCCGGCGCTGGCAGCGATCCCGCACCGCCGCCGTCCCGGAGGCCGCCACCCCCGAACCCGCGCGCTGACGACACTCACCACCGTTCCGGTGGCGACGTGTCGTCAGAACTCGGAGCGGCCGCGGACCGTGGCCAGGCCCGGTCAGGCCGCGAGGGGCAGGTACGGCGCCCACGCCTCGGGCGCGCGCCGGATGCCCGCCCGGGCCAGGATCACCAGCTCGCCACGCGGAGCGACGGGCTCGCGCTTGAGGTGCCAGCCCAGCTCGGTGAGCAGGAGCGAGCCCTTGTGCGAGTTGTGGCGGGTGCACATGAGCACGACGTTCGTCCACTCGTGCGTGCCGCCCCGCGACCGCGGCACCACGTGGTCCACCGTCTGGCCGTGCCGGTCGCAGCCGGCCACCTGGCAGCGACGCTCGTCCCGGGCCTCGATGGCCCGGCGTGACAGCGGCACCGTGGCCTGGAACGGGACCTTGACCATGTAGCGGAGGCGGACGACGAGCGGGACCGCGTAGCTGGCCCCGCCGCTCGTGTGCAGCTCCCCCTCGGCGCTCGACTCGATGAGGTCGACCTTGCCCGCGAGCACGAGGCCGATGGCGCGGCGCAGGCTGATCACCCGCAGGGGCTCGTAGCTGGCGTTGAGGAGCAGGACGGTCACGGCCCGCCTCCCGGTCGTTCGTCGATCGTCGAGTGCTCGGTGCGGGACATCGTGCCAGAGGACCCGCCGCCGCGTCCGCCGGTTCCCCCGGCTCCGGCACACTGGTGGCCATGCGCCGACCCCCTGCCCGCGCCCGCCTGCTGCCGCTGTGCGTCGTCGTCACGGTCGGCCTCGCCGGTGCGCTGGCCGCCTGCGGCAGCGGGCAGCCGGAGGTCCTGGCGTCGAAGCGGTCGAACGAGCGCCCGTCGTCGTCGGCGACGCCCGGCGCGGGCTCGGGTTCGAGCTCCGGTTCGGACGAGCCGCCCACCGCCGTGTCCCCGTCCGACCGGCGCTACTGCGACGCGATCGCGGCCATGGCCGGCGACCAGAGCGCCCTCGGCGACGACCCCGGCGCCGCCGTCGAGGCGATGTCCCGCCTCGCCGACCTGGCCCCCGAGGCGCTCCACGACGACTACGAGACGCTCAAGTCGGTCGTGGGCGACCTGACGGCGCTCGACCAGCAGGACCCGACGTCGATCGCGAAGGCGCTCGAGATCGTCACCCGGTCCGACGTCCTCGGCGCGTCCGAGGCGATCGCCGCCGACGCCCTCCAGCGGTGCGGCGTCGCGCTCGCCGGCGGCGCCGGGTCGCCGACGACGGAGCCGTCGGGTCCGGGGGTCGGCGACCGATCCGGCCCCGGCGACATCGACCTCGAGGACGTGGACGCCGTGCGCGACGAGCACCGCGACGAGTCCTGGTCGCGCAAGCTCACCTCCACGACGATCCTGAACGACTCCGACGTCACGCTCACCGCCGATGCGTCAGCGCTGCTCACCGGTGACGAGGCGCTCGCCGCGTGCCGGGCGGTGCGGGCCGCGCTCGTCGACGTGAACCCGGAGGTCGTCGTCACGATCGTGGGCGGGTCCACCCCGCTCGCCACCGCCCCCTCGGGCGGGGAGTGCGCCCCGGCGTGACAACCTGGGCCGGTGACCGACGACGCCACCGACCCGTCCGACGAGCCGAAGGGCATCCGCCAGCACCGGTTCGTGCCGCCCCCCGGGGCCACGACGATCCTCCTCGTGCGCCACGGGGAGTCCGCGCCCGAGGTGGCGGGGGAGCCGTTCCCGCAGCGCGACGGCCACGGCGACCCGCCCCTGGCGCCCGAAGGTCGCGAGCAGGCGCGGCGGGTGGGGGAGCGCTTGGCGGCCGAGCACCGCGACGGGGTCGACATCGACGCCGTGTACGTGACCACGCTCCAGCGCACCCACCAGACCGCCGAGCGGCTGCTCGAGCTGCTCGGGCGCGAGGCCGGCGTGGTGCCCGAGCTGCGCGAGGTGCACCTGGGCGAATGGGAGGGCACGTTCCGGGCCCGGGTCTCGAGCGGTGACCCCGTCTTCGCGCAGGTCCTCGCCGAGGAGCGGTGGGACCTGATCCCCGGGGCCGAGGCGGCCGACGCGTTCCGCGAGCGCCTCCGTGCCGGCATCCAGGCGATCGCAGCGGCGAACCCCGACGGCCGGGTCGTCGCCGTCGTCCACGGCGGCGTGATCGGGCAGCTGCTCGCGATGGCGACCGGCAGCCGCGGGTTCGCGTTCGTGGGCGCGGACAACGGGTCGATCAGCGAGCTGGTCGTCCTGCCGGGCGGCAACTGGCAGGTGCGCCGCTACAACGACGTCGCCCACCTGACCTGAGCGGCGGCGCGGACCCGATGCGCGCGTTCGGGACCTAGTGCCCTAGGACGGGTGGGCGCGTCCCTGTGACCGTGTTCCCTGCGCGTCCGATGAGGGACGCCGGAGGGAGCGTGACCCCATGAAGCGCCGCACACTCGATCTGATCTTCAGCGTGGGAGGGGTGGCGATCGCCATCCTGGTCCTGGTCCTCGGACTGGTCCTGCAGAACCAGGCGAACTTCGCGGAGGACTACGTCCACGACCAGCTGGCGCAGCAGCAGATCACCTTCACGCCGGCGGCCGGTCTCCAGCCCGACGAGACGGCAGCGTGCCTGCGCACCTACGCCGGCCAGGCGCTCACCACCGGGGCCCAGGCCGAGTGCTACGCGAACGACTACATCGGCGTGCACGTGAAGGCGATCAACGACGGCAAGACGTACTCCCAGACGAGCGGCGAGGCGCGGACGATGTCCACCGAGCTCGAAGCGATGGCCGACCAGACGAGCCCCGAGGCGGTGGCCCTCGCCGCCCAGGTCAAGGCGGCGCAGGGGAAGGCGACGACGCTCTTCCAGGGCGAGACGCTGCGAGGCCTCCTGCTGACGAGCTACGGCTTCAGCATCTTCGGCGAGCGGGCGCAGCAGGCCGCCTGGGTGTGCTTCGGCCTCGCCGCCGTGCTGATCCTCGCCTCGATCGCCGGGTTCGTGCACGCCGGGACGCGGTCGGCCGACCACCGGATCCTCGCCGGCGACGCGTGAGCGGGCTCGGCCTCAGCGCGGGTCGCGCCACATCCGCCAGAACGACGGCGTGCCCGCGCCGCCGATCGCCACCTCCTCGGTGACCTCGAAGCCGAACCGGCCGTAGAACGGCAGGTTGTCCCGCTTCGAGCTCTCCAGGTACGCCGGCACACCCTCGTCGTCGCAGCGCTCGAGCGCGGGGGTGATGAGCGCCGAGCCGAGGCCCTTGCCGCGCAGGTGCGGCTCGGTGGCCAGGAACTCGAGGTACCAGTGCGGCTCCTCCGGGTGCCCGGACTCGAGCACCTGCAGCGCCTGCAGCGCCCGTGGCAGGCCGCGGAGCCCGAAGCCGCGGGCGAGCGTGGGGGTGCCCTTCACGACGTCGGTCCACGGCGTGCGCCAGTCGCCGGGCGGCGCCCACGCCGCGACGCCCTCGCGGGCCGCGGTGGTCCACGTGCTGCCCGACGCCGCGCTGCGGCGGATCATCCGGTCGAAGACGGCGCCGGCGTGCGCCTCCCAGCGGCGGTCGTCGGTGACGAGGTACCGCCAGATGGGGTCGTCGGCGAAGCCGCGGGCGAGGACCTCGCCCATCTCCCGCGTCTGCCCCGCGCCCCCTCGCACCGGTTCGTGCGGGGAGGGTCGCTGCGTGCCCACGGCCGGCGACGCTAGCCCGGGCCCGCCGGTACGGTGCGCCCCTGGCGCGGGCCGGGCGGCCGGCGCCGGGGGAGCGGACATGGACGAGCTGGTCGACCTCCACGGGCGCGTCGTCGTCGTCACGGGCGGCAACGGAGGCATCGGCCTCGGGATGGCCACGGGCGTCGCCCGGGCCGGCGCGGACGTGTGCATCTGGGGCCGTGACGCGGCCAAGAACGAGGCCGCGGCGACGGAGCTGGCGGCGCTCGGCGTGGCGGTCGACGCGGTGCAGGTGGACGTCGCCGACGAGGCCGAGGTCGACGCGGCGATGGGCGCGACCCTCGCCCGGTTCGGCCGGGTCGACGCGCTGTTCGCCAACGCGGGCGTGGGCGGCGGCGCGCCGTTCGTCGAGCAGACCCTCGACGCGTGGCGCCACGTGATGTCGATCAACCTCGACGGCGCCTTCCTCTGCTTCCGCGCCGCGGCCCGCCACATGGTCGATCGCGGCGAGGGCGGTTCGCTCGTGGGCGTGTCGTCCACGTCGGCCGTCCACGGCGCCCCCGCCAACCAGGCGTACTCCTGCTCCAAGACCGCCATGCTCGCCCTCGTGCGCGGCCTCGCCGTGGAGCTCGCCCGCCACGGGGTGCGCTGCAACTCGATCATGCCGGGGTGGGTGGAGACGGACCTCACGGCCCCCCTCCTGGGCTGGGAGCGCTTCATGGCCAACACCACCGCCCGCACCCCGGTCAGGCGCTGGGGGCGGCCCGACGACTTCGCCGCCGCGGCCGCCTTCCTGGCCGATCCGACGCTCACGTTCCACACCGGGGACTGCCTCGTGGTGGACGGGGGCTACACGGTCTTCTGAGCGCGGGACGCCGTCGCGGTGACCGGTAGAGTGCGCGGCAGGACACCACCGAGCCGAGGGGACCCACATGAAGGTTGTCGTCAACTACGACCTGTGCGAGAGCAACGCCGTCTGCATGGGCATCGCCCCCGAGGTGTTCGAGGTCCGTGACGACGACTTCCTCTACGTGCTCCAGGAGGAGCCGCCGGAGGAGCTCCGGGACAAGGTCACCGAGGCCGCCCGGCGCTGCCCCAAGCAGGCCATCACCATCGAGGGCTGACCGGGCGCGCCCGGTCCCCAGCGGTCCATGACCACCTACGCGATCGTCGGCGCGTCGCTCGCCGGCCTCAGCGCCGCGAACACGCTGCGGGCGGGCGGCCACGACGGCCCGATCGTCCTGGTCGACCCGTCGCCGGAGCTCCCGTCGGACCGGCCCCCGCTGTCGAAGCAGGTGCTGGCGGGCGAGTGGGAGCCGGAGAAGGCGCACCAGCCGCTGTCCACGCGGCTGCCCGAGCTCGGCCTCGACCTCCGGTTCGGCGTCGCCGCGACCGGGCTCGACGTCGCGACCCGTACCCTGCGCCTGTCCGACGGCTCGGAGCTCGCGGCCGACGGCATCGTCCTCGCCATGGGGGCGCGTGCCCGCACCCTGCCCGGCCCCGAGCTGGCGGGCGTGCACGTGGTGCGCGACCTCGCCGACTCGCTCGCCCTGCGCGCCGACCTGGATGCGGGCCCCTCCCGGGTCGCGGTCATCGGCGCGGGGTTCATCGGTGCGGAGGTGGCCGCCACGTGCCGCGAGCGCGGGCTCGAGGTCACCATGGTCGAGGCCGCGCCCGTGCCGCTCGGCCGGGTGTTCCCCGGGACGATCGGCGGCTTCGTCACCGACCTGCACCGGGACCACGGCGTGGAGGTCCGGCTCGGGGTCGGCGTCGAGGGCCTGACCGACGACGGCGCGGGGCGCGTCACCGGCATCCGGATGGCCGACGGGTCGACCGTCGACGCGGAGGTCGTCGTGGTCGGCATCGGCGTCACGCCCAACACCGAGTGGCTCGAGGGCTCCGACCTCACCGTCGAGAACGGCGTCGTGTGCGACGAGACCTGCCTCGCCGCGCCCGGCATCACGGCGGCCGGCGACGTGGCGAACTGGCTCAACCCGCACTTCGGCGAGCGCATGCGGGTCGAGCACTGGGAGCACGCGATCGAGCAGGGCGAGGCGGCGGGCACGCGGCTCCTGCACGGCGACACCGAGGCCGTGCCGTACCTGTCGGTGCCGTGGTTCTGGTCCGACCAGTACGACCGCAAGATCCAGATGGCGGGCCGCCCCGACGGCCGGGACGACCTCGTCCTCGTGGAGGGCACCGTGGAGGAGCGGCGCTTCGTGGTCGCGTTCCGCCGGGGGGACCGCTGCACCGCGGTGCTGGGGGTCAACCGCCCGCGCCACGTGATGCAGGCCCGCATGCGCCTCGCCGAGTCGCTGGACTGGGAGCCCGTCGCCGAGCTGTTCGCGTGATCGCCGCGGGGCCGGGCACCGGCTTCTGGGTGCTGCTCGCGCTCACGCTCGTCGTGGCCGCGGCCGACTGGTGGGCCGTCGCCACCGACCGGCGCCGCGTCGAGTACGTGCTCAAGCCGCTGACGATGGTGGTCCTGATCGCGGCCACCCTCGCGATCGACGACCCGGCGTCGTCCGCCGCCCGCTGGTGGCTCGTCGCCGGGCTCGTGTGCTCGCTCGCCGGTGACGTGTTCCTCATGCTGGACGACCTCTTCGTCCCCGGGCTGGCCTCCTTCCTCGTCGGCCACGTCATGTACGTGGTGGCCCTGTGGCAGCTCGGCGTGTCCACGCCCGCGTTCGTCGTCGGCCTCGTGGCGGTCGCGGTCCTCGTGGTCCTCATCGGGCTCCGCATCGTCCGGGGAGCGCGGTCCCACGACGCCCGGCTCACGGTGCCCGTGTCCGCGTACATCGGCGTGATCTCGCTCATGGTCGCGAGCTCGATCGGGACGACGATCCCGGTGGCGATCGCCGGCGCGCTGCTCTTCTACGGGTCCGACGCGTGCATCGGCTGGAGCCGGTTCGTGCAGGACTTCCGCGGCGCCCGCCTCTGGATCATGACGACGTACCATCTCGGCCAGGTCGGCCTGGTGCTCGCGCTGGTCTGAGCCCGGTCCGGGCGGCCGTGCCGTGGACGAGGAGATCGACGTGACCCTGACCGACGAGCTGATGGCACCGGCCCGGGACCTGCTGCCCGACGTCGTGGAGCTGCGGCGCAACCTGCACCTCCACCCGGAGCTGGGCTTGGAGCTGCCGCGCACCCAGGAGGCGGTCCTGGCCGCGCTGGAGGGCGTGGGGCTCGAGGTCCGCACGGGCGACCGGCTGTCGTCCGTCGTCGCGGACCTGGAGGGCGGCCTGCCCGGGCCGACGGTGCTGCTGCGGGGCGACATGGACGCCCTGCCGATGCCCGAGGACACCGGGCTCCCGTACGCCAGCACGGTCGACGGCACGATGCACGCCTGCGGCCACGACGCGCACACCGCCATGCTCGTCGGCGCCGCCCGCCTGCTCGCCGCTCGGCGCTCGGAGCTGCCGGGTCGGGTGCGGTTCATGTTCCAGCCGGGCGAGGAGGGCGACGGGGGCGCCGTCCACATGATCGACGAGGGCGTGCTCGACGGGGTCGACGGCGCGTTCGCGCTGCACGTCGCCCCGAACCTGTGGTCGGGCATGGTGGCGTACCGGCCCGGTCCCGCCATGGCGTCCGCGGACGTGATCGAGCTGTCGATCACCGGCCGGGGTGGCCACGCCTCCACGCCGCACTGGGCGTGCGACCCCGTGCCGGCCGCCGCGGAGACGGTGCTGGCGCTCCAGTCGATGGTCACCCGAACCGTCGACGCGTTCGACCCGGCCGTGCTCACGATCACGCAGCTCAGCTCGGGCACGACCAACAACGTGATCCCCGAGTCGGCGCACCTGACCGGCACGCTCCGCGCCGTCAGCGAGCGGACGCGGCACGCGGTGTGGGAGCGGATCGGGACCGTGGCCGAGGGCGTGGCCGCGGCGCACGGCTGCACCGCGTCGCTCACGATCCACGAGGGCTACCCGGTCACCGTGAACGACGGCCGGTTCGCCCGCTTCGCCGCCGGGGTCGCCCGCACGGTCGTCGGCGACGGCAAGGTGGTCGAGATGCCCGCGCCGGTGATGGGCGCCGAGGACTTCTCGTACGTGTTGCAGCGGGTGCCGGGCGCCATGGTCTTCCTGGGCGTGTGCCCGCCGGAGCACACCGACCCGTTCAGCGCCCCGGCGTGCCACTCGAACCGCATGGTCCTGCACGAGGACGCCATGGCCGCGGGCATCGCGCTCCACGCCGCCGTGGCGACGACGTACCTCGAGCGCGGCGGCCGGCTCGACTGATCGGCCCCGCTCACCGTTCGGTGGTGCGAGCGCGCGGGAGGACCCGCGTTCACGCACCACCGATCGGTCATCCGGGGGTCGGGCGGGTCAGGTCCAGTCGAGGGCGAGGGAGCGGTCGGCGAGCGTGCCGGTCGCCCACAGCGCCCAGATGCCGCCGAGCGCGTCGCGGGTGGCCTCGGTCCACCGCAGCGTCTCGGGATCCGCGGTGCGCCGCACGACCTGGATCATCCCGCCCTCGAACACCCGGTAGCCGGCCCACGTGCCCGGGAAGTGGTTGGTGGCCGCCACCTCGGTCCACGGCACGCCGTGGACACGCCTCGCACGGCAGCGGTGGGTGTGGCCCGAGCTGACGAGCGCCCGTGGCGTGGCCGCACCGAGCGCCTCGGCGAAGCGGTGGGCGTCGGGCGCCGGGATGCCGTGGGGCCAGTAGAGCGGGACGCGGAGGCGCTGCGCCTGGTGGTGGAGCCCGACGTACACGCCGCCGTCGGCCTCCGTCGCGAGCTGCGAGACCTCGGCCGCGTGCCGGGCGGCGCGCCCCCAGCCGTTGCCGGGCGTCGTCGAGTCGACGAGCAGGAGGCGGAGGCCGGGCACGTCGACGTGGTCGACGCCGCGGGTCATCACGAGGCCGTGGCGGCCGGCGCCGACGTCGGGCTCGATGGACCGCAGCCGGCCGGTGTCGTGGTTGCCCGGGAGGAGCCGCACCGGCACGGGCACGTCGGCGAGGAGCTTGGCCGCCTGCTCCCACGTCCAGTCGTGGGACTCGTCGCAGACGTCGCCCTTGACGACGACGAGCCCGGCCCCCCAGGCCAGCGCGGCGTCGAGCGCGTCCCTGGCCGTCGCCAGCGGGTGGCCCGACGACTCCCGGTTCGCGTGCGGCAGCTTGCCGTGCAGGCCGTGCTCGCCCCGGCCGAGGTGCAGGTCGTTGAGCGTCGCGAACCGGAACAGCTCCTCGCCGGCGGGTCGGTGGAGGGTGGCGAACCGACGCCGGGCGGACGCGCCGTCCGCGCCGCGGACCACCACCGCCTGCGACGCCCCCGGCGGGAGCCCGTCGACCTCCGCGGCGCCGGGTCCGCCCGGGTGCTCGAGCTCCATGCGCCGGTGCCCGACCTCGATCCGCACGGTGCCCTCCGGCAGCGACGACCACACCACCTGGGCGCGGTCGTCCTCCACCGCCCACACGTCGAGGCCGACGCCTCGCGTGCGCGGCCGGGCGAGGTGCTCGAACACCCGTGTGCCGGCGCTGCGGGTCACGTCGTCAGCCCGTCCCGAGCTCGGCGCGGACCCGGTTCGCGGCGGCGACCGTCACCCACATGCGCTCGAGGTGCTGCGCCACCACCTGCTCACCCGACGGCAGCTCGTGCGCCGCGAGGAACTCGGCGATCCCGGTCGCCACCACCCGGTCGGTGGTGCTGCGGACGCCCTCGAGCATGCGGGGCAGCGCCGACGACGGGAGCCGGCCGACGACGTCGTCCCACCGGTCGGCGACGAACGTCCAGGCCCGGGCGCCGAGCGCCTCGTTCGTGAGGGCCCGCCGGAGGACGAACGCGGCGTCCTGCGGTCGCACGTCGGAGAGGGCGAGCCCGAGCACGTGGTCGAACCGGTCCGGATCGGGCGTGTCGGCCAGCGCGTAGAGGTGGCGGAGCCGGTCCTGGGGCGTCGCGGCGGTGTGCCACCGCTCCTCGATGCGGCGGTGGTCCTCGTCGTCGGCGACCGAGGCGACCACCTCGAGGGAGGCGGCCCGCAGGGCGGCGTCGGCGTCGGATCCGTCGCCGGCGGCGAACACCTCGTGGGCGATGGACCGGGTCGCGGCGTCGCTCCCCGTGGTGCCGAGGAGCGTCACCAGCACCCCGCGCACGTCCTGCCACCGCGCCACGTCCGCCCCCTCGGCGAGGCCGAGGACCTGCTCGACGCGCGCGAGCGGCGCCGCGGCGACGTCGTTCGCCAGCTCCGTCGGGACGACGTCGAGCGAGGGTCCGGCGAGCCGGGCGAGGCCCTGCACCGCGCCGGCGAGGCGCCGCCACACCGCCGGGTCGACCTCCCGCCACGCGGCGAGCCCGAGCAGGGCGGCGACCTCGGTGGCGCCGAGGTCGCCGCGGAGCAGCGACGCCCACGCGTCGTCGACCGTGACGAACCGCTCGAGTGCCGTCGCTGACGGGTCGGTGACGTCGGCGACGGTCAGGGCGAGCGGCATCGCGGTCCGCACGAAGCCGTTGCCGCCGGTGTTCGGCCGCACGGCGTCCACCGGCCCCGGGAGCTCGAGGTCCACCGGGTCGTCGAGCAGCACGCGCCGCTCCTCGACCGTCGTGCCGGACCGCGTGGTCACCACGAGCGGCACCGGCCAGCGCTCGCC
>JAEVZA010000231.1 GCA_023392475.1 Actinomycetes bacterium | reverse complement strand
CGGTCGCCGTGCTCGCCGCCGCCTGCGCGCCGCCCACGCCGCCGCCGGCCACGGGGCTCGACCCCGACACGGCGCCGCGGGCCGGTGAGGCCGCCTACGAGGCCGACGGGCCCTACGCGGTCGGCGTCACGACGCTGCACCTGTCGGACCGCGAGGTGGAGGTCTGGTACCCGGCGCGGCCGGCCGACGTCGTCGGCGTGCCCGACGACGTGTACCACATCCGGGCCTTCATCCCGCCGTCGTTCGACCCGCTGATCCCGCCCGACATCGACCCGCCGTTCGAGACCGACGCCCACCGGGACGTGCCCGCCGCACCCGACGGCCCGTTCCCGCTGGTGCTGTTCTCGCACGGCTTCGCCAGCTTCCGGCTCCAGTCCACCGAGCTCACCACGCACCTCGCGTCCTGGGGCTTCGTGGTGATCTCGCCCGACTACCTGGAGCGGGGCCTCGGTTCGGTCCTCGGGTCGCCGCCCGCGAACCCGCGGCCCGACACGGAGATCGCCGACGAGGCGATCCGGGCGATCCGCGCCGCGGACGCCGCGCCCGGCGGGCTGCTCGAGGGACGGGTGGACAGCTCGCAGGTGCTCCCGATCGGGCACTCGGCCGGCGGTGGCACGTCGATCCGGCTGCTCGCCCGCCCCGACGTGCACAGCATCATCCCGATGTCGGCCGGCGTCTCGCTGCTCAGCGAGATCCAGGGGACGGCGCCCGAGCTGCCCCCCGGCAAGTCGATCATGTGGCTGATCGGCCGCAACGACCACATCGCCAACCCCGCCGACGTGCGCACCGGCTACGACTACACCGCCGGCGAGAAGAAGATCGTCGAGCTCTCCGGGACCGGGCACAACAACGCCTTCACCGACATCTGCGAGATCGGCGGCGGCGGGGTCGCGGCGATCGCCCGGGCGGCGCACCTGCCCGTGCCCGACTCGCTCCTCGCCCTCGGCGACGATGGCTGCGCATCGCCGCCCAACACGGACTCCCCGGTGCTCTGGCCCCAGGTGGCCCACCTCGTCACCGCCGAGCTGCGCTACCGGGCGGGGATCGATCCGGAGCCGGTCGGCCTCGGGACCCAGGTCGTGGCCTCGCTGCCGAACGTCGCCGGCTACCGCCACGCGCCCTGAGCCGCCGCGCCCCGGCCGTAGGCTCGGCAGGATGACGGCCCCGCCCGACGACCACGACCGCGCCACCGCCGAGGGCGGCGTGGAGCTCGTGCTGCTCGCCGCGCCACGCGGGTTCTGCGCCGGCGTCGAGATGGCGATCAAGGCGCTCGCGTGGATGGTGCGGGCGTTCGACGGGCCCGTGTACTGCTACCACGAGATCGTCCACAACCAGCAGGTCGTGCGGCGCTTCGAGGAGCAGGGCGTCGTGTTCGTCGACGACGTCGCCGAGGTCCCCGACGGCCGCCCGGTCATGCTCTCGGCCCACGGTTCGGCGCCGGAGGTCGTGGCGGCGGCACGCGAGCGGGGCGGCTTCGTGGTCGACGCGGTGTGCCCGCTCGTCACGAAGGTCCACCACGAGGTCAAGGTCCGGGCCGGCAAGGGCTACTCGATCGTCTACGTCGGCCACGAGGGCCACGAGGAGGCGGTCGGCACGATGGCCGTCGCCCCCGACGCGATCCACCGCGTCGAGTCGATCGAGGAGGTGGAGGCGCTCCCCGAGTTCGGCACGCCGGTCGCGCTGCTCGCGCAGACCACGCTGTCGCACCGGGACTGGGCCGACGTCGCCGACGCCACCGTCGAGCGCTTCCCCGACGTGTGGACGCCCGGCCGGAGCGACCTGTGCTTCGCGACGACCAACCGCCAGTCCGCGCTGATGGAGATCGCGTCCCGCTGCGACGCCGTCGTCGTCATCGGCTCGGCGAACTCGTCGAACACCGTCGCCCTCGAGCGCCTGGCCCGCGGCTCGGGTTGCTCGACGGTGCTCCGGGTCAACCGGGCCGACGAGCTGCCGCGCCGCGCCGACGGCACCGTCGACCTGCGCGGCGTCGTCGGCGTCACCGCGGGTGCCTCCGCGCCGGAGGAGCTGGTGGACGAGGTGCTCGGGGCGCTCGCGCCGGCGCGGGGCGTCGAGGAGATCCGGCTCACCGACGAGGACGAGTACTTCCCGCCGCCCCGCAACCTGCGGGAGCTGCTCACCGCCATCGACGCGGTCGGTGCGCTGGGGCTCGGTGGCGACCCGTCGTCGCCGCCGACGACCGACGACCGCGCGCTCGCGGCCAGTGCGGTCCTCGCCGACCTCGCCTGACATGCTCGCGGCGTGACCGCCCTCCGCCTGTTCCTGCACGTCCTCGCCGCCTCCGTGTGGGTCGGCGGCCAGATCGTGCTGGCGGGGCTCGTGCCGACCGTCCGCACCCTCGGCGAGGACGCCCCGGGGCTCGTGGCCCGGGCCTACCAGCGGATCGCCTGGCCGGCCTTCGGCCTCGTCGTGCTGACCGGCCTCTGGAACCTCATGGTGATCCCGCTGAACGACCTGCCGCACCCGTGGGTCGAGCTGCACGTCCTCGCGGTGGTGCTGTCGGGCCTCGGGGCCTTCGTCCACCAGCAGGCCAAGGGCAACACGGCGCTCCTCGCCGTCGGCGGCGCGGTGTCGTCCGTGTTCGCCGTGGTCGCCATGTACCTCGGCCTCGTGGTGACCACGACGGTCTGACGTCGACGGGTGCCGGGGGCACTCACACGGCGGCCCGGCATGCGGGTGCGCCGGGCGGCCCTGGGCTGCGTGCCACCCGGGTTCTGCGGCGGTCAGATCTCGCAGGACGAGATCGAGGACCCCTCGTTCACCACTGGCCGGGCTGAGGGGCCCTACGTCGCGCCGGCGAGGCGGCGGCGGGACTCGTCGTACGCGTCCTGCACCGCGTCCCGGAGCAGCGCCGTGTTCTCGGTCACGACGCGCCGGGGCACCCGCCCGGTGAGCGGCACGTCGGGGTAGATCGGCTCCCCGATCACGACCCGGATCGTCGCGAAGCGCACCATCTTCTTCCCGATCGGCATGGCGTCCTGCGAGCCGGCGATCCCGATGGGCACGATCGGCACCCGGTTCCGGCACGCCACGAACGACGGGCCGTCGAACAGCTCCTCCACGTGGTCGCCGTCCTTGCGGCGGCCCTCCGGGAACATGACGACGGGGTCGCCCCCGGCCACGGCCTCCTCGCAGCGGCGCAGCGCATCGCGGTCGGCGTGCTCGCGGTCGACGGGGAACGAGCCGTTGAACTCGATGAAGCGCCCGAGCCAGGCCCACCGCCAGATGCTGTCCTTCACCATGTACCGGAGCACCCGCGGGACGGTGACGGCCACGACGAGGAAGTCGACGTAGGAGCGGTGCACCGGGGCGACCACGTACGGGACGCCGGCGGGCAGGCGGTCGCGGCCGTCGACCCGGATCCGCCACACGATCGACGTCACGAACACGCCGATCGACCGGATGATCCGGTAGCTCGCCCGGCCGGCGGACGAGATGGGCCCGATCGCCCCGCGCCGCGGGGCGTCGCCGCTCACGACCGGGCCTCGACCATGCCGGCGAGGGTCTCGACCACGTCGTCGATGGTGAGCTCGGTCGTGTCCAGGATGACGGCGTCCTCCGCCTCCACGAGCGGGCTGTCCGAGCGGCCCTGGTCCGCGGCGTCGCGCCGGGCGAGGTCCGCCGCGACCTTGTCGTACTCGAGGTCGGTCATCTCCTTGGCGCGGCGCTGGGCCCGCACGGCCGGATCCGCGGTCAGGTACACCTTGAGCACGGCGTCGGGGAACACGACCGAACCGATGTCCCGGCCCTCGATCACGCCCCCGCGGTGCTCGACGGCCCACACGCGCTGCCGGGTGCGCATCTCCGTGCGCACCTCCGGGTTCGCGGCCACCACGCTGACGGCGCGGGACACCTCGGGGCCGCGGATCTCGAGGCTCGCGTCGACGCCGTCGACCTTGACGCCTGCGTCGTCGACCTGCAGCTGCACGTCCCGGGCGATCTCGGCGACCGGACCGGCGTCCACCGGGTCCACCCCGCGCTGGATCGCCGCGAACGCCACCGCCCGGTACATCGCGCCGGTGTCCAGGTACCGGAGGCCGAGCCGCACGGCGAGGCGCCGGGCCACGGTCGACTTCCCCGAGCCGGCGGGCCCGTCGATGGCGATCACACGCAGGTCACTCACGTCCACGGGGGCTGATCCTAGGGAGTCCGCGCGCCGGTCCCGGATGCCGACCCCTGGACGACGGCGTCGAGGTCGTCCCAGAAGCCGGGGTAGGTCTTGGCGACGCAGCCCGGGTCGAGGATGCGGACGCCGTCGGTGCCGAGGCCCAGCACGGCGAAGCTCATGGCCATCCGGTGGTCGTCGTAGGTGCGCACGTCGCCGCCGGTCGGCGTGCCCGGGTGGACGCGGAACCCGTCGTCGTCGAGCTCCTCCGCCTCGATGCCGACGCGCCGCAGCTCGGCGACCACCGCGGCGATGCGGTCGGTCTCCTTGCCCCGGATGAAGCCGATGCCGGTGACGGTCGTGGGTGACGTGGCGTAGGGCGCGACCGCGGCGAGCGTCTGAGCGGTGTCCGACACGTCGGCCATGTCGACGTCGATGCCCCGCAGCGGACCGGTCCGGGACACGGTGACGGCGTGCGGCTCCCAGGCGACCTCGGCGCCCATGCGCCCGAGCAGGTCCACGAACCCCGTGTCGCCCTGGCGGGAGGCCGTGCCGAGGCCCTCGATGCGCACCCGACCGCCCACGACCGCGGCGGCAGCGGCGAAGTACGAGGCCGCCGACGCGTCGGGTTCCACCTCGTAGCGCTCGACCGACCGGTAGCCGGTGGGCGGGACGCGGAGCCGCCGCCCCGCGGCGTCGACCTCCACCTCCGCGCCGAACGCGGCCATGACCGACGCGGTGAGCACCACGTAGGGCCGGGACACGAGCTCGGTCGTGAGGCCGGCCGTCACCCCGTCGCGCAGGCACGGCGCGGTGAGGAGGAGCCCGGAGAGGAACTGGCTGCTCACGTCGCCGGCGAGCTCCACCTCGCCGCCGACGAACCGTTCCGGGCCGCCGCCGAGGTGCACGGGCAACCGGCCGGGCTCGCCCAGCGGCTCGATCACGGCCCCGAGGTGCTCCATCGCGTCGAGCAGGTCACCCATCGGGCGGAGGCGGAGCGGTTCGCCGCCGTCCAGCACGACCGTGCCGCGCACGAGCGCCGCGACCGGGGCGACGAAGCGTGACGTGGTGCCGGAGAGGCGGGCGTCGAGCACCGCACCGTCGACCGGCGGACGGCCCCCCACGCCGCGCACGGTGGCCACGGTCGTCCCGCCCTCGTCGGTGAGCGTGATGCGGACCCCGAGGTCCCGCAGGCAGGCGACCATCGCGTCCGTGTCATCGGCCCGGAGCACCCCGGCGAGCGCGCTCGTCCCGCCGGCCAGCGCCGCGCAGACGAGCGCCCGGTTGGTGACGCTCTTCGATCCGGGCGGGCGGACGGTGGCGTCCAGCGGTCCGGGTGCTCGTCGGATCGGGCGTGCGTCCTCGTCGCTCACGACGTCACCCGAGCACGTGCACCGACGCCCGGCGCCCGCGGGCGGCGAGCGCGCCGGTGAGGTCGTCGGCCCGGCCGGCGTCCACGACGAGGATCAGCAGGCCACGCTGCTCCCCCGCGGCGTGCGCGACCTCGATGTCGTACACGTTGACGCCGAGCTCGGTCGCCAGGTTGGTGACCGCGGCGAGCTCGCCCGGCTGGTCGGGGATCGGCACCCGGACCTCGACGAGCTGCTCCGGAGGCGGTGCGCCGGTGGGCAGGTTCCGGCGGGCGACCTGCGCCACCTCGAGCCGCGAGCGCAGCCGGTCGAGGTCGCCGTCGGCGACCACCTCCCGCATCCCGCCCAGCGACTCGATGAGGTCGTCCAGCACGTCGAGGATCGCCGCCCGGTTGTCGGCGCAGATGTCCATCCAGATGCCGGTGTCGCCCGCCGCGATCCGCGTCATGTCGCGGAAGCCGCCCGCCGCGAGCCGGAGCAGGGCCGCGTCGCGCTCGGCCCGCTCCGCGGCGAGCCCCATGAGCGTGGCCGCGGTGAGGTGCGGCACGTGCGACACGGTGGCGACGAGCCGGTCGTGGTCCGCCGGCTCGAGCGTGACGACGTCGGCGCCGAAGGACCGCACGACGCCGTGCACGAGGGCCTGCGCCTCCGGGTCGGTGGCGGAGGTGGGGGTGAGCACCCAGGTGGCGCCGTCGAACAGGTCCACCCGGGACCCCTCGATGCCCGACGCCTCCGAGCCGGCCATCGGGTGCCCGCCGACGAACCTCGGGTGGTCGACGGCGGCCACCACGGGCGACTTCACGCTGCCGACGTCGGTCACCACGCCACCCCGCTCGAGCGCGGCGTGCGCCGCCGCCGGCACGGCACCCACCGGGACCGCCACGAACGTGACCTCCGCGTCGGGATCGGTGCCGACCTCGTCGAGCGCTCCCGCCC
>JAEVZA010000200.1 GCA_023392475.1 Actinomycetes bacterium | reverse complement strand
GTGCTCCGGTGCCCGGCGCGCCCGTCCCGGGCGCGCCCGACCCCACCGCCGATCCCCGTCGCCGGACGATGCTGCTCGTGCTCGGCGGCGCCGTCCTCCTGCTGCTGGTCGCCGTCGTGGCGGTGGTCGCCGTCACCGCCGGCGACGGGGGCGACGACACCGCGACCGGATCCGGGTCGACCTCGGGTGCGACCGCCGGCGACCCGTCGGACGGCTCGTCGGGCTCGCTCGACGTGGGCGGCAGCGACGTCACGAGCGAGGCGCTGGACATCACCTGGGACCGGATGACCCAGTCCCAGCGCAGCGACCTGTGCCAGGGGATCGAGATGCTGGGCACCGACGGCGCCGCCGACCTGATGATGACGGCCGCGGAGCGCAGCGGCGGGAAGGAGTCGGTGCTCGACCGGGACGCGATCGAGGCCTGGTTGGAGGACGCGCAGCGCTCGAAGTGCTGACGGAGGCCGTCGGTGGCCCCGTGTAGCGTGGCCCCGTGCTGCTCCCCGTCGGCCCTGGGGGCCCGGTCGACCGCCCCGACCGGGCGCTGATCGTCGGTCCACCGGCAGCCACGGGATCGGGCCCCGACGTCGTCCTCGTCGCGGCGGGCGAACCCCACGCCGACGCGCCGTCGCTGCTGGTCCTCGACGACCCGGCCGACGCTGCGGGGGCGCCCTGCCTCCTCGTCATCGCTCCCGAGGACGCCGCTGACGCGATGCAGGCCGCCGATGCCGCGGCGGACCCGTCCACGGTCGTCCTGGACCTCGGCCTGGACCGGTCGCTCGACGCGGCCGACGCGTCGGTGCGCTTCGACGCGTCCGCCGAGCTGGCCGCCGCCGGGCACCCGGTGGCGGTCGCGGTCGACACGCCGCTCGGCTCGCCCGTCGCCGTCGTCACGGCCGCGGTGGCGGCCGGGATCCGGCTGCTGCGCGTGGGCGCGGGCACCGATGTCCGCGAGGTCCGGCGCGCGGCCGACGTGACCGAGGCCCTCCTCCTCGAACGCCGTCACGCCGCCGGTGAGGAGGTCGTGCTCCGGTGAGCGGCGAGCTGCACCTGCTCAAGGGGTCCGACCCCGTCCTGCTCGCCGACGCCGCCCGCGAGGTGGTCGACCGCATCGTCGGCGACGCCGAGCGCGGCGAGGTGCTCGAGGAGTTCAGCGGTGACGAGTACGACCTGTCGGCGGTCGTGCTCGCCGCGCAGACCGTGTCGATGTTCGGCGACCGCGTCGTGGTGGCCCGGAACATGGCCCGGTTCGGGACGGACGACCTCGCTCCCCTGATCGCCTACCTGGACGACCCGGCGCCGGATGCGAGCGTGGTCCTCGTCTGGGACAAGCCGACGGCGAGCGGGCTCCGCGCGAACCCCGTGCCGAAGAAGCTGTCGGATGCCGTGAAGGGCGCCGGCGGCACGGTCGCGGATCACGGCCTGCCCGCCGGCAAGGGCCGGGCCATGTGGGTCGACGACCAACTCGACGCGGCACCGGTCTCGCTCTCGGGCGCCGCCAAGCGCCTGCTCGTCGACCGGCTCGGGGAGGACCTCAACCGGCTCGGCGGCATCCTCACCGTCCTCGAGGCCACCTACGGCACCGACGCCGGACCGCTCGACCCCGACGACGTGGAACCGTTCCTCGGCGACTCGGGCGGCGTGCCGCCGTGGGACGTCACCGACGCGATCGACAAGGGGAACGTGGCCCTGGCGGTGACCAACGTGCGCCGCATGATGCAGGGCGGCGACCGCCACCCGCTCGCCGTGATGGTCACGCTCCAGACCCACTACGAGCGGATGCTCCGCCTCGACGGCGCCGGCGTCCGGGGCGAGAAGGAGGCCGCGGCGCTGCTCGGCATGAAGGGCTCGACGTTCCCGGCGAAGAAGGCGCTCTCGCAGACCGCGGCGCTCGGCTCCGCCAAGGTGGCACGGGCCACGACGCTGCTGGCGGGGGCGGACCTGGACCTGCGCGGGCGCGTCGACGTCCCGGGGGAGCAGGTGGTGGAGGTCCTGGTGGCCCGGCTCGCCGCGCTGTCCGCAGGTGGGGGCCGTCGGCGCTGAGCGCCGGTGCCGCGGGGCTCAGCCCTCGGCGGCGTTGACCTTCTTCATCAGCCGGGCCTTGCGGCGGGCGGCCGTGTTCTTGTGCAGCACGCCCTTGGCCGCGGCCTGGTCGATGCGCTTGATCGCCTCGCGCGCTGCGGCCTCGACGTCCTCGCCGGCCTCGATCGCGGCGTCGACACGCTTCGTGCGGGTGCGCAGCTCCGAGCGGACGGCACGGTTGCGCTCGTTGGCCTTCTCGTTCTGCCGGTTGCGCTTGATCTGGCTCTTGATGTTCGCCATGGCGTGTGCGTGTCCTGCTCTGCGGTTCGTGTCGGGGGCGTCGGCACGGACAGGCCGTGCGGCGACCGGTCGAGGATAGCCGCCACGGCCCCGCGAGTCAGGTCCGGGGCCCGATGCGAGCACCCCGGCGCCACGCGGGCAGACTGGTGGACCCCGACCCCACGGACCGCATGACCCAGCTCGACCGCCTCCGCAACATCTCGATCATCGCCCACATCGACCACGGCAAGTCCACCCTGGCCGACCGGATGCTCGAGCTCTGCGGTGCGGTCGACCCCCGGGACATGCGGGCCCAGTACCTCGACTCGATGGACCTGGAGCGGGAGCGGGGCATCACGATCAAGCTCCAGTCGGTCCGCCTCGACTACCGGGACCACGTGATCGACCTGATCGACACCCCCGGTCACGTCGACTTCGGTTACGAGGTCTCGCGGTCGCTCGCCGCCTGCGAGGGCGTGATCCTCGTCGTCGACGCCTCCCAGGGCATCGAGGCCCAGACGCTGGCCAACTGCTACCTGGCGCTGGAGCACGACCTCGAGATCGTCGCCGCGCTGAACAAGATCGACCTGCCCGCCGCCGATCCCGACACCTACGCGGCGGAGATCGAGTCGGTCCTCGGCATCCCGGCGGGCGACATCCTGCGCATCTCGGCCAAGACGGGGGAGGGCGTCGACCAGCTCCTCGACGCCGTCATCGACCGCATCCCGCCGCCGGAGGGCGATCCCGACGCGCCGCTCCAGGGGCTGATCTTCGACTCGCACTTCGACCAGTACCGCGGCGTGGTCAGCTCCGTCCGGGTCGTCAACGGCCACCTCCGCACCGGGTCGCGCCTGCGGTTCATGCAGGCCGGGGCGTCGCACGAGGCGATCGAGGTCGGCGTCCGCACGCCCGACAACACGCCGGTCGACTCGCTCGGGCCCGGCGAGGTGGGCTACCTGATCGCCGGCATCAAGGACGTCGGCGAGGCCCGCTCCGGTGAGACCGTGACCGACGGGTCCCGGCCCGCCGCCGAGCCGCTCGCCGGCTACCAGGACCCGAAGCCGATGGTGTTCTGCGGCCTGTACCCGGTCGACGGCGACGAGTTCGAGGACCTCCGCGAGTCCCTCGAGAAGTTGCGGCTCAACGACTCCAGCTTCACCTACGAGCCGGAGACGTCGGGCGCGCTCGGGTTCGGCTTCCGCTGCGGGTTCCTCGGGCTGCTGCACATGGAGATCGTGCGGGAGCGCCTCGAGCGCGAGTACGACCTCAACCTCATCGCCACCGCCCCGTCGGTGGAGTACCGGGTGGTGCGCGAGGACGGCCACGAGCAGGTGATCGACAACCCGGCCGACCTGCCCGACCCGGCCTCGATCGAGCGGATCCTGGAGCCGTACCTCCGCACGACGATCATCACGCCGTCGTCGTACACCGGCGCGCTGATGGACCTCTGCCAGAGCCGCCGCGGCGAGATGGACAAGATGGAGTACCTCTCGCCCGAGCGCCTGGAGCTGCAGTACCGCATGCCCCTCGGTGAGGTGGTCATGGACTTCTTCGACCAGCTGAAGAGCCGGACGCAGGGCTACGCCAGCCTCGACTACGAGCCGATCGGGTACGAGCCGGCGGACCTGGTGAAGGTGGACATCCTGATCGCCGGCGAGCCGGTCGACGCGTTCAGCTCGATCGTCCACAAGGACAAGAGCTACGAGTACGGCAAGAAGATGGTCGACAAGCTGCGCGAGCTCATCCCGCGCCAGCAGTTCGACGTGCCCATCCAGGCCGCGATCGGCAGCCGCATCCTGAGCCGCCAGACCGTGAAGGCCTACCGCAAGGACGTCACCGCCAAGCTCTACGGCGGTGACGTGTCCCGGAAGCGGAAGCTGCTCGAGAAGCAGAAGGAGGGCAAGAAGCGCATGAAGAACCTCGGCCGCGTCGAGGTGCCCTCCGAGGCGTTCATCAGCGCCCTCCGCCTCGAGGACTGAGCCGGCGCCGCCTGCGGTGCTGGGTCGGGGAATTGGCACTCGCGTAGACTGAGTGCCAGTGCTCGACGACCGAAAGTCCGCCATCCTCCGCGCCGTCGTGCAGCAGTACATCGAGACCGCCCAGCCGGTGGGCTCCACCACGGTGGCCGCCCGCTCCGACGTCGGGGTGTCCTCGGCGACGGTGCGGAACGAGATGACCGTCCTGGAGCGGGAGGGGTACCTGGCCCAGCCCCACACCAGCGCGGGCCGCGTGCCCACCGAGAAGGGGTACCGGTTCTTCGTCGACGGCCTCGCCGGGCCCGGCCGCCTCAGCCCCACGAACGTGCGGCTGGTGCGCGACTTCTTCTCCAGCGCCCACGGCGAGCTCGAGTCGATGCTCCGGGAGACCACGCAGCTGCTGTCGTCGCTCACCCAGAGCACGGCCGTGGTCGTGGGGGAGCGGGCCGAGGCGGCGACCGTGCGCTCGGTCCAGCTCGTGGACCTGTCGCCCCGCACGCTCCTCGCGGTGGCGGTCCTGAGCAACGGCATCGTCGTGAAGCGGACCTTCGACCTGGACCAGGACGTCGACCCCGACGCGCTGGCCGATGCCGCGGTCACCGTCGCCCAGGGCCTCGTCGGTGGTTCCGTGCAGGACGCCGCCTCCTGGGTGCCGCCCGCCGGTGCGCCCGCGGCGGGGCTCGCCGGCCTGGCCGGGCTCGCGGTGCGGGCCGGGATCGAGGCCGAGGGCAGCCGGGTGTTCGTCGAGGGCACCTCGCGCATCGCCGGCTCGTTCGACACCCGGGAGACCGTCGAGCGGGTGCTGAGCACGCTCGAGCAGCAGATCGTCGTCGTGAGCTTGCTGAAGCAACTGATCGACGGCGGGCTCACCGTGGCGATCGGCTCCGAGACCGGCGTCGAGACCCTGGCCGACTGCGCCCTCGTCGTCGCCCCCTACGAGGCGGGCGGCGAGCCGGCGGGCGCGATCGCCGTGCTGGGTCCGACCCGCATGGACTACGCCGAGACCGTGTCGGCCGTCGCGGTCGTGAGCCAGCGACTCAGCCGGATGCTGACCGAGGGATGACCCGTGGCTGACCTGTACGAGATCCTGGAGGTGTCGCGCGACGCCTCGACGGACGAGATCAAGCGGTCCTACCGCCGCCTCGCCCGCGAGTGCCATCCCGACGCGAACCCCGACGACCCGGGTGCGGAGACCCGCTTCAAGGAGCTGGCCGCCGCGTACGAGGTGCTGTCGGACCCGGAGAAGCGCGACCGCTACGACCGCTTCGGCTCGGCCGAGGGCTTCGACCTCGGCGACCCGTTCGGCTCCGGCGCCGGCGGACTCGGCGACCTGTTCGACGCCTTCTTCAACGGCGGCGCGGGCGGCCCCTTCGGCGGCGGTCGCCGCGGCCCGGCCGGCCCGCCCCGCGGGCCGGACCTCGAGGTCACCGCCACGCTCGACTTCACCGGCGCCGTGTTCGGCACCCAGACCGACGTGACCGTGCGCACGGCCCTGCGCTGCGACGCCTGCGACGCCACCGGCGCGGCGCCGGGCACGAGCCCGATCGAGTGCCCCGACTGCGGCGGCTCGGGCGAGGTCCGCACCGTCCGCCAGACCGTGCTCGGCCAGATCGTGTCCGCCGCGGTGTGCCGCCGGTGCGGCGGCGCCGGGCAGGTCATCGAGCAGCCGTGCCCGACGTGCGACGGCGACGGCCGCCGCGTCGAGGACAAGACCTACACGGTCGATGTGCCGCCGGGCGTCGACGACGGCTCCACCCTCCGCCTCACGGGCCGGGGCGCGGTCGGCCCCCGGGGTGGTCCCTCGGGCGACCTCTACGTGCACCTCAAGGTCACGCCCCACGAGCGCTTCACGCGGCAGGGCGACGACCTCGTCGAGGAGCTGTCGATCACGATGGCCCAGGCCGCCCTCGGCGCCCACCTGCCGCTCGAGACCCTCGACGGCTGGGAGGACCTCGTCGTCCCGAAGGGCACCCAGCACGGCCGGACGTTCCGGCTGAAGCACCGGGGCGTGCCCCACCTGTCCGGCCGCGGCCGCGGCGACCTGATCGTGGTGGCGAACGTCGAGACGCCCGCCAAGCTCACCGACGAGCAGGCCGACCTGCTCCGGCACTTCGCCGACCTGCGCGGCGAGTCGGTGGCGCCGGCCGACGAGGGGTTCTTCTCCAAGATCCGCTCCGCGTTCAGCTGAGCGGCCGAGCCGTGCCCGCCGGCCCGCCGTCGGAGCCGCCGCACCGGTCGGCGGCCGCCCAGGTCCTCGTCGAGCACCTCGACGAGCCGCGCCTGGACGACGGTGCGCTCCACCACCTCCGCCGCGTGCTCCGGCTGCGGGACGGTGCCGAGGTGTGCGCGGCCGACGGCGCGGGCGGGTGGCGGTCGACCCGGTTCCGGGGCGGCGCCGACCTGGAGACCGACGGGGACGTGGCCCACGAGCCGCGCCCCGAACCCGTGCTCGGGGTGGCGTTCGTGCCCGTCAAGGGGGACCGCCCGGAGCTGGTCGTGCAGAAGCTGACCGAGGTCGGCGTCGACCGCATCCTCGTGTGCACCTCCGAGCGGGCCGTCGTGCGCTGGGAGGGCGAGCGGGGCGACCGCCACCTCGAGCGGCTCGGTCGGGTCGCCCGGGAGGCGTCCCAGCAGTGCCGCCGCCTCTGGCTGCCCGAGGTCGCGCCGGCGACGCTGGCCGAGCT
>JAEVZA010000141.1 GCA_023392475.1 Actinomycetes bacterium | reverse complement strand
TCGCGGTGCAGGCGGTCGAGGTAGAGCGCGGTGCCGACCGCCACGACGGGCGGTCGCAGCGGACCGTCGGGCGCGGTCTCGGCCCGGACGAGCGGCGAGGCCAGCAGCTCGTCGGACCAGGGTCCGGGTTCGGGCCAGCGCAGCGACGCGGGATCGACCGAAGCGGCGTCCCCGGGAGCGGGCGACGGGTCGGACGGATCGCCGAGCAGGCCGGCCGGGTCGGGATCGCCCTCGTCGGCGACGTCGTCGGGGCCGACGCCGCCGACCGCGTCGCTCGGCACCGGCTCGGCGTTCGGCACGACCGACGTGGCGACCTCGCCGAGCTCGGCCCGGACGTGCCCGTGCAGCGGCGCGCGGACCGCCAGCGCCAGGCCGAGGAGCACGTCGTCGCTCAGCGACCCGGCCGGCACGGATCGGGCGAACGACGTCACGACCTGGACCTCGGTGACGCCGAGGACGCCGGCGGACACGTAGGGCTCGAGCGCCGCGACCTCGGGCGGCACGAGGTGCGCGATCACCGCGACACCTCCGACGTGGCGCCGTCGAGCAGCTCGCTCAGGGAGACGACCGCCGCGGCGGGCACCGACCAGTCGAACACGCCGTAGCGCCGCCCACCGACCTCGGGCGTGGCCTCGCCGACCATGCCGCGCACGAAGAGGTAGCCGACCGGCCCGAGGTGGCGCGCGGGGTCGTACCCGGGCAGGCGCCAGCGCAGGTAGCGGTGGAGGGCGACCGCGTACAGCACGGCCTGGAGCGGGTAGTGGTGCTCGGACATCGCCTCGTGCAGGACGGCGGGGCGGTAGTTGCCGATCTCGTCGGGCACGGCCCAGGGACCGAGGCGGTTCGTCTTGTAGTCGACGACCGAGTAGCGCATGCCACCGGGCACTTCGGCCGGCTGCCGGAGCACGAGGTCGATGGAGCCCGTGAGGTGGCCGCCCACGTCCACCTCGATCGAGCCGTCGGCGAGGCGCAGTGCCCACCGACGCAGCGGATCGGCGTCGGGCAGGTGGTCGGCCAGCAGCTGCCCGAGGCGCGAGGTGGCCACGGTGCCACGGCCGCCCTCGGGACGTCGGGGCGCCACGGTGGCGAGCGGCAGCTCGAACTCCAGCTCGTCGAGCCGGTCGGCCCGGCTCAGCGACGAGAGGGGGAGGTCGTCGAAGGCGGCGCCGAGCGGCGTGCGGACGGTCGCCGCGAGGGCACGGACGAGCCGGGCGCGGTGGTCCGCGTCGCCCGCCCACGGCCGGTGTCCGAGGTGCTCGGTCAACTGCTCCTCCACCCCGGCCTCGAAGTCCAGGTGCTCGAGCGCGTCGTGCACGAGCGTGCCGAAGGCCGCACCGGCCCCGAGGCCGTCGAACAGCACCGGGGGCGGCGGGTCCTGCTCGTCCGCGTCGGCGGCGTCGCCGAGCGACGGGTCGTCGGGGTCACCGTGCACGGGTGCCGGCACCACGGCATCCGCCACCGACGGCGAGCCCTCGTGCGCGGCCCGCGCCGTGATGGCCGTGAACGACCAGCGTCCGGCGGTGCGGTCGATCGGGTGCGCGAGGCGCGACACGTCGAGCGGCGCGGACGGCACGACCTCGGCGCTCGCCGGGGCCCCGACGCGTCGCGGCACCGGGGTGCCGGCCGGCGGCACCTCGGTCACCGAGGCGACCTCGCCCAGGTCGAGCGCCGCGAGCCGCGCCTCCACCTGCGCCGCGTGCTCGTCGGGCACCTTCGACGGGTCGTCGCCGCCGAAGAGGAGCCCCGCGATCGGCGTGCGGTGCGCGTCCCGACCCGCTGCCCACCACACCACGAGCCGGTGCACGGCCCGGGTCAGCCCCACGTAGGTGAGGCGCTCGTCCTGCCCGCGCAGCTCCGCCCGGGCGAGGGCGTCCGCGTCGGGCACGTCCTTGCCGTGCTCGCAGACGTCGAGCTCCCGACCGCCCTCGACGTGGTACAGCCGCCGATCCGCTCGTGATCCGATGCTCCACAACGACGGGCAGCACACGACCGGGAACTCCAGTCCCTTCGACGCGTGCAGGGTCATGATGCGCACGGCGGGCGCATCGGTGTCGATGCGGCGCTTGATGGCCTCGGGGTCGTCCTCGGCGCCGCCCTTGGCCATCTCGTCGAGCACGGCGCGCAGGGACTCCGGCCCCACCGGCCGGCCGTCCGTCGCCCCGTGGAGCAGCTCGCCGAGGTGCTCGAGGTCCGTGAGGTCGCGCTCGCCGCCGGGCCGCGAGAGCACTCGGGCGGCGAGGCCGACGTCCACGCGCAGCACGGCGAGCAGCGATGCCACGCCCTGGGTGCGCAGCAGCACGGACCAGGCATCGAGCCGTGCCTGCAGCAGTGCCAGGCGGAGGTCGTCACCGGTGTCGGTCGTGCTCGCGGCCACCCAGCTGGGGTCGCCGTCGCCGAACCAGGACAGCGCGACCGCCCGGGCCCGCGTCGGGTCCGACGGTCGCGCCAGGGCGTCCAGGAGGATCCGCCACTGGTCCGCCGCCGGGGCCTCGGCGACGCTGCTCCCGCCGGTGATCACCGCCGGCACGCCGGCGCGGACGAGCGCCCGCTGGATCGGCGCGGTCCAGCGGTTGGCGTGCACCAGCACGGCGACGTCCCGTGCCTCGATCGGACGGTCCCCGCCCGGCACGTCCTCGTCGGGGACGCGCGTCCCGCCGTCGAGCAGGTCGACGATGCAGCGCACGACGTCGTCCGTGCACGCCCACCGCGCCGGGTCGGCCGGGACGTTGGACTTGCCCGACTGCTTCGCGGGGGCGGTCTGCTCGAGGCCCCGCGCCGCGACCCGCACCTCGAGCGCGGGCGCCGGGCCGCCCTCCGGCGTCGTCAGCCGGCGCGACTCGTGCTCGGGTGCAGGGCGCACCGGGCGGTAGCGGATGCGGGCGTCGCCCAGCTCCCAACCGTCGCCGATGCCGTTCAGCGCGTCGAGCAGTGCACCGTCGGACCGCCGGTTCACGTCGAGGGTCCGCATCTCCGCCCCGGCGGCGGCTGCCAGGTAGGTGTGGATGTCGCCACCGCGGAACGCGTAGATCGCCTGCTTCGGGTCGCCCACCAGGACCAGCCGCGTGCCCGGGCGCTGCTCACCGCCCTGCGTGTAGACGGCACGCAGGACGTCCCACTGGACCGGATCGGTGTCCTGGAACTCGTCGACGAGCGCGACGGGGAACTGGGCGGCGACGCGGGCCGCGGCGTCGGGCTGGCGCCCGAGCGCGTCCCGGACCGCCTCGAGCATGCCGTCGTACGAGAGCGTGCCCGTGGAGCCGAGGCGGTCCCGCACCTCGCCGGCGCCGCGATCCACGAGCGCCGCGCGCGCGACGTCCTCGACCTTCCCCGAGCCGGCCACGACGCGCACGCCGGGGTTGTTGAGCACGGTCTCGACCGCCCGTACCAGCCCGTCGCTCGTGTAGGACGTGCCGGCGCCGAGCGCGGCGTCGGCCAGGACGTCGGCGCACGCGCCGTGCACGAGGTCGCTCGTGTCCTGCACGAGCACGGCGTCGGGGTTGTGGCCCGACGTGGCGCCGAGCGCCTGGAGGACCTGCTGGCAGAAGCCGTGGATCGTCGTGATCGTGGCCGTGTCGAAGTCGACGACGGCCTGCTCGAGCCGCCGCCGCCGCCGATCGACCTCGTCGGCCGGCGCGTCGGCGAGGCACGCGTGCACGGGATCGTCGGCGACCGGGTCCGCGTCGCCCCGCTCCCCGACCTCGGGCACGGCTCCGGAGAGCGAGCGGGCCGCACCGACCAGCCGGCGGCGGATGCGGTCGCGCAGCTCGGCCGCAGCGGCACGCGTGAACGTGACGACGAGGAGCTGGTCGATCGGCACGTCCTCCTCGGCGACGAGCCGCGTGACCAGCGCCGCGAGGGCGTACGTCTTGCCGGTGCCCGCGGAGGCCTCGATCAGGTGCCGGCCCGGACCCGGCAGCGGGCCGTCGGGCAGGTGCTGCCGGGGCGGCCCCACGGTCACCACAGGGACTCCCCGTCGTCGACCACCGCGCCCTCCACCACGGCCCACAACGAGCGGGCCCACTCCTCCGCGGTGCGGCCCTGGACGACCAGGCGCCGCAGCTCGTCGAGCGAGCGGTTGCCGAACGCGAGCTGCACCGCGGCGTCGCCGCCCTCGGAGCGCACCTCCCGGTCCCACGCCTGGCCGGCGAGGGTCGTGCGACCGTGCGCGAGCTCGTACGAGGTCACGTCGAACAACGGCAGCGGGAGGCACGAGCCGAGCTCCCAGAGCTCGACCAGCCGACCGAGCGCAGCGGCCGCCGTGGCCTCGCGATCGGCCGCGTCCGCGCCGACGACGGTGAGGTCGTGGACGGTCGGCGGCTGCGGCTTCTTCGAGCTCTTCGCCGTCCGGTGCAGCGACACGGCGCGCCACGGCTCCGCGGGCCGGGCGACCGTGAGGGCGAGGAGCTGCGTCGCGAGCAGGAGGACGTGGTGCGGCTTGGGACGGGAGTAGCGGACCACGAGCGGCCCGGGAACGCCGTCGCCGCGGTGGAGCGCGATCGTGCCGCGGAGCGTGCTGCCATCGGCGAGCGGCGCGTCCACCTCGATCGCCTCGTCGGGAGCGAGCCCGACCCAGAGCTCGTCCGCGACCCGCCGGAACTCGGTGACCTCGCCGTCCGCCCGGTCCAGCACCTCGTCGCCGAGCGATCCGGGGGGCAGCGCACCCGCGGCCCGCAGGACGACGCCCGCGTCCTGGGTGGACCCCCCGGCCGCGTCCGTGTCCATCAGCGCGGCGCCGACGCGCCACGACTCGAGGGGCTCGAGCTTGACCGGGAGGTCGTCCGACGGCGCGTCCTCGACCTGGGGCAGGCGCAGCTGCAGCCGGCGGGTGAGGAACGAGGCGACGGGCTTGCGCAGGAACTCCTGCAGGCCCTCGAGCGATCGCACGTCGGGACGTGGACCGACCGCGCCGAGCGGCTCGTCGAGCAGGACCGGGGCGTCCACCGCCGCGGCGCGGCCCCGCACGGCCACGGCGCCGTCGAGCGCGGCGGGATCGAAGCTCCACGGACCGTCCTGCCCGGCCGCGCCGAGCCCGCCGGACCGGAAGTTGGCCGCGTCGAAGGCCTGGCGCGGGTGCACCTCCTGCAGCCGATCGCGCACCCCGTCGGCGGTGAGCCCGCACGTGGCGGCGAGGCAGTCGAACAGCTCGTCGAGCACGACGGCCGGCGGGATCGCTGCGTTCGTGCGGACGTCGGCGCCGCCGCAGGTGATGACGAGCGTCTGCTGGGCCGACAGCACGGCCTCGAGCAGCAGCTGGCGCGCCTCGGCACGCGCGTCGCGGTCGCCGAGCGCGGGGGCGGCGGCCAGGAGGTCGTCGCCGCTCGCGATCCCACGGGGGAGCGCGTCCTGATCGAGCCCGAGCACGCACACCACCCGGTGCGGCACCGAACGCAGCGGCGACAGCGAGCAGAAGGTGACCGCGCCCGTGCCGAACGCCGCGCGGCCCGGCTCACCCGCCAGCCGGTCCGCGAGCAGGCGACGGACGTCGGCCAGCGTGAGCCGCACCGCCGAGGGCTCGGGTGCCGGCGCCACGACCAGATCGCCCGGACCCGCGGGCTCGACGGTGCGCTGCGACTCCGTGAGCAGGTCGGCGAGCACCCGATCGAGCCGCCGCCGCTGCCACGACTCCGAGGGCGGCAGGGAGCACACCTGCTCCACCGCCTCGGCCAGCAGCACGCACCACTCGCCGATCGTGCGGCTGCCCTGCACGCGCTCCCGCAGCACGGCGAGCGTGCGCACGGCGTCCGCCACGCGGGCGGCGGCGACCACCGCACCGTCACCGACGACGAAGGGCGCGACGTTCCCGACGGCGAGCGCGCCGCCGTCGGGCCGCACGGCGGTGCTGACGAGCAGCCGATCGAGCCCCGCGGCCCACGAGTTGGCCTCGAACTCCGGGGACAGGCCCCAGCGGGCCCGGTGGGCTCCGTCCAGCCCCCAGCGGACGTGGGCGTCCTCGATCCACTCGTCGAGCCGGCCGAGGTCCTCGCCGCTCAGGCGGAACCGGTCGCGCACCGGTGCGAGGCCCAGGAAGTCCGCGACCTCCGACGCCGTGAACCGCCCGGGCAGGAGGTCCACCAGCGCGCCGAGGGCGCCCAGCAGGGGCACCTCGGTGCGCACGCTGCGGTCGGTCACCCGGTAGCGCAGCGCCGGCGCCCGCGCCTCGTCGGCCCGGCCGGTCAGGTCGTCATCCGAGGGCCCGAGGACCGCCTGGATCACCGGGGAGAAGGCCTCGATCCGGGGGCACAGCACGGCGATGTCCCCCTCGGTGAGCGTGGGGTCCTCGGCCAGGAGGTGCAGCAGCGCGTCCCGGAGCACCTCGACCTGGCGACCGGCGCCGGTGCAGGCGTGGACCTGGAGGGTCCGATCGCCCGGGAGCAGGTGGTGCGGCTCGGCGCCGGGGACGGGTGCGTCCCGGCGCAGGTCCGACTGGAGGCGCGCCAGGACGGTGCCGGGATCGGGCGTGCGCGGCGGCTCCTGACCGAGCGCCGGCTGGTCGTCGATGCCGACCTCGACCGACACGTCGACGCGGAACGCGCCGAGCAGGGC
>JAEVZA010000066.1 GCA_023392475.1 Actinomycetes bacterium | reverse complement strand
CTCGAACACCCGGCCCGTGACGTGCGACGACTCCTCCGAGGCCAGCCAGCACACGATCGGTGCGATCCACCGCGGGCTCATCGCCTCCTTCGCCTCGTCGGAGGCGCGCCCCATGCCGAGGCCCTCGGTCATGCGGGTCAGCGCGGCCGGCGCGACGGCGTTCACCGTCACGCCGTACCGGGCGAGCTCGAGCGCGGCGATGAACGAGAACGACGCGATGCCCGCCTTCGCGGCGCCGTAGTTGGTCTGGCCCGGGTTCCCGTAGATCCCCGAGACGGAGGTGGTGTTCACGATCCGGGCGACCGGCCGGTCGCCGTCGCCAGCGTCGGCGGCCTTCGCCTGCTCGCGCCAGTGCTCGGCGGCGTGGCGCGACGGCGCGAACGTGCCCTTGAGGTGGACCTGGATCACGGCGTCCCACTCGGCCTCGGTCATGTTCACGAGCATCCGGTCCCGGAGGATGCCGGCGTTGTTGACGAGCACGTGGAGGTCGCCGAAGGCCTCGACCGCCGTCCGCACGAGCCGCGCCGCGCCCTCGAAGGACGACACGTCGTCGCCGTTGGCCACGGCCTCGCCGCCCATGCCGCGGATCTCCTCGACCACCTCGAGCGCCGGGCCCTCGGTCGGCGTGCCGGCGCCGTCCATGTCGCCGCCCAGGTCGTTGACGACGATCCGCGCGCCCTCCCGTGCGAGCAGCAGCGCGTGCTCGCGGCCGATGCCGCGCCCCGCGCCCGTGACGATGCAGATCCGACCCTCGCAGATGCCCACGTGCGTCCCCCGTTCCGGTGCGTCGGGGCGTTCGACCGCCCCTCGTGGCACGTCGTGCTGCGCAGCAGGGCACCTCCGGTGCTGAGACGGCTCCCCGGGCCCTCTCAGGGGGTGCCGCGGCGCGACCGCGGCCGTATGCGACCCTAGTGGTCGTGTCCCGGACGAAGAAGGTCGTGATCGGCGTCGTCGCCGCGCCCCTGGTGGTGATCGCGCTCGTCACGATGGCCTGGGGCGTCGACGCCGCGGCCTCGCGGGACTCCGTCGCACGCAACGTCGACCTGGCCGGCGTCCCGGTCGGCGGCATGTCCCACGCGCAGCTGCAGCAGGAGGTGCAGCAGGTCGCCGCCGAGCTGCCCGACACGAAGGTGCGCATCGAGACCGGCGACCTCTCGCTCGACACGACCGCCGGCGCGCTCGGCCTCTCCGTCAACGCGGACCGCACCGTCCAGCAGGTCTGGGACATCGGCCGCACCGACCCGCTGCCCACCCGGCCCGTGCGCTGGGCCGGCTCCGTCGTGGCCCCGAGGGACGCCGAGGCCTACCTCGACGTCGACTCGACGAAGCTCACGGCGGAGCTCGGCCGGCTCGAGGGCCCGGCCCGCACCGCACCCGTCGAGCCGACGCTGTCGGCCGGCGACGACGGCGTGAAGCTCGTACCCGGCAAGGACGGGGTCGAGCTGACCACCAACGCCGTCGTGCGCGCGCTGCCGCTCACACTCGGGGCGGTGGGCCAGCCGCTCACGATCCGTGCGAAGCGCACGGTGACGCACCCGAAGCTCTCCGACGCCTCGGTCCAGGCGCTCGCCGACCAGGCCAACAAGGTCACCGCCGGCGACGTGAAGCTCACCGCCGGCTCGGACACGTTCGAGGTCCCGGGCAAGGAGTTCCGTCCCGCGTTCGCCGCCGCGATCCAGGGCACGCCCGAGGCGCCGACCGCTCACCTCACCATGCACGCGGACGCGGTCGCCGCGCTGCTCGCTAAGCACGCGCCCGCCGGTTCCGGGAACCCGACCGGCGTGAAGTTCGACATCCGCGGCGGCACCCCGGTGCCCGTCGCCGGCCACGACGCCCAGGTCTGCTGCGGCGCCGACGCCGCCGACAAGATCGTCCAGGGGATGCTCGCCGGCTCGAGCGACATCACGCTCCCGACGAAGACGATGACGGCGGCCGAGGGCGTGGCCTGGGCGAACGGCCTCGGCGTGAAGCAGGTCGTCGGGCAGTTCACGACCAACCACCCGGCCGGCCAGCCCCGCGTGACGAACATCCACACGATCTCGGACTTCGTGCGCGGGGCGCTCATCGCCCCCGGCGACACGTTCTCCATCAACGGCTACGTCGGGAAGCGCACCAAGGAGAAGGGCTACGTCGTGGCCCCGGTGATCGAGAACGGCGAGCACTCCGAGGACGTCGGCGGGGGCGTCAGCCAGTTCGCCACCACGCTGTTCAACGCCGCGTTCTTCGCGGGGCTCGACATCCCGCAGTACAAGGCCCACTCCGAGTACATCAGCCGCTACCCGTTCGGCCGCGAGGCGACGGTCGCCTACCCGAGCGTCGACCTCAAGATCCACAACAACTCGCCCTACGGGGTCGTGATCTGGCCCACCTACACGGGGTCCTCGGTGACCATCCAGCTGTGGTCGACCCGCTTCGCCACCGGCGCGCAGACGGCGCAGAACCCGACGAGCGGGTGCGGCAAGGTCACGACCCAGCGCACCCGCACGTACGTCGACGGCCACACGGACAAGCAGAACTTCTCCGCCAACTACAAGTGCTGAGCCCCGGTCACCCGTCGCGGCGGCGTCCTACGCTGTCGCCATGACCGACGACCGTCCCCGGGGCGCCGCCCACCCCACGCCGCCGCCCGCCTCCGACGCGGTGGCGCCGGAGCTGGTCGACGTCCGCTTCGAGCACCGGATGAGCGACGCCGACGCGCTCATGTGGAGCATCGAGAAGGACCCGATGCTGCGCTCGACGATCACCACGCTCGTGGTCGTCGACGGCGAGCTCGACCGGGAGCGCCTCTGGCGCACCGTCGACCGCGCCAGCCGGGCCGTGCCCCGCCTCCGCCAGCGGGTGCGCTCCAACCCCCTCTCCGTCGCGCCGCCGCGCTGGGAGGTCGACCCGAACTTCGATCTCGCCTACCACCTCCGGTTCGCCCGCGTGCCCGGTGAGGGCTCGATGGACGACCTCCTCGCGATGGCGCAGCCCATGGCGATGCAGGGCTTCGACCGGGCCCGCCCGCAGTGGGAGTGCACGGTCGTCGAGGGCATCCGGGGCGGCCGCAGCGCGCTGGTGCTGAAGATCCACCACGCGGTCACCGACGGCGTGGGCGGCGTGCGCCTCATGCTCGAGCTGTTCGACCTCGAGGCCGACGCGACCGAGCGGCCGATGCCCGCGGCGCCCCCGGTGCACGTGATGAACCAGGTCGAGCGGTTCACCGACGCCCTCCAGCACGAGACCCGCCGGCAGCTCGGCATCGCGAAGCGGCTGGTGACCGACGCGACGGGCAACGTCGTCGGGATGCTGGGCGACCCGCCCGGTGCGTACGAGTCGTCGTCGGAGCTGGTGGCGTCCGTCGCACGGGTGCTCCGCCCGGTCAGCCACCCGATGTCGCCGCTCATGACCGGCCGGTCCCTGTCGAACCACTTCGACACGATCACCCTCCCGCTCGACCTCGCCAAGAAGGCCGGGAAGCGCATCGGCGGCACGCTCAACGACACGTTCGTCACGGGCCTGGCCCGCGGGATGCAGCGCTACCACGCCGAGCACGGGATCCACGTCGACGCGCTCCGGATGGGGATGCCGATCAACATCCGCGAGACCGGCGCGCCCGAGACGGCCGGCAACGCGTTCGTCCCGGCCCGCTTCGAGATCCCGATGGCGGCCGACGACCCGCTCGAGCTCATGCGGGAGATCCGGTCCCGGATGGTGGCGGCGCGCGACGAACCGGCCAACCAGCTGGTGGAGGTCCTGTCGAACGTGCTCAACCGGCTGCCCACCACCGTCGTGACGCAGCTGTTCGGCACGATGATGAAGGGCCTCGACTTCCAGGCGTCGAACGTGCCCGGCGCGCCCGTGCCCGTGTACCTGCTCGGCCTGCCCGTGCTGGCGATCGTGCCCTTCGGCCCCCTCGCGGGCGCAGCGAGCAACGTCACGCTGCTCAGCTACCAGAACGACCTCAACATCGGCGTGAACGTCGACCCGGCGGCGGTGCCCGACACCGACGCCTACATGGCGTGCCTGCGGGCCGGGTACGACGAGGTGCTGGACCTGGCGTGAGCCGCCCGGCGCGGCCGCGGCACCGCCAGCTCGATCACCACGCCATCGTCCAGGTGGCGGTCCGCGGTCGGCGCGACGTCACCCGCCAGGCGGAGCGCGCCGACGTTGTCGTGCTGCACGTGCGCCACGACGTGCGCGCCCGGGAACCGGGCGCCGAGGTCGCGCAGCAGCGCTCGCGCCACGCCGCGACGCCGCCAGTCGTCGGCCACCACGACCGCGGCCTCGTAGCGCCCGGGCCCGGTGCCGTCGGGGGCGAGCTCGGCCACACCGACGACCCGGTCCCCGGCGCGGGCCAGCACGACGAGGCCCTCCGCGGCGCGTCGTGCCAGGTCCGCGAGGAACGCCGCGGGCACCTGCGGCACCGGCGCGTGGAAGCGCCGCCAGCGCGCGGTCGGCGACAGCTCGTCGAAGCAGGCGGCGACCGCCGGCAGGTCCTCGGGCCGGACCGGTTCGACCGTGACCAGCGCCCGGATCCCGCCCGGATCGTCGACACCCGCTGCACGTGCTGCACCCGCTGCACGTGCTGCACCCGCTGCAGGTGCTGCACCTGCCGGGCCCGCTGCATCTGCCGGAGCTGAGGGTTCGTTCATGCAACTGACCCTAAGGAAGTGCGTTGCGTGAGGCAACCCACTACGCTCGTGCCATGCGTCGCACCAGCTTCGAGGACGTCAACTGCTCCCTCGCCCAGAGCCTGGAGGTCGTCGGCGACTGGTGGACGCTGATGATCGTCCGCGAGGTGTTCCTCGGCGTCACCCGCTTCGACGACATCCAGTCCCGCCTCGGCATCTCCCGCAACGTGCTCGGGCAGCGGCTCGACAAGCTCCTCGACGACGAGGTGCTCCGGAAGGTGGCCTACCAGGACCACCCGCCCCGCTACGACTACCGCCTCACCGAGAAGGGCATCGACCTCTGGGGCGTCATCACCGTGCTGCGCCAGTGGGGGGACCGCTGGGCCGCGCCCGAGGGACCGCCGCTCGAGCTCGTGCACGCCCGCGGGTGCGGCCGCGTCATGACCGCCGAGCTCGTCTGCTCCGAGTGCGGCGAGCGCATCGGACCGCGGGACGTCCGGCCCGTCACCGGCCCCGGCGACCCCGACGGCCGCCTCCTCCCCGAGCACGCCGCGCACCGCTGACGGGCGCCGCGGCGGCGACCCCGCCGGCCGGCGGCCGCCGTAGGGTGCCGCCCATGGAACACCGCTACCTCGGCCGGTCCGGCCTCAAGGTCAGTGCCGTCTCGTACGGCAACTGGATCACCCACGGCTCGCAGGTCGAGGACGACCTCGCCATCGCCTCCGTCCACCAGGCCCTGGACCTCGGCATCACCACGTTCGACACCGCCGACGTCTACGCCGGCACGCGCGCCGAGGCCGTGATGGGCCGGGCCCTCGCCGGCCAGCGCCGCGAGGGCCTCGAGATCTGCACGAAGGTCTACTGGCCGACCGGCGCAGGCCCGAACGACCGGGGCCTGTCCCGCAAGCACGTCCTCGAGTCGTGCGACGCCTCGCTCGTGCGCCTGCAGACCGACCACATCGACCTCTACCAGGCCCACCGCTTCGACCACGAGACGCCGCTCGAGGAGACGATGGTGGCGTTCGCGGACCTCGTGCGCAGCGGCAAGGTCCTCTACATCGGCGTGTCCGAGTGGACGGCCTCCGAGATCACCCGGGCGGCGGAGCTGGCGCGCGAGCTCCGCATCCCCTTCGTCTCCAACCAGCCGCAGTACTCCCTGCTGTGGCGGGTGATCGAGGCCGAGGTGATCCCCGCCTGCCATGAGGTCGGGGTGAGCCAGATCGTGTGGTCGCCGATCGCGCAGGGCGTGCTGACCGGCAAGTACCGCCCGGGCGAGCCGGTGCCCGACGGGTCCCGCGCCACGGACGACCAGGGCGGCGCGAACTTCGTCCAGCGGTTCCTGCGCGACGACGTGCTCGAGCGGGTCCAGCGGCTCGTGCCGCTCGCGGCCGAGGCGGGGCTGTCGATGGCGCAGCTGGCGGTGGCCTGGGTGCTGCGCAACCCCGACGTGTCATCGGCGATCGTCGGCGCGTCGCGGCCGGAGCAGCTGGTCGACAACGTCGGCGCCGTCGGCGTGACCCTCGACGACGACCTCGTGGCCGCCGTCGACGACGCCCTCGACCCGGTCGTGGAGCGCGACGCGTCGAAGACCACGTCGCCGGCCACCCGGCCCTGACCGCGGCGACGCGACCCGCCCGCTCCGGAGCCGGTGCCGGCGAGTTCCGGCCCGGCGCCGGGGCCGCGTAGCCTGCGCCCGTGGACGACGTCGACGTCGCCGTGGTCGGCGCAGGACCCGCGGGCACCGCGGCCGCGATCACGCTCGCACGGGCGGGCGTGGACGTCACGGTCCTCGACCGGGCCACGTTCCCGAGGGACAAGACCTGCGGCGACGGGCTGACCGCCCTCGCGCTGCGCCACCTCGAGGCCCTCGGCCTCGACCCGGCGGACGTCCCGAGCTGGATCGACGTGCACGAGTGCGTGGTCCGGAGCCCGAGCGGCGTCGAGCGGACGTTCCCGATGCCACGGGGGCAGGGCCGGTTCGCGTCCGTCGCCACCCGCCTGGACCTCGACGCCGCGCTCGTGGACCTCGCGCGCAAGGAGGGCGCCACGGTGCTCGACGGCCGCGGCGTGGCCGGTGCGACCGAGCACGACGACCAGGTCGAGCTCCGCGTGGGCGCCGCCGACGGCGACGCCGACGAGCCGCTTCGGGCCCGGTGGGTGATCGCCGCCGACGGCATGTGGTCGCCCGTCCGCAAGTTCCTCGGGGCCGGCGAGCCCGGCTACCTCGGGGAGTGGCACGCGTTCCGCCAGTACGTGTCCGGCGTGTCGCAGGTCGCCGCCCGCCAGCTCGTGGTGTCCTTCGAGGCCGACCTGTTGCCGGGCTACTTCTGGTCGTTCCCGCTGCCCGGCGGCCGGGCCAACATCGGCTTCGGCGTCCAGCGCGGCGGCAAGGTCGCCACCCGGGAGATGAAGGACCTGTGGCCGGCGCTGCTCGAGCGGCCGCACCTGCGCGAGCTGCTCGGCCCCGACGTCACGCCCGACGCGCCGCACCGGGCCTGGCCGATCCCGGCCCGGGTGGACGACATCCGCGCGGCCACGCGGCGGACCCTCTTCGTCGGCGACGCCGTGGCGGCGTGCGACGTCATGACCGGCGAGGGGATCGGGCAGGCGCTCCTCACCGGCACGCTCGCCGCCACCGCGATCCGCGACCGCGGGCCGCTCGGCGACGCCGCCGACCGCTACCGCGGGGACCTCCTGCGGGAGCTCGAGGCCGACCACCGCATGTCGGTCCTGCTCGTGCGCGCCCTCCGGCACCGCAAGGGCGCACGCGCCGCGGTGCGGATCGCCGGGGCCACCCCGTGGACCCGCCGCAACTTCGGCCGCTGGCTGTTCGAGGACTCGCCCCGGGGCATCGCGCTGACGCCCTCGCGCTGGCGGCGGGGCGCGCTCAGCGGCGCCGGCGCCTGGGCCACCTCCTCCACCTGAGCGGCGCCCCACCCGTCCCCCCACCACCGGCGGCCCGCCGGGCCCCGCCTACGATGCGGCCCCATGCGGACACGGCTGACCGAGCTCCTGCACATCGAGCACCCCGTGATGCTCGCCGGGATGGGCGGGGTCTCCTACGCCCGCCTGGCGGCGGCGGTCTCGGAGGCCGGCGGCCTCGGGTGCCTCGGGGCGTCGACGATGTCGTCCGAGCAGATGGTCGACGAGATCGCCGCGGTGGCCGCCGCCACCGACCACCCGTTCGGCGTCGACCTGCTCACGGCGGCCCCGCAGGACATGCAGGCCAAGGTCCAGGCGATCGCCGACGGCGGCGCCACCGTGTTCGTCGCCGGGCTGGGCGTGCCGGCCGAGGTCATCGACCGCTGCCACGAGCTGGGGCTCGTGGTGGTCAACATGTGCGGCAAGGTCCACCACGCGGTGCGCGCCGTCGAGGCCGGGTGCGACGTCGTCGTCGCCCAGGGCACCGAGGCCGGCGGCCACACGGGCCAGATCGCCACGCTGGCGCTGGTCCCGCAGATCGTCGACGCCGTCGGTGACCGGGTGCCCGTGGTCGCGGCCGGCGGGATCTTCGACGGACGGGGCCTGGCCGCCGCCCTCTCGCTCGGGGCGGACGGGATCTGGGTCGGCACCCGGTTCATCGCCACGCCCGAGGCGCAGGCCGTCGAGGGCTACAAGGAGCGGATCATCGCCTCGGCCGAGGACGGCACCATGATCACCCGGGCCTACACGGGCAAGACGTGCCGGGTGCTCCGCACCAGCTACGCCGAGGACTTCGAGACCTCGGGCGGCACGCCGGAGCCGTTCCCCGGCCAGGTGATCCGGTCCATGCAGGACGGTGCCAACCACCTCGGGGGCGACGAGCGCACGCTCGGCGTCGATCCCGACCGGGAGTTCATGCCCGCCGGGCAGGCGGTCGGGGCCATCGACGAGCTGGTGCCCGCCGGCGAGCTGGTCGCCCGCTTCGTGGCGGAAGCCGAACAGGTGCTCGATCGCGTGGCCTCGCTGCAATCCTGACGCGGCGGGTCAGGCCGGGTGCCCCTCCCCGGCGCCGGGGGACCCGTGGTACGGTGGTCCTCAGCTGTGGGAAGACCGCGCTGGCGGCGCGGACGAGGACGACGAGGTTGGGGCGATGCGAGGACCACGGATCGGGCGGTCGGCGAAGCGGGGAACCCGCGCGCTGGTCGCGCTCGGCGCCGCCACGGCGGCGCTGACCATCTGGGCCGTCCCCGGCCAGGCGCAGGAGGACCCGACCCCCGCCCCCGCCACGAACTTCTCGATGGCCGGCATCAAGGACGCCGCCGCCGGGCAGGCCCTCGCGGTGGACAAGCAGGTCTCCGGCGACTTCCAGTTCTGCAACAACATGAACGGCCTCGGCGCCGAGCTGTACCTCGACGGCGGCGACGGCGCCGGCATGACGGTCCGCCACGCCACGGTCACGCCGTTCGTCGTGCCGCTGCACATCGGCGTCCTGGACGTGAACAACCCCGATCCCGAGAACGAGATCGACCACCAGGAGTTCCTCACGATCGGCGTCGCCAAGGGCACGCCGGTGGAGTTCGGCCAGACCGGGTCCGCCACGGTCGAGTACGGCGGCATCTTCATCGGCAAGATGGCCGGCCTCGTCAACTGGACCTACAGCGGCGACATCACCTGCACCGACTCGAAGGTCATGCCGATCCTGACGCCGCTGATCCAGGGCGACACGCCGCCGACGACGGTGGCGCCGCCCACCACGGAGGCCCCGACCACGACCGAGGCGCCCACCACCACGGAGGCGCCCACCACGACCGAGGCGCCCACCACGACCACGGTGGCGCCCTGAGCCCGACGGGCCGGAGCACGGACGCGGCGCCGGGCCCGGCCCCCGCGGGCCGGCCCCC
>JAEVZA010000060.1 GCA_023392475.1 Actinomycetes bacterium | reverse complement strand
GCCCGGACCGCCCTGCCACGCGGGCGGGGTGGTGGGGTAGCCCGGCGGGGTCGTCGGGGGTGCGAGCGGGGGTCCGACGACGGGGTTGGTCGCGGTGGGGGGATCGCCGTATGCCATGGGCGCCAGTCCACTCCGAGATGGTGAGGATCAGGTAAGCGGCCCCTGTGCGCACGCTGAGGGTCTGTGCCACGGCTCAGCCCTGCCGCGGCGGGCCGTCACGACCCCTGCGCGGCACGCTACCGGCGCCGTCCGAGCGCCACCCGTCGGCCCCGGCGGCCCCCGGGCCAACTCGGGGCGCTCCCCGAGTTGGCCGATCCGGCGATCTCGGGGGCGTACGGCCGCTCACCGTCCCCCGGCCCCCGAGATGGCCGATCCGGCGATCTCGGGGGCGTACGGCCGCTCACCGTCCGCCGGCCCCCGAGTTGGCCGATCCGGCGATCTCGGGGGCGTACGGCCGCTCACCGTCCCCCGGCCCCCGAGATCGGCCGAACGCGGACCTCGGGGGCGGCCCCGAGAACCCATGGGCGCCGCGCGGCGGTGCGGGCCGGGCGGCGGGCGGGTCAGCGGGGGACGAGGCGAGTGGTGGGGTGCGGCGGGTGGTCGGCCAGCACCCAGCGGACGAGCATGTAGCCCTCGCGGCGGCCGCCGGTGTCGATCCAGTTCGGGCGCCCCGGGTCCTCGGGGGCGATCACGAGGGTCCAGGTGCCGTCGTCGTTGCGGGCCGCCGTCCGGTCGTTGAGGTTGGTCGTGGCGTAGCGGAAGTCGTACGACTCCATCCACGGGTTGGTGACCGTCAGGCCCCAGTAGGTGAACGCGTCGCCGTCGGGCGGCGCGACGGTCACCTCGAGCGCCTCGCCCTCGCCGAGGCGGAAGAGGCCGCCGTGGTAGGTCATGTCCGCGTCGGAGTGGGAGTTGAGCTCCGACTCCTGCGACTCGACGTGGGCCGCGCCGCTCGTGCCGCCGAAGTGGTTGAGGTTGGCCGCCGCCCCGGTCCAGATCTCCGTGCAGGCGTGGCCGACGAACGCGAGGAACAGCGACGCGAACTCGAGCTGCGGTACGAGGTCCTCGGCGGTGCAGCGAGGGAGCGCGACGTCGCCGACGAGCTCGATCCGGAGCTGCGACGGTCGCTGGGTGGACTTGTCGTGGAACGTCTCGCGCACCGCGACCTGCCCGCACTCGGGGTGGAGCTCGACGAAGTTGGTGACGCCCTCGGGCCGCTCGGGACCGAGCCACAGGTCCACCTCGCCGTCGGGCCCGAGCTCGAACGAGTCGAGGTGCACCTGCGTCAGCGTGCCCGTCCGCCCACCCATCGGCCCCTTGCCCACGGGCGTGCCGAACGTCAGTCCGACGTAGGGCGCCTCGCCCCGGCGGCCGGTCAGCCGGTAGGTGCGCGAGGCGTCGAGCGCGCAGAACCAGTACGTGACGTCGGGGTTGTCGACCATCAGCTTCCGGAACGGCGTCTGCGAGACGAACAGCTCGGGGTGCAGCGCGTCGTTCTTCTCGACGAACCACTCCTGGGCGAGCGAGGCGAGCCTCGTGACCCAGCGGTAGCCCTCGGCCAGGTCCTGCGGGGTGTGCGGGACCGACGCTCCCAGCATCCAGTCGAGCGCCGCGCGCTGGGCGTCCAGCCACCCGTCGAACGCGGCGGCCAGCCGCTCGGCGTCCGTGGCCTCGACGGCATCGGGCACGTCGGCCACCTCCCTCAGAAGGGCTGCTCGTTGAGGTTGACCATGATGGTCTTGGTCTCGAGGAACGCGTCGATGCCCTCGTGACCGCCCTCGCGACCGAGCCCCGACGCCTTGTAGCCGCCGAAGGGCACGTTCGGCATCACCGTGTAGCCGTTCACGCCGAAGGTGCCGGCCCGCACCGCCTTCGCGACGCGGAAGGCGCGCCGCACGTCCTTGGTGTGGACGGAGGCGCCCAGGCCGTACTCGGTGTCGTTCGCCAGGCGGATCGCCTCGGCCTCGTCCCGGAACGGGATCACCGCGAGCACGGGGCCGAACACCTCCTCGCGGGCGATGCGCATGTCGTTCGTGACGCCGGCGAACAGCGTGGGGTTCACGAAGTTGCCGGCCGCGAGGTCACCGCCGGGCCGATCACCGCCCACGACGGCGGTCGCGCCCTGCTCGAGCGCCGAGGCGATCAGCCCCTCCACCTTCGCGAGCTGCCGCGCGTTGATCAGCGCGGCGGACGTGACGCCGTCGTCGAACGGGTCGCCGTACGTGGACATCGCGGCCATCGCCGCCGCCTTCTCGACGAGCTCGTCGTGGATGCTCTCCTCGACGAGGACGCGCGTGTGGCACACGCACCCCTGACCCGACAGCCCCATGGACACCATGCCCATGGCCACCGACGCGACCGCGTCGACGTCCGCGTCGGCGAACACGATGTTCGGGCTCTTGCCGCCGAGCTCGAGGCTGGTGCGGCCGATCCGCTCGGCCGACGCGTGGAGCATCCGGGTGCCGACGGCGCGGGAGCCGGTGAAGCTGATCTTGTCCACCCGCGGATCGGTGATGAGCGCCTCGCCCGTGGGGTCGGGCGGCCCGGTCACGAGGTTGACGACGCCGTCGGGCACGCCGGCCTCGACGAGCAGCTCGGTCAGCCGCACGGTCACGAGCGACGCGTACTCCGACGGCTTCAGCACGACGGTGCAGCCCGCCGCGAGGGCCGGGGCGACCTTCTGCGCGAACAGCATGAGCGGCGCGTTCCACGGGAGGATCGCCGCCACCACGCCGACCGGTTCGCGGACCGTGAGCGGGAACCACGCCTCGCCGGTGTGGTCGGGAAGCGTCTGGCCCGCGATGCGGTCGATCCACCCGGCGTGGTGCTCGAAGATGTCGACCACCATGTCCACCGACAGCTGGTAGATGCTCCCGAAGCTGCGGGGCAGGCCGTTGTCCAGGACCTGGAGGTCGGTCAGCTCCTCGGCGTGCGCTTCGATCAGCGCGGCGACGCGACGCATGAGGCGCATGCGCTCCCGCGCCACCATCGAGGTCCAGGCGCCGTCGTCGAAGGCACGGCGCGCCGCGCCCACGGCGCGCGAGACGTCCTCCGCGGTGGCGACCGCGACCTGCGCGAGCTCCTCGTTGGTCGCGGGGTGGACGTGCGGGACGGTCTCGCCCGACGCCGCGTCGCACCACGCGCCGTCGATCAGCAGCCGGGTGGTCCCGACGCCGAGTCGGTCCCGGTGGGGCAGGACGGTGAGGGTCACGATGCGACCGCGCCGATCGCCGGCGCCGTCAGGCGGCGACGGCGACGGCCGACCCGGCGACCTTCACCTCGCCGTCGCCGTTGGCGACCTCGCACTCGAGGTCGATCAGCTGCTGGCCGCCCTCGCTGCGCTTCCCGGTGACCACGACCTTGGTGGTGAGGACCTCGTCGGGCCAGGTCTGCTTGGTGAACCGGACCTTGTAGCTCTTGAGGTTGCCGACGCCCACGTAGTCGGTGAGCGCCTTGGCGAGGATGCCGGCGGTGAACATGCCGTGGCCGAACACGCTGGGGAGCCCGGCGGCCTGCGCGGTCACCTCGTCGGTGTGCATCGGGTTGAAGTCGCCGGAGGCGCCGGCGTACATCACGAGGTCGCCGCGGGTCAGGGTGTGGCTGACCGCGGGGGCCTCGTCGCCCTCCTGCACGTCGTCGAACTTGAGTGCCTGCTCGGCCATGGATGGGTCCCCCTGGTTCGTGACGCCCGGAACTGTACCTGACACGGACGTCAGGTACACGGGCCGACGGCGCCGGGTCGGTCCCGGGGCCGCGGGCCCGGTCGGTCACGCACCCGGGAGCCGGGACCGCGAGGATGTCCCGATGGCCGACACCGATCCGTTCGCCGTCGACCTCGATCGCCTCCGCCGCCGCCGGACGGTGAAGTGGTCGCTCTACGGCCCCGACGTGCTGGCCGCGTGGGTCGCCGAGATGGACTTCGACGTCGCCCCCGTCGTCCGGGCCGCGCTGCACGAGGCGGTCGACCGCGACGACCTCGGCTACGTCCCGGGTGACCTCTCGGAGCTGACCACGGCCACCTCGCAGGTGCTCGCGGACCTCCACGGCTGGGAGGTGCCGCCGACCCGGGTGTTCCCGGTCGCCGACGTGCTCGCCGGCGTCGGCGCGGCGCTCGACGTCGACCTGCCGCCTGGGTGCGGGGTGGTGCTCCCGACGCCCGCCTACCCGCCGCTGTTCGAGGTCGTCGAGCTGAGCGGCCGCACGGTCGTCCCGGTGCCGCTCGCCGACGACGGCGGCCGGTCGGTGCTCGACCTCGACGGCGTCGACGCCGCCCTCGCCGCCGGCGCGCGGGGCGTGCTGCTCTGCAACCCGCACAACCCGACGGGCCGTGCCTTCGACGCCGACGAGCTGGTGGCGCTCGCCGAGGTCGTGGAGCGCCGCGGCGCCCGCGTCCTGGCCGACGAGGTGCACGCCCCGCTCGTGCTCGGTGGGGCGCGCCACGCGCCGTACGCGGCGTCGTGCCCCGCGGCGGCCGGCCACGCGACGACCGTGACCTCCGCGTCGAAGGCGTTCAACCTCGCCGGGCTCAAGTGCGCGCAGGTGGTCACGACCAACCACGACGACGCCACCCGCTGGCGGCGGCTGCCGGTCTTCGCCGTGCCGGGACCCACCCCGCTCGGGATCGCGGCGACGGTCGCGGCCTACCGCGACGGCGACGCGTGGCGGCGGGAGCTCGTGCACCGCCTCGACGCGAACCACCGGCTGCTCGACGAGCTCCTCCGGGACGAGCTGCCGGGGGTGCGCTTCCGCCCGCCCGAGGCCACCTACCTGGCGTGGCTCGACTGCGCGGCGCTCGGGCTCCCCGACCCGGCCGCGCACTTCCTGCACCGCGGCGGCGTGGCCGTCAGCGACGGGCCCCCGTTCGGTGCCGGTGCCGAGCAGCACGTGCGGCTCAACGTGGCGACCTCACCGGACCTGCTCCGTCGGATCGTCGGCCGCATGGGCGCGTCGCTCGACGGGACCGAACCCGCCGGCGACGGTGGGTCAGCGGCCCCGCGCTAGGCGAAGAGGGGGGCGAGGGCGGCCATCTCGTCGGTGGCCGCACCGGGGACGATGTACGGGTCGGTGGCGCGGATCTCGTCGAGGTGGGCGACCACGTCCTCGGGCGACGGCGCCACGCCCTTGCCGGCCACCCATCCGTCGCCGAGCCCCACGAACACGCGCGCGATGCGACCGCCGCCCACGCTGAACACCTCGTGGGTCGGCTCGCAGCCCTCCGAGCACAGGTAGGCGACCAGGCCCGAGACCTGCTCGGGGGCCAGCACGCTCGCCATGTCCGCCCCCATCAGCTGCTCGGTGAGGCGCGTGGTGGCGAGCGGGGCGATGACGTTGGAGCGGATGTTCGCCTTGGCGCCCTCGATCGCGATGACGCTCGAGAGCCCGACCAGGCCCATCTTCGCCCCGGCGTAGTTGGCCTGACCGAAGTTGCCGAACAGCCCGGCGGCCGAGGTGGTGTGCACGAAGCGGCCGTAGCCCTGCTCCTTCATCTGGGCGAAGGCCGGGCGGCTGACGTAGAAGGCGCCCTTGAGGTGGACGTCGATGATGTCGTCGATGTTCTCGTCGGTCATCTTGCCGAACGACTGGTCGCGCAGGAACCCGGCGTTGTTGACGACGATGTCGATCGAGCCGAACGCGTCGATCGCGGTCTGCACGATCGACCGGCCGCCCTCGGGGGTGGCCACGCTGTCGTGGTTGGCGACGGCGATGCCGCCCGCCTCGTTGATCTCGGCCGCGACCTTCTCCGCGGCGGTGGCGTCGGCGCCCTGGCCCGCCGCCGTGCCGCCGAGGTCGTTGACGACCACGCGGGCGCCGCGCTCGGCGAGCAGCAGCGCGTGCGACCGACCCAGGCCGCCGCCGGCGCCGGTCACCACGGCGACGCGGCCCTCGGAACCGGGTCCGTCGAACGTCACATCGGTCATGGTGGGTCCCCCTCGTGGATCGGGTCGGTCTCGGTCCCGGCGGCGTGCCGCTCAGGACCCGTCGAACATCAGGTCGGCGAGCCGGTCGTGGTGCCAGTCGGCGTCGCCCAGCAGGTGGTCGCCGCCGTAGGCGCGGCGCAACCGGAGGTGCAGGTCGTGCTCCCACGTGTAGCCGATGCCGCCGTGCGCCTGGAGGCCGTCGCGCGACCAGCGCCGCGCCGCGGTGCCCGCCGCCGCCTTCGCGACGTGGATCGCCGCAGCGGCGCCCACGTCGTCGGCGTCGACGCACATCGCCGCGTAGTACACCGCGGCCGTGGCGCGCTCCTGCACGAGCGCTGCGTCGACGAGCTTCCACTGGAGGCCCTGGAAGGACCCGACCGGACGGTCGAACTGCACGCGCTCCTTGACGTACTCGACCGTGGACTCCTGCAACCAGCGGCCCACGCCGACGAGCTCGGCGGCGAGCGCGACGCTCGCGCGGCCGACCGCCGCGTCCAGCTGCGCCTCGGTGATCGGCAGCGCACCGGCGTCCCGGGGCACCTCGATCCGGAACATCGGGCGGGCGCGGTCGAGGGCCTCGATCGGCCGGCGCTCGAGGCCCTCGGCGTCGAGCACGAGGACCGACGGCCCGGGCTGCACGACCACGACCCGGTCGACGCCCTCGACGTGCGGCACGAACCACTTCGAGGGCTCGTCGTTCGGGAGCCATCGGCCGTCGACGCCGGCCACGGCCACCGTCGCGGCGAGCTCGCCCGAGGCGACGGCGTCGGCGTCGGGGTGGCCGGCCGCACGCAGGAGCGGCAGGGCGAACGAGGCAGAGATCCAGGTGGGTCCAGGGGCGACGGCGGTGCCCGCCTCCTCCAGGAACAGGCACAGGTCCACGAGGGGACCGTCGCCGAGCGCCGCCCACTCGCGCAGGTGCGTGTCGTACAGGGCCCGGGCGGCCGCCGGGCCGTCGTCCGTCACGTCGTAGAAGGCGGCGCGCACGAGCGAGGACGGGCACTCCTTGGTGAACAGGGCACGCGCGGTGTCGCGCAGCATCTCCTGCTCGTCGGACAGCGTGAAGTCAGGCACGGGGCAGCCCCAGGACGCGGGTGGCGACGACGTTGCGCTGGATCTCCGACGTGCCGCCGCCGATCGTGGCCGCGAGCGACACCTGCCACGAGTGCTGCCAACGGCCGCGCTCCTCGACGAGGTCGGGGTCCGTGACCGTGGCGTAGGCGCCCTGGAGGTCCATGCCCAGCTCGTAGAGGCGCTGGCGGAGCTCGGACGAGGCGAGCTTCATGAAGGAGTGCTCGGGGGCCGACGAGCCCTGCGCGAACGAGGCGAAGCCCTTGTAGCCGAGGGCACGCAGGGACCCGACCTCCTGCTGCAGCCGACCGAGCTGCCGGCGCACGACCGGGTCCTTCGCGAGGCCCCGGCGCCTCGCGATCTCGACCAGGCCGTCGACCGCACGCTGCGCGCCGGACACGCCCTCGACCCAGAGGCCGCCCCGCTCGTGCGCGAGCGACCCCATCGTGATGCGCCAGCCGTTGTCCAGCTCGCCGACCAGGTTGGCGCGCGGCACGACGACCTCGTCCAGGAACACCTCGGCGAACTCGGCGGCGCCGGTGATGTGGCGGAGCGGGCGGATCTCGAGGCCCGGCGAGTCCATGTCGACGATCAGCAGCGAGATGCCCTTGTGCTTCGGCGCGGTCGGGTTCGTGCGCACGTAGAGGAAGCACTTCTGGGCCACCATCGCGTAGCTCGTCCAGACCTTCTGTCCGGTGACGACGAAGGAGTCGCCGTCGGGCACGGCCCGGGTCTGGAGGTTGGCGAGGTCGGACCCGGCGTCGGGCTCGCTCATCCCGACGCACCAGACGGTGTCGCCACGGATGGCGGCCGGGGCGAGCGCCCGCTGCTCGTCGTTGCCGAACTCGAGGAGCGACGGCCCGACGATCGCGTAGCCCCCGAAGTGGACCGACCGGGGCAGGCCCCGTCGGGACAGCTCCTCCTGGTAGATCAGCGACTGCAGGGGCGTCGCGTTCCGGCCGCCGAGCTCCGGCGGGTAGCCGGGCACCATCCACCCCGAGTCGAACAGCAGCGCCTGCCACTCACGCGCCCACCGCGGGATCTCACCCGACTCGTCGCCGATCCAGTCGCGGCCGTCGCGGCACTCCTCGGGCGCGTGCTCGTCCAGGAACGCGGAGATCTCCGCGCGGAACGCCTCGTCCTCCGGTCCCCACGTCAGCCGCACCGGTTCACCACCTCTGGACCTGACACGGGCGTCAGGTTAGCGACAGCCGCTCCGTGCTGTCGTCCCCCGGCACGCCGAGCTGGCTCACGAGCCGGTACGACGGCCACTCCGCGGGGACGAACGCCTGGTACTCGAACGTGAGCAGCCCGGCCGACGGGTGGCGGTAGCGGCGCAGCCGGCTCCGGAACCCGGTGACGTCGTGGTCGGTCCACCAGCGGTCGAACTCCGGGCTGGTCGACCGCAGCCGCTCCACCAGCGCGTCCAGCGCGGGATCGTCACGACGCCCGGCGACGGCGGCGCGGAACTCGGTCACCATGTGCCGCGCCTCCACCTCCCAGTCGACGATCAGCGCACGGGCGGCGGGGTCCGTGAGCACGATCACCAACAGGTTGCGATCGGCGTCGGGCAGCCCCGACGCCGGGTACAGCCGCTCCTGCGCGTCGTTCCAGGCGAGGTACTCCCACCGGGGCCCGAGCAGGTACCCGGGGCTCGGGTCGAGGGCGTGCAGGGCGCGGACCAGGGCGTCGGGGGGCGGGCCGTCGTCCGCTCCCGGCGGTGCAGGGTCGTCCGCCGCGAGCACGAGGAGGTGCGCGTGCTCCGCGTCGTCGAGGAGGAGCGCGCGGGCCAGCGCGTCGAGCACGGACCGCGAGGGGTTCACGTCCCGGCCCTGCTCGAGCCACGTGTACCAGGTCACCGACACGCCCGCGAGCAGCGCGACCTCCTCCCGACGGAGCCCCGGAGCGCGGCGTCGCTCACCTGCGGGGAGCCCGACCGCGGCCGGCTCGACCGCGGCCCGGCGGGTGCGGAGGAAGTCGCCGAGCTCGCTGTGCCGGTCCACCAGGCCAGTGGAGCAGATCGGGGTGCGCGGGCGTCGACCGGGTTCGCCGCCGTGGGTGGTGGTGGCAGTACCAGCATCCACCCGCCCTGGGCGGCGCCGGCCGGGTGTGGTCCCGTGACCGCATGGGCCACGACCTCCTCGACCACCACGTCACCGGGCGCGGACCGGCGCGCCGCTCACCGGGCGCGGCGCGGGCCGCCGACCGGGTGGGCTCCTCGCGCATACGCGAGCTGCTCGACCTGGTCGACCGCCCCGACGTGCGCTCGCTCGCCGGCGGGCTGCCCGACGTGTCGCTGCTCGACCCGGACCGCGTCCACGCCGCGTTCGAGGCGGCGCTCGCCGCCACGGGCCCGCTCGGGCCCACCGCGCTCCAGTACGGGCCGACCGCCGGCATCGCTCCGCTGCGGGAGCACCTCGCCGGGGAGCTCGGCGTCGGCCCGGCCGACGTCGTGGTCACGACCGGCTCGCAGCAGGCGCTCGACCTCCTCGCCCGGTCGCTGTGCGCCCCGGGCGACGTCGTCGTGCTGGAGGAGCCGGCCTACCTCGGCGCGGTGCAGGCGTTCCGGTCGGCCGACGCGTGGCTGCTCGGCGTCCCGGGAGACGACCGGGGCATGGACGTCGACGCGTTGGCCTCGCTCATCGACGACGGCGTGCGCCCCGCGGTCGTCTACGTCGTTGCCGACCACCACAACCCGACCGGGTCGGTCCTCTCCCCCGGCCGCCGCGCCCGCCTCCTCGAGCTGGCGGACCGGGTCGGCGCGGTCGTGGTCGAGGACGCGGCCTACCGCGACGTGCACTGGGGACCGCCGACGCGGGCCCTGCACGGGCGCGGTGCGCGCGTCGTGCACGTCGGGTCCTCCTCGAAGGTGCTGGCGCCGGGGCTGCGGGTCGGTTGGATGACCGGGCCGGAGGACGTCGTGGCGGCGGTGGCGCGGCTCAAGCAGTCGGCCGACCTGCACACCCCCACGGCCAACCAGCTCGTGGTCGCCCACCTGCTCACCGACGGCCACCAGCCGGCCCACCTCGAGCGGCTCCGGCGCACGTCGCGCGAGCGGTCGATCGCGCTCGCGACCGCGCTGCGGGAGCGGCTCGGCGACCGGGTCACCGTGGACGTCCCCGACGGCGGCATGTTCCTGTGGCTGCGCGCCCGTGACGGCACCGACACCGACGAGCTGCTCGCCCGGGCGCTCGCGCACGGGGTGGCGCTCGTCCCCGGCTCCGCGTTCACCCTCGACGGGCGGCCCACCACGAACGCCCGCCTCTCGTTCGCGACGCTCGCGCCCGAGCTGCTCGTCGACGCGGCGGACCGCCTGGACCGCGCCTGGTGACCGTCAGGCGCGGGTGAGCAGCATCGACGCGGCGAGCGGGCCACCGCCCGCCGCGGCCACGGCGACCGACGGCAGGTCGCCGCCGGGCACGTGGGTCTGGCGCTCCCCCGCCTCCCCCCACAGCTGGAGGCACGCCTCGTGGAGGAAGCCGAAGCCGTGGAGCCGACCGGCCGACAGCTGGCCGCCGTGCGTGTTGAGCGCCACGCCGCCGGGCACGCCGCACGCCTCGCGGGCGATGCGCCCACCGCCCTCGACGAACGCGCCGCCCTCGCCGTGGCCGCAGAAGCCGAGCGCCTCGAGCCACGCCATCGTGATGAACGAGAACCCGTCGTACAGCTCCGCCACGTGCACGTCGGCAGGCGTCAGGTCGGTGCGCTCCCACATCATCGCCGCGGCGTCGCGGAGCGCCATCGTGGTGAGGTCGTCGAACTGGTCCCAGCTCGGGCGCCCGCGGAGCGCGGTGCCCACGGACTCGACCTGCACGGGGGTCCGCGGCAGGTCGGGCGCGGCGTCCGCCCGGGAGACGACGATCGCCGTGGAGCCGTCGGCCGGGACGTCGCAGTCGTAGAGGCACAGGGGCGTCGACACCATGCGGACGCCGAGGTAGTCCTCCATCGTCATCGGCGTCCGGTAGATCGCCTTCGGGTTGATCTCCGCGTTGCGCCGGGCGTTCAGGGCGATCCACGCCAGCTGCTCCCGGGTGGTCCCGTACCGGTGGAAGTGGAGGTTGGCCATCATGCCGATCCAGTTCGCCGCCGACGGCGCACCGAACGGCAACGTCCACTGCATGAAGCTGGTGGCGCGGTACCCACCGCCGCCACCGCCGCCACCCATCGTGACGGAGGCCCGTCCGGCGTCGCCCTGGGCCGAGGCCTCCCACACGGTGCGGAAGCAGAGCGCGTGGTTGCACAAGCCGGTCGACACGGCGGCGATCGCGTTCGCCACCGCGCCCAGCTGGCCGGGCAGCTCCATGCCCCCGGCGAACCAGTCGAGGTCGAGCCGGAGCGCGTCGTGCACCTCCGCGATCCCGACGCCCGAGAAGCCGGGCGGGATGCTGAGGTTCCCGGGGTAGGTCGCCAGCCCGTCGATGTCCGAGCGGTCGAGTCCCGCGTGCTCGATGGCCTCGAGGCACGCGTCGAGCGTGAGGTCGAGCGCCTCCCGGTAGATGCGGCGACCGACCTGGCTCTGGCCGACGCCGGAGATCACGGCGCGTCGCTCGCCCGCGTCGCCCCGGCCCGTCACGACGCACCTCCGGCGCCGGCGGCCGCGTCGGGATCGGGCTCGAAGAACGGGAGCCACACGTTGCCGCGGGGATCAGGGTACTCCTCGAACACGACGCGGACGGCCATGTCGAAGTCCACCTCGTCGGGTGCGATGCCCACGATGTTGGTGGTCAGCCGCAGGCCTGACTGCTCGGGCAGCTCGACGATGGCGACGACGTACGGCGGGTCGAGGTCGGGGTACCAGGACTGGTGGTTGACGGTGTAGGTCAGGACCCGGCCGCGGCCGGACACCGCCTGCGGGGCGACGGCCTTGGACAGGCACGTCGGGCAGCGCGGCTGCGGCGGGTGGATCCAGGTGCCGCAGTCGTCGCAGCGGAGGAACCGCAGCTCGCCCGCCTCGCCGCCACGCCAGAAGTGCTCGTTCTCGGGGGTGACCGCCGGCAGGACCCTGAACGGCTGCGGTGGTGCGTCGCTCATCCGGTCACTCCGTCACGCTCCGTTCAGTCCTCGTCGAGGGTGGCGACGCCGGCCTCGTAGCCGGCGCGGGCGAAGGGCAGCATCTCCCGGGCGGGGATGAGCCCGAAGCTGGGTTGCGTGAGCACGAGCGTGCCCAGCACCTCCTCCCAGCGGGCGCCGAACTCGGCGGCCAGCATGGCGTGGCGCTCCACACCCGGTCCGTACCGCAGGCTGACCGTGCACGCGAGCCGGATCAGCTCGTGGGTCTTGCGGTCGATCCCGGCGAGGCCGTCGAGCGACGACAGGTAGCCCGCGAGGGAGTCCGCGACGCGCGGGAACGCGTCCTGGATGGACGGCAGCTCGTCCCGGAGCTCGGTGTGGTCGGGAGCGCTGAGGTCGGGGGCGTCGTCGGAGGATCGGCTCATGGCGTCCACCCTAGGTTCGGGTGTTCTCCTGGCTCAGACCCTTGGGCATCACCATGCCCACCTGCTGCAGGTGCTGGCCGAGCATGGTGTCGAACTGCTCGGCGACCCCCTCGACGTCCCATCCGCCCTCGCGGTGCATCCAGGCGACCTGCTTCGGGTGCTGGAAGATCGTGAAGCTGTAGTCGGTGCGCCCGAAGATCTGGCCGTTCACGTGCCCGGCCTGCTCCGAGGCGAGGTAGGCGACGAGCGGCGCGTTGAGCGACGGGTCGAGCGTGGCCGGCATCTCGGCCACGGCGTCGGGGTCGGAGAGGTCCGCCGTCATGCGGGTCACGCCGGCGGGTGCGAGGGCGTTGACGGTGATGCCGGAGCGGGCGAGCTCGAGCGCCCACACGAACGTCATGCCCATGATCCCGGCCTTGGCGGCGCCGTAGTTGGTCTGGCCGAAGTTGCCGCGGAGGCCGGCCGACGACGTGATGTTGACGATCCGCCCGTACCCCGCCTCCTTCATCAGCGGCGCGGCGTGGCGCGTCACGTTGAACGTGCCCTTGAGGTGCGTGGCGATCACGGCGTCGAAGTCGCCCTCGTCCATCTTGACGAGCGTGCGGTCGCGGACGATCCCGGCGTTGTTCACCACGATGTCGACCCGGCCGAACACGTCGACGGCGGTCTGCACGATGCGCCCGGCGGCCTCGAAGTCCGACACCGAGTCGCGGGCCGCGGCGGCCCGGCCCCCCGCGGCCTCGATCTCGTCGACGACCGAGCCCGCGGGATCCTCCTCCGTCGAGTCGCCGCGCAGCGACACGCCGACGTCGTTCACCACGACCGCCGCGCCCTGCGCCGCGAGGCACAGCGCGAACTCCCGCCCGAGCCCGCGGCCCGAGCCCGTGACGATCGCGACCCGTCCGTCGAGGATGCCCATGGGCGGGCAGACTAACCTGACACGGACGTCAGGTCAGGCGGCGAGGCCGCCCGGCGACGGCGCACGATCCGACCGAGGGGGACACATGGCGTTGACGGAGCTCAAGGGCACCGAGCTGGGCAGCCAGACGATCGTGATCGAGCAGGGTCCGGTGCGCGCGTTCGCGACCGCCGTGAAGGACGACCCGGCCCGGTACACGGGTCCGGGCGCGCCGACGCCGCCCACGTGGCCGTTCGTCATGAGCTACTGGGGCTCGATGGGCACCGGCGGCGCCGCCGGGCTGCCGATCGACAAGCTGCGTGGCAAGGGCCGGATGATCCTGCACGGCGAGCAGGAGTTCGAGTACGCCCGCCCGCCGCAGGTCGGCGAGACGCTCACCGGCACGGGCCGGATCTCCGACGTCTACGAGCGCGAGACCGGCTCGGCCGTCATGGAGTTCTACGTGCGGGAGATGGACTGGCGCGACGAGGCCGGCGAGCCCGTCGTGACCGAGCGCTTCACGCTGATCGTGCGCCGCAAGAAGGACGACTAGCACCCGGTCGATCCGGTCGCCTCCGGCGGTCGGTGGGGAGTCGTCCCCACTGCGCCGCCACCCCGGACCGCCCTACGTTCCGGAACCGAGGTGTCGATCGGGGAGCGGGTGTTGGGACGACGGCGTGCGCTCGGTTGGCTGATCGGGGCGACGCTCGCGGTCGTCGCCGCGGCGTGTGCGGGGCCCGTGCCGGCGAGCACGCCAGTCGGTCGCGTGGAGATCGGCTGCACGAGCGACGCCCTCGCCCGCCCGGGTGGTGAGACCTACACCTACGAGGGAACCGCCGGTGAGGGCCTGAACGTGCTCTTCACCAGCGACGAGCGCGGCGGCCGCCTGGCGGTGCTCGATCCCTCCGGCGTCGAGCTCCGGCCGGACGGGCGCGACGCCGGCCCGCACTACCGCCTCCCGGCGACCGGTCGCTACCGGGTGGTCCAGTCGGGCCTCCCGATCGGGAGCGCCTACCGCCTCTGCGTGTCCGACGACGAGCCGAGGGGCCGGATCGACCTCGGCACCCGGACGATCACCGGCATCCCCGGCCAACGCATCCTCCTCACCTACGCCGGGACGGCCGGCGAGCTCCTCAACGTCGACGGGGGCCAGGTCGTCACCGACGACGGCGGCGCGCACGCGGCGGCGATCCCGCAGCAGTGGTCGCTGGACGACACCGGCGACCGGGTGATCCGCGCCGGGCTCGGCGGCGACGGGTCCGCGTCGTTGACCCTGAGCCACGACGCGACGGGCGGTGCCATCGGGCTGGGCCGGACGGACGTCCCGTCGCTGCTGCCGGGCCAGCACATCCGGTACGCGTTCTCGACGACGCCGGGGGTGTGGCTGGACGTCTGCACCGACGACACCCGGTTGACGATCGTCGATCCGTTCGGGACGGTGTGGAGGTCGAAGGTGTGGTTCACCTCCACGGACCCGTGGCAGTTCGTGGTCGACCCCGGCACGGCCGACCGCCACTCCTTCTACGTCCGGACGGACCCGCCTCCGGAGCCCATCGGGCTCGGGACCACCGTCGTGGGCGAGGGTGAGGCGTGCGGCGCCACGCACACGCTCGTGTACACCGGCGTCGCCGGCCAGCGCCTGCGGATCACGCCGTTCTCGGGCCGGTTCATCACGGCACCCGACGGCCGGCAGATCACGCCCGACCCGACGACGCCCGGGGCCACGTTCACCCTGCCCGTCGATGGCGGCTACACCTTCCAGGTGGGCACGGGGGCGACCGGCGTCCCCGTCCTGCTCGAGCTCGTCTGAGCGCGGTCCGTCCGGCGCGGTCCCCAGGTGGGGACTCGTCCCCACAGACGATCGCCCGCGACGTACGTACCCTCGACGCGAGGGGCGGCAGCCGGAGGTGACCATGGGACCGATCGGGTTCGGACGGCGGTGGTCCGTCGCGCTCCTGGCCACGCTCACCGTCGCGGGACTGGCGGCGTGCGCCGCTCCGTCGGGCGACACCGTGGTGCCGGCCGGCTGCTACCGGGGCGAGATCTCGGTCCTGCGGTCGCTCTCCTACTGGTTCACCGGGACGTCTGGGGACGCGTTCAACGTCTGGGCGGGCTACTGGGACGACGCCATCACCAACGACAGCCCGTCGACGGTGACGGTCACCGGACCGGGCACCACGAGGCTGCTCCCCGTGACCACGGTCGGCCTCGAGCAGCACTTCGTGCTCCCGACCTCCGGCACCTACAAGGTGCAGGTCGCCGTGTCAGGCGTCGACCCGTTCGTGCACGCCGCGACGACCTGCCTCAGCGTCGACCAGCGCCGAGGCACCGCGCCGATGGGTGTGGTGCCGGCCGCCCCGATCCTCGGCCAGTCGTACCTCTACGACCACGCCGGCTCCGCCGGTGAGCGGCTCAACGCCTTCGAGGCCGTCGTGGTGGCTCCCGACGGGCAGGGCCTGGCTGCCAACGGGCTCCTCCGGGACCAGGTCACGCTGCCGGTCACCGGCTCCTACACGATCCGCGTCGGGTACCGGCGGGCGGCGCTCAGCCACGACGTCGACGGCGGCACGATCGGGCTCGGGCACACCTCGACCGTCCCGCTGGTCACCTCGCAGCACGTCTCGTACTCCCTGCCGGTCACCGCCGGCCAGGCCGTCGGCGTCTCGTCCGGCGAGGTCCGCGTCTCGGGTCCCGGCGTCGACGCCTCCGCCTCGACCTCCTTGCCCGTGCGGGCCGTGTTCACCGCGGACGGCACCGCGACGATCGTCGTCACGCAGCGGGAGTACACGTTGGGCGGCGGCGGCGCCCCGGTCGATCTCTGGCTGATGCCGGACCTCGACGGCGGCGTCCTCCCCGGAGCGGCCGGGCCCGTGCCCGCCATCGCCCCCGGCCAGTCCGTGGCGTACGGGTACGCCGGCATCGCCGGCACCGCCCTCCTGCTCCGGGCGACCGACGGCGTCGCCGGGATCTCGCCGCGCGCCTCGGTGGTCGCGCCCGACGGCGCGGCCGTCCCGGTGACCTCGTACGACGACGGCACGCTGCAGTGGTCCCGGTTCGACCTGCCCGTCACCGGGGCGTACCGCGTCGTCGTCTCGCCGGCCGCACCGCCCGGCGACACGCTCGACGTCCGTTGCTCCGTCCTCCCGTGACGTCGACCCGGGCCCCGATCGACTGACGCCCGCGTCAGGTACGGTGGGCCCCGGGGGTCGAGCAGATGGCCGAGGCACGGGGAACCGATCCGTACGCGGAGACCGAGGACCAGACGGCGCTGCGCGAGCTGGCGCGCGACCTCGCCTCCCGGGAGGTCGCCCCACGCGCCGCCCACGGCGACGACACCGGCGAGCCGCCCCGCGTCGCGGCCAAGGCGCTCGCCGACGCGGACCTCCTCCGGGTCACCGTCGGCGAGGAGTGGGGCGGGCTCGGCTACGGCGACGTCGAGGCCTCGATCGTGCTGGAGGAGATCGCCCGGGCGGACGTGTCGACCGCGATCTGGTGCCAGCTCACCTACAACGGGCCACCGCGCGGCATCCAGCACCTCGGCCCGCCGGCGATGCGGGAGCGGTGGCTCCCCGCGGTGGCGAACGGCGAGGCGCTCCTGTCGATCGGCATCACGGAGCCCGACGCCGGGTCCGCGGTCCAGGAGATGCGCACCACGCTCACCGACGACGGCGGCGGCGGGTGGCGCCTCAACGGCTACAAGAACTACTCGACGCTCGGCCACGCCGCCGACGGCATCCTCGTGTGGTGCCGGTGGCCGGGGGGCGACGGCGCGCAGGGCATCGGGGCCGTCGTGGTGGACACGGCCCGGGACGGCGTGCAGCTCACGGGCGTCCACCGCAGCATGGGCGTCCACGCCTCCACCGAGGCGGAGATCGCGTTCGACGACGTCCGCATCGAGCCCGACGACGTGCTCATCGCCGGCGTGCCCGGTTCCACCGAGGCGTTCAAGGTGCTGCTCGCCCACCTCAACCACGAGCGCTGCGGCAACGCGTCGATGTGCCTCGGCGCCGCGCAGGGGGCGATGGAGTACGCGATCGGCCACCTCAACGAGCGGGTGATCGGCGGGCGCCCGCTCGCCGGGCTCCAGGGCCTCCAGTGGAAGCTGGCCGACATGGCCATCGCCCTCGACGGCGCGCGCCTGCTCCTCCGCCGGGCGGTCCACCTCGCCGGGCCCGACGGCACGCCGCCCGCCCTCGAGACCGCGATGGCGAAGACCGCCGCCAACCGCGCCGCCAAGCTCGTGTGCGACGAGGCGATCCAGCTCCTCGGCGGCTACGGCTACAGCCGGGAGTACCCGCTCGAGCGCGCCTACCGGGACATCCGCGGGCTGTGCATCGGCGCCGGGACGATCGAGGCGCAGCTGAACTACGTCGGCGCCAACGTCGCCCGCGGCCGCACCACCACCGCGCCGGGGTGGGTGGCGCAGCGCTTCTGAGCCGGGTCCACGCGACGTGACCGACCGGCTCGTCCCCACGTGGTGGCACGACGACCACCCCGACGACGCGGGGATCCTGCACGCGATCGCGCCCGCCGACCCTCGGATCGCCCGGCTCGCGGGCGGGCTCCGGGGGCTCGGCGTCGAGCGGGGCGACGCCGTGGCGTGGCGGCTGCCGAACGGTCCCGAGGTCGTCCTCCTGTTCTGGGCGTGCTGGCAGCTGGGCGCCGTGGCCGTCCCGATCCACCACCGGGCCACCGGGACCGAGGCCGAGGCGATGCTCCGCGCGCTGCCGGTCCGCCTGGTGGTCGAGGCCGACCGGGTCGCCGCGCTGGTGGACGGCGGTCCGGAGCTGAGCGGCTCCCCGGCGGCGCCGCGCGACCTGGCGCTGGTGCTGCACACGTCCGGCTCGTCGGGCACCCCGAAGGCGGTGCTGCACACGCAGGCGGCGCTCGCGCACAAGGCGCGGAGCATGGCCGGCGTCCACGGGCTCACGGCGGACGACGTCGTGCTCATGCCGGCGCCGCTCGGGCACATCTCCGGCATCCTCAACGGCGTCACCCTTCCCGCCGCGTCCGGGATGCGCCCCGTGCTGATGGACCGCTGGGACCCCGACCGCGCCCTCGCCCTGATCGAGTCGGAGCGCGTGTCGTTCATGGTCGGGCCGCCCACCTTCTTCCACGGCCTGGCCGACGCCGCCGGGTTCGACCCCGCCCGGGTCGGGTCGCTCCGGCTCGTCTCGGCCGGCGGCGCCGGAGTCACCGAGGACGTGTGCCGGCACATCGCGACCACGTTCGGGGCGACCGTGAAGCGCACCTACGGGTCCACCGAGGCGCCGACCGTGGCCACGACCCGCCACGGCGACGACCGGGCCCGGGAGTGGACGACCGACGGCCGGGCGGCACCCGGCGCCGGGCTGCGCACCGCGGTGGGCGGCGAGCTCGAGGTGCGGGGACCGGAGCTGTTCGTCGGCTACGCGGATCCGGAGCGGACGGCCGAGGCCGTGACCTCCGACGGGTGGTTCCGCACGGGAGACCTCGCGACGATCGACGACGGCTGGCTGCGCATCACCGGTCGGGCGAAGGACGTGATCATCCGCGGCGGCGAGAACATCTCCCCCGGCGAGGTCGAGGCGCACCTCGTCGCGCACGCGGCCGTGGCGGACGCGGTCGTCGTCGGCCGCCCCGACGAGCGCCTGGGCGAGACCGTGTGCGCCTACGTCACGCTCGTGCCGTCGAGCTCCTTCGACCTCGAGGCGTGCCGGGCGTGGTTCGCCGAGCGGGGGGTGACCCGGTTCAAGACCCCCGAGGCCGTCGTGGTCCTCGACGAGCTGCCGGTCCTCGGATCCGGCAAGGCCGACCGGGCCGGCCTGGCCCGACGGGCGGCTCAGGAGCCCTGATCCCCCACGGCCGCGAAGTCGACGGCCACCGCACCGGGGTCCTCCGGCAGCACCCGGACCGGGAGCTCGGCGCCGGCGCGCAGGGACGCCACGGCCCGCTCCGGCACCGCGGTGCCGACCTGCACCTGGCGCGACCCGCTCGGTCCACCCACGTTGAGCACGAGCGCGTAGAGGTCGAGGCCGTCCTCTGAGCGCAGCCCCGACCGGTGGCTGCGGACCAGCACGGCGCGCGCCGGCACGCCGTCACGCAGGATGTGCTCGTGCTGGGCGGCGGATCGAGTCATCAGGGCTCCCGCTGTCCTGGTCGACTCGATCATCCCGTCGCCGGCCGCCGACGGGGCTCCGTGACGGTTACGCAAATCGCGGGTGCGGGGATGAGCAAGACTGGCCGCCGTGCAGGACGACTGGGGCATCGTCGGGCGCGAGGAGGACCTCGCCAGGACCGGTGCCCTGCTCGACGGTGACGGCGGTGGCGCCCTCATCGTCGGGGCCGCCGGGGTGGGCAAGAGCCGGTTGGCGGCCGAGCTCGCCCGACTCGCCGTCGACGGGGGCCTCGAGGTGGTCCAGGTGGCGGCCACGGCGGGTGCGTCGCTGCTCCCGCTGGGCGCCCTCGCACCGCTCCTCCCGGCGGACGTGCTCGACAGCGGCCTGCCGGTGCTCCCGGTGCTGCGGGCCACGCTCGCCGAGCGCGCCGACGGCCGCCCGACGCTCGTGGCCGTGGACGACGCCCACCACCTGGACGACACGTCGGCCGTGCTGCTCAACCAGCTCGTGACCGGGGGCGAGGTCCGGCTGCTCGCGACGCAGCGGCTCGGGACCGTCGCGCCGGAGCCGGTCGCCCGCCTCTGGCAGGACGGTGCGATCGAGCGCGTCGACCTCGGACCGCTCGACCACGACGCGCTCTCGCAGCTCGCCGCCGCGATCGCCGGCTCCCCGCTGGACCCGGCGTCGCTCGACGTCCTGTGGCGGCTCACGGAGGGCAACGCGCTGTTCGCGCGCGAGGTGCTGCTCGCTGCACGCGAATCGGGCGGCCTCCGCGTCGAGGACGGCGTGGCGACGATCACGGGCCCGCCGGCCGGCGCGCCCCGCCTGCTCGACTTCGTGCACCACCGCGTCGGCGACCTCGCCCCCGACGAGGCCGAGGCGCTGCTGCTCGTGGCCGTCGGCGAGCCCCTGGGACCGGGTGAGCTGCCGCCCCGGGTCACGCCCGAGCTGCTCGTCCAGCTCGACGCCGCCGGGCTGATCACCACGACGCTCGACGACCAGCGGCTGGTGATCCGGCTGGTGCACCCGCTGTACGGCGAGGTGCTCCGTGCGGGCGCGTCGCCCCTCCAGCTGCGCGAGGCGCAGCGGGAGCTGGCCGAGGCGCTGACGGCGTGCGGGGCCCGGCGCCGGTACGACGCCATCCGCCTGGCCACGTGGTCGGTGGCGGCCGGGCTCCCCGTCGAGCGCCACACGCTGCTCCGCGCCGCGCGCGCCGCGCACAGCAGCCAGGACTTCGACGTCGCGCGGGATCTCGCCGAGCTGGCCTGGGACGACGAGCCCGACTTCGAGACCGGCAACCTGCTCGCCGACATCCTCTACGAGCTCGGCGACGCCGATGCGATCGAGGCGCTCCGGCCGACCTGGGTCGGCACCGCGGCCACCGACGACGACCGCATCCGGATCGACGTGAACACCGCGATCACCGAGTTCTGGCGGCGGGGCGACCGGGACGCCGCCTTCGCTGCGCTCGACGACGCAGCGGCGCGGCCCGACTCGGCGTGGCGGGACGAGGCCCAGGCCGTCCGGGGCACGCTGCTCGGGATCGAGGGCCGGGCCGATGAGGCGATCGCGGTCGCCGCCCCGCTCGTGGAGCGCGACCCCGACCGGGTGCTGATCCAGGCCGCGCTCGCGCTGTCCCACGGCGAGCGGTCCGCCGGCCGCCCGGTCGACGCGCTGGCCGTCTGCGACCGCGCGCTCGCCGCGTACGAGGTGCTGGGCGCGCAGGTCGCGCTCTTCACCAGCCGGGTGATGGGCGCCGGCCGGGCCCTCGCGCTCTCCGACTGCGGCCGGCTCGACGAGGCGGAGGCCCACGCGCAGACCACGATCCGGCTGTGCCGGACCGAGGGTGAGGTCGGTGGCATCGGGCTCGCGGCGCTGGTCAACGCGTGGGTGCTCCTGGTGCGGGGACGGCTCGCCTCGTCGACCCGCGCCTTCGAGCTGGCGGGGTCCTCGCTGGCGGCCGTGAACCACCCCGGCATGCTGCGCTGGGCGCTCGCCGGCGAGGCGCTCGCTCGCGCCACCTCGGGCGACGCGACCGGGGCGCGCCGCGCGCTCGACCGCCACGACGAGGTCGGCGGCCACCCGGCCCGGGTGTTCGAC
>JAEVZA010000027.1 GCA_023392475.1 Actinomycetes bacterium | reverse complement strand
CCCGGCACACGATCCGCCAACGTCTTCGTGATCGCCGCCGTCAACGTCGTCTTCCCATGATCGATGTGACCCATCGTCCCCACGTTCACATGAGGCTTCGTCCGCTCGAACTTCTCCTTGGCCATGGGAGGCACTGCCTTTCTTGATCTGGGTGCCCTGCCGGTTCGCCGGCAGGGGTGGGTGGACTCGTTGGTGTGGACGGTGGGTGGGGCGGCCGGCGGCGTCAGCGCCGTGCGGGCCGCACCGTGCGGATCACTGCCCGGTGACCCGGGCGATGATCTCCTCCTGCACGTTCCGCGGCGTCTGCTGGTAGCTGTGGAACTGCATCGTGTACTGCGCACGACCCTGGGTCTTCGACCGGAGGTCGGTGGAGTAGCCGAACATGTCGGACAGGGGCACCTCGGCCGAGACGACCTGGTTGTTGCCCCGCTGCTCCATCTTGCCGACCTTGCCGCGACGGGAGTTGAGGTCGCCGATGACGTCGCCCATGTAGTCCTCGGGCGTCACGACCTCGACGGCCATGATCGGCTCGAGCAGCACGGGTGCCGCCTTGCGGGCGGCCTCCTTGAAGCCCATCGTCCCGGCGATCTTGAACGCCATCTCCGAGGAGTCGACGTCGTGGTAGTCGCCGTCGTCCAGGCTCACGTGGATGTCGACCATCGGGAACCCGGCGAGGATGCCGGTCGTCATCGCCTCGGCGATGCCGTGGCCGACCGAGGGGATGTACTCCTTCGGGATGCGACCGCCGCTGATCTTGTCGCTGAACTCGTAGCCGCCGCCGGGGCCGGCCGGGCTGAGGGTCAGCACGATCTTGGCGTACTGGCCGGTGCCGCCCGTCTGCTTCTTGTGCAGGTAGGTGTAGCTCTCGACGGGCTGCGTGATGGTCTCGCGGTAGGCGACCTGCGGCTTGCCGACGTTCGCCTCGACGTTGAACTCCCGCATCATGCGGTCGACCAGCACCTCGAGGTGCAGCTCGCCCATGCCGGAGATGATCGTCTGCGCGGTCTCCTCGTCGGTGCGGACCTGGAACGTCGGGTCCTCCTCCGAGAGGGCGAACAGCGCCTTGGACATCTTGTCCTGGTCGGCCTTGGTCTTCGGCTCGACGGCCACGTGGATCACGGGGTCGGGGAACTCGAGGGACTCCAGCACGATGATCTGGCTCGGGTCGGTCAGGGTGTCGCCCGTGCGGGTGTTCTTGATGCCGATGCCGGCGACGATGTCGCCCGCGTAGACGGCCTCCTGCTCGATCTGGTCGTTCGCGTGCATCTCGAGCAGGCGGCCGATGCGCTCCTTGTCACCCGAGCGCGTGTTGTAGACCGTGCCGCCCTTCTCGAGCTTGCCCGAGTAGACGCGGAAGTACGTGAGCTTGCCCACGTGCGGGGCGGTCATGATCTTGAACGCGAGCGCCGAGAACGGCTCGTTGACGTCGGGCTTGCGCTCGACCTCCTCACCCTTCTTGTCCACGCCGGTGACGGGCGGCAGCTCGTCGGGCGACGGCATGTACCAGCACACCGCGTCGAGCAGCGGCTGGACGCCCTTGTTCTTGAAGGCGGTGCCGTTGAGCACCGGCACCACGCCGTGGTGGATCGTGGCGTCGCGGAGCGCGGCGCGGAGCAGCTCCGGCGAGAGCTCGTCGCCCTCGAGGAACTTCTCCATGATCTCGTCGTTCGACTCCGACAGGACGTCGATCAGGGCCTCGCGGTACTCGTCCGCCTGCGCTTGGAGGTCATCCGGGATGTCGACGACGTCCCAGGACGCGCCCAGCTCCTCGCCGTTCCACACCCAGGCCTTCATCGTGATCAGGTCGACGATGCCCTGGTAGTCGGCCTCGGCGCCGATCGGCAGCTGGATGACCGCCACCTTGGCGTCGAGCCGGTCCTTGATGCTGTCGAGCGCTCCGAAGAAGTCGGCGCCCATGCGGTCCATCTTGTTGACGAAGCACATGCGCGGGACGTTGTACTTGTTGGCCTGCCGCCAGACGGTCTCGGTCTGCGGCTCCACACCGGCCACGCCGTCGAACACCGCGACCGCGCCGTCGAGCACGCGGAGCGAGCGCTCCACCTCGACCGTGAAGTCCACGTGGCCGGGGGTGTCGATGATCTGGATGCGGTGGTCGATCCCGTCGACCGTGTCCTTCCAGTGGGCCGTGGTGGCCGCGGACGTGATGGTGATGCCCCGCTCCTGCTCCTGGGCCATCCAGTCCATCGTGGCCGCGCCCTCGTGGACCTCACCGATCTTGTAGGTCTTGCCGGTGTAGTAGAGGATCCGCTCCGTCGTGGTGGTCTTCCCGGCATCGATGTGGGCCATGATGCCGATGTTGCGGGTCCGGTCGAGGGGGAACTGCGCCATTGCTCGGTCTCTTCGTGTTCGTGCGGGGGGCTTGTGTTGCTCAGGCAGGTCCGCCGGTGGTCACCAGCGGTAGTGGGCGAAGGCCTTGTTGGACTCGGCCATCTTGTGCATGTCTTCCTTGCGCTTCATGGAGGCGCCGACGCCGTTGGAGGCGTCCAGGAGCTCGTTCGCGAGCCGCTCGGCCATCGTGCGCTCGCGGCGCTGGCGGGCGTAGCCCACGACCCAGCGGATCGAGAGCGTGTTCGCCCGGCGGGGCCGGACCTCGACGGGCACCTGGTAGGTGGCACCGCCGACGCGCCGGCTCTTGACCTCGAGCTGCGGCTTCACGTTGTCGATCGCGCGCTTGAGCGTGACGACCGGGTCCGTGCCCGTCTTCTCCTCGATCGTGCTCATCGCGTCGTACACGATCCGCTCGGCCGTGGAGCGCTTGCCGCGCTGCATGATCTTGTTGACGACCTGGGTGACGAGCACCGACCGGTAGATCGGGTCGGGCAGGAGCTCGCGGCGGGGGGCGGGACCCTTGCGGGGCATGTCAGGACTCCTTCTTGGCGCCGTAGCGCGAACGTGCCTGCTTGCGGTCACGGACACCGGAGGTGTCCAGCGTGCCGCGGACGATCTTGTAGCGGACGCCCGGCAGGTCCTTCACACGACCGCCGCGCACGAGCACGATGCTGTGCTCCTGGAGGTTGTGGCCCTCACCGGGGATGTACGCCGTGACCTCGATGCCGCTCGAGAGCCGGACCCGGGCGACCTTGCGGAGCGCCGAGTTCGGCTTCTTCGGCGTGCTGGTGAAGACGCGGGTGCACACCCCGCGCCGCTGGGGCGCGCCCTTGAGCGCCGGCGTGGACTCCTTGCGGCGCTTGGTCTGGCGGCCCTTGCGGACCAGCTGCTCGATGGTGGGCACGGTTGACCTCTGTTCTTGCTCTCAAGTGCTCGGGAACCGGCGTGCGGCGGCGCGTGACGCCGGTGCACTCCGCTGTCGACGTGACGGGCGGACCCGGTCGGCCCGGCGCGAGGTGCTCGCACGCTGGACCGGGTGGCGCTCGTGGCGCCCTCGACCGGGACCTGGGCGCGAGGCGCCTCGTCCCCGGCAGGACGACCGGGAAAGGTTAGGGCGGGGGTGGACGTGTGGCAAACCCCCCGCCGGGCGGGGGGCCTGCCACGCGGTCACGATCCCTCGGCCTGCTCGGGGAACTCGATGACGTTGGTCTCGACGACCGTCGCCACCGCGCCCTCCTCGCCCTCGCCGGACGGGCCCAGGTTGGCCAGCCACTCGGCGATCGACCCCGCGTCGTCCGACGAGTAGTACTCGAGCGGCTGGTAGTCGGGGGCGTAGGTCTGGATCTCCTGGTACCGGGTCATCCCGGTGCCGGCGGGGATCAGCTTGCCGATGATGATGTTCTCCTTCAGGCCGAGCAGGCCGTCGGAGCGGCTCTCGATGGCCGCCTCGGTCAGCACCCGGGTGGTCTCCTGGAAGGAGGCCGCCGAGAGCCACGAGTCGGTGGCCAGCGACGCCTTGGTGATGCCCATGAGCTCGGGGCGACCCTCGGCGGGCTTCTTCCCCTCGGTCACGAGCTGGCGGTTGACGTCCGCGAACACCCGCTGGTCGACCCGCTCGCCCGGGAGGAAGTCCGAGTCGCCCGGCTCCTGGACGGCGATGCGGCGGGTCATCTGCCGCACGATCAGCTCGATGTGCTTGTCGTGGATGGACACGCCCTGGTCGCGGTAGACCCGCTGGACCTCGTCCACCAGGTACTGCTGCACGGCGCGGACGCCCTTGATCTCGAGGAGCTCCTTCGGGTCGCGCGGGCCCTCGACGAGGGCGTCGCCGGCGACGACCTCGTCGCCCTCGCGGACCTTCAGGGGGCGCTCCCGCTCGATGGAGTGCAGGTCCTCCTCACCGTCGTCGCCGACGACGGTGACGTTCCAGACCTTGCCGTCCTCCTCGTCGATGCGCACGACGCCCGAGATCCGGGCCAGCACCGCCTTGTTGCGCGGGGTGCGGGCCTCGAACAGCTCGACGACGCGGGGGAGGCCGCCGGTGATGTCACCGCCGGCGCCCGCCACACCACCGGTGTGGAAGGTCCGCATCGTCAGCTGGGTGCCGGGCTCGCCGATGGACTGGGCGGCGATGACGCCCACGGCCTCACCGGGCTCGATGCCCTTGCCGGTGGCCAACGAGAGGCCGTACGCGGCACCCGAGATGCCGAGCTCGCTCTCGTCCGTGAGCGGCGAGAGGACGCGGACGCTCTCGACACCGGGATCGTCCCGGAGCGCCTCCATCTCCTCCTGCCCGACCCGCGTGCCCTTGGCCATCGTCGTGCCGTCGGCCAGCTTGATGTCCTCGGCGAGCGACCGGCTGAAGAGCTTGGTCTCGAGGTAGAAGCGCCGACCCGGCTCGTCGGGGCGGACGTTGTCGATGGTGATCGACCGGACCGGGCCGCCCTCCTCGAAGGGGTCCCGGTCGTTGATGATCAGCTCCTGCGCGACGTCGACGAGTCGACGGGTCAGGTAGCCCGAGTCGGCGGTCCGGAGCGCGGTGTCGACGAGGCCCTTCCGGGCGCCCGGCGTGGCGATGAAGTACTCCAGCACCGACAGGCCCTCACGGAAGTTGGACTTGATCGGGCGGGGGATCATGTCGCCGCGTGGGTTGGCGACGAGGCCGCGCATGCCAGCGATCTGGCGGACCTGCATCATGTTCCCTCGGGCGCCCGAGCCGACCATCATGTCGATCGGGTTGAACTGCTTGGCCTGCATGGCCTGCTGCATCGCCCGGGTCACCTCGGAGGTCGCGGTCGTCCAGATC
>JAEVZA010000024.1 GCA_023392475.1 Actinomycetes bacterium | reverse complement strand
CCCGGCACACGATCCGCCAACGTCTTCGTGATCGCCGCCGTCAACGTCGTCTTCCCATGATCGATGTGACCCATCGTCCCCACGTTCACATGAGGCTTCGTCCGCTCGAACTTCTCCTTGGCCATGGTGACCCTTCTCCTGTGTTCCCTGTTGACGACGGGTTGGTCGCGTGATCTGGATGCTGTCTTCGGGCTGGATGTGGTAGCGGCGGTCGGACTCGAACCGACGACCCCTCGATTATGAGCCGAGTGCTCTCACCAACTGAGCTACGCCGCCCGGTGCCGGACCGGGCCACCGTGGGTGGAGGCCGAGGACCGGCGGACGGGCCCGACGCCACCGGCGGCGGACCTGTGCGAGCCCCCTGTCAGAATCGAACTGACGACCTCTTCCTTACCATGGAAGCGCTCTGCCGACTGAGCTAAGGGGGCGTGACCGACGGACGGGCCGACGGACCGGCTGCCGAGACTAGCGAGCGGGCCGACCCGGCCACAACCGTCGCCGCCCGCCACGGCGGGGTGGTCCGTCGGCATCGGGCTCAAGGAACGGAGCCCCACGGCCGATGCCCCGGTCGTGCAGTTCGAACGACTCGTGATCGAGAGCGGCGAGAACACGATCGCCTTCGACCTCCACCCGCGCCTCACCGTGATCGCGGGTCTGTCCCAGATGGAGCGGGACGGCCTGGTGAACGAGTTCGTCGGGGCCCTGGGCAACTCCCGGTCGGGCATCCACCTCGAGCTCGTGGCCGGCAACGGGCACCGCTTCGCGATCTTCCGGCCGAGCGGCGCCCCGCACCGGGTGATCGACGTGGACCGCAAGGTGGACGTGACGGCGCAGTTCACCGACGCCAGCGGTGCCATCGACCTCCTCTCGCGCGCCGGGCTCGACCCCCGGGGCGCCCGTCGGGTGATGCGCTTCGGCGCCCAGGACCTGGCCGAGACCACCGAGCGCGACCGCTACATCCAGCAGCTCTCCCGGGTGGAGCAGAACGAGCTGTGGGTGGCGGCCGAGGCGCTCGTCATCGCCGAGCGCCGCCTCGAGGAGGAGGCCGACGCCGTCGGCACCAGCGTCGAGGACGCCGAGGTCATCGAGCGGATCGAGCACCACCACGAGGCCTTCGAGAAGTCGCAGGCCGACAGCGAGCAGGTCCGTCGCCTGACCTTCCTGGTCGCCGGGTTCGCGGCCCTGCTGGCCGTGCCCGCCGCCCGGCTGATCGGCACCCTGGCCGTCGTCCCGCTCGCCCTCGTGGCCGGGCTCGCCGTGGCCGTGTCGGTCGTCTACTGGCGCCGCAACGAGCAGGCGCGGGCCCAGGAGGAGGCGGCGCTCGCCGACGCGGGGGCGCAGTCCTACCTCGGCTTCCACCTCCAGCGGGTCAACAGCCTGCTGAGCTCGGACCTGGGGCGACAGCGCCTGATCCAGGCCGCCGAGGAGCACCGCGACGCGTCGCAGCGGTGGCACGCCCTCGCCGGCGAGGTCGACGTCCGCTGGGCGGTCGCCAACCGGGCCGAGATCACCACCGCCGCCCGGCTCCGGGCCGACGTCCAGCCGTTCGTCGGCGCGGACGACGCGGCGGGCGCCGAGGACACGGCGGCCATCGCGCACGCCGTGATCGGCCGCCTCAACGAGCTCCGCACCCTCGGCCCGGGCCGCGAGAGCTTCCCGGCGCTGCTCGACGAGCCGTTCGCCCACCAGGACCCCACCTCGCTCCCGGCGATGCTCGAGGTGCTGGTCCGGTCCTCGGAGCACCAGCAGATCGTCCTCCTGACGGAGTCCGACGCGGTGGCCGACTGGGCCCGCGTCGAGGCCATGACCGGTGCGATCGGCATCATCGAGCCGACGCCGGTCGCCCGGCCGACCAGCGCCGCCTGAGCGATCGGGCCGCCGGCAGGCCCGGGCACCGCTACCTTCCGTCGCGTGCAGATCCGCCCGGCGGTGGTGGCCGACTCCACCGCGATCCTCGAGATCTACAACCACGAGGTGCTCACCTCCGTGGTCACCTTCGACCTCGTCCCCCGCACCGAGGCCGAGCAGCGCGAGTGGATCTCGGACCGGTCGGGCGCCCACGCCGTGGTCGTGGCCGTCGACGCGGACGCCGACGGCGTCGAGCAGGTGGTCGGGTTCGGCGCGCTGTCGCCCTACCGGGAGCGGCCCGGGTACGCGGCGACGGTCGAGGACTCGGTGTACGTCCATGGCGCGCACCGCGGCGAGGGCATCGGCGCCGCGATCGTCGACGCCCTGGTCGGCACCGCACGGGCGCACGGGTTCCACGCGCTGATGGCCAAGATCGTCGACGGCCACGAGGCGTCCATCTCCCTCCACCGCGCCGCCGGGTTCGAGATCGTGGGGAAGGAGCTGCAGGTGGGGCGCAAGTTCGGCCGCTTCCACGACGTCGTGGTCATGGAGCGGCTGCTGTGAGGCTGACCGCTGTCCGGGGCGACATCACCGCCGTCGAGGTGGACGCCGTCGTGAACGCGGCGAACACGTCGCTCCTCGGCGGCAGCGGCGTCGACGGCGCGATCCACGCCGCCGCCGGACCCGGGCTGCTCGCCGAGTGCGAGGCGCTCGGCGGCTGCCGGACGGGCGACGCCAAGGCCACGGGCGGCCACGACCTGCACGCGCGCTGGGTCGTGCACACGGTCGGTCCGGTGTGGCACGGCGGCGGCAAGGGCGAGGCCGACCTGCTCGCCTCCTGCTACCGACGGTCGATCGAGGTCGCCGACGCGCTCGGCGCGACCTCGATCGCCTTCCCCGCCATCTCCACGGGGGTGTACGGCTACCCGGCGCGGGCGGCGGCCGGCGTGGCGGTCCGCACGCTCCGGGAGCTGCACCCGGCGACGATCGAGGACGTCGTGCTGGTGGCGTTCGACGAGGGCACACTCGCGCTCTACGACGAGCTGCTCGCGGACGGCGCACCGTCCGACGGTCCCGCGGCCTAGTCCGCCGGGGCCGGCGCGTCGCCGGGCGGGCCGGACCGGGGAGGCGCCCGCTACGCTCCCCCGCCGGCGGCGCCAGGAGGGATCGTGGGCGAGGGAACCGGCACACCGGCAGCCGGCGACACCGGCGAGGGCGCGCCGCCGCGGCGCGTGAGCGTGGTGATCCCGTGCAAGAACGAGGCGCTCAACCTGCCGACGGTGCTCACCGCCCTGCCCGACCTGGTCGACGAGGTGGTCGTGGTCGACAGCAGCTGCACCGACGACACGGTCGCGGTCGCCCGGTCGCTCCGGCCCGACGTCGTCGTCGTCACCTCCGACGGCCCGGGCAAGGGCCGGGCGCTGCGGGCGGGGATGCTCGCCGCGACCGGCGACGTCGTCGTGACGATGGACGGCGACGGCTCCAACGACCCGGACGAGCTCGACGCGATGCTCGCCGCGCTCGACGGCGGCGCCGGCTTCGTGAAGGGGTCGCGGTACCTCCCGGGCGGCGGCAGCGCCGACTCGACCCCGCTGCGCGACGCCGGCAGCCGCATCATCTGCCGCGTGTTCAACTCGATCCACGGGACGCGCCACACCGACCTGCTCTACGGCTACATGGCCTTCCGGCGCGACGACCGCGACGTGGTGCTGCCCGACTGCGAGGGGTTCGAGGTCGAGGCGCTGATCAACGCGCAGGCGGCGCGGGCGGGCCTGGTCGTGGCGGAGGTGCCGTCGGTCGAGCACCGGCGCCTGCACGGCGAGTCGAACCTCCACCCCGTGCGGGACGGGGCGCGGATCCTGCGCACGATCCTGCGGGAGCGCCGGGGCGGGCGCTGACCGCGGCCCGGCTCAGGGTCCGTCGTGGACGACGAGCACCGCCGGTAGGTCCGCCAGCAGCTCCTCGACGAGCGTCGTGAGCTCGGCGGTGCCGGTCACCGGGAGCCGCACGTGCTCGACGCGCCGGTCGGGCGTCCCCCGGCGGACGAGGTCGTCCAGGTCGAGCGGCGCCTGGTCGGCCAGCGAGGCCGACACCGCCGACTCCTGGCCTCCGGTCTTCGCCGAGCGGCCGTTGTCGAGCACGACCGTGAGCACGGGCAGCCCCCGCTGGTGGACCTGGTCGAGCGCGGACCGTCCGGAGTGCACCAGCGCGTAGTCCCCGATGAGGGCGATCGCCGGCTCGTCCGTGGCGGCGGCGACACCGGCCGCCACCGCGACCGAGCCGCCGAGGTTGAGCGCCGCGTCCACCACCGACCACGGCGGGTAGGCCGCGCTGATGCAGGACCCGACGCAGCTCTCGACCGGCACGCCCGTGCGCGACCGCACCGCCGCGAGGGCGTCGAAGACCGCGGCGAACGGGTGCGTCGCCGCGTCCGTCGGCACCGGCCGCGCCTCGAGCACCGGCGGCTCGACCGGGTCGCCGTGCACGGCGCGCAGCACGTCGGACGGTCGCTCCGCGCCGAGGGCCGGGAGGAGCCCGTTGCGCTGCCCGTCGACGCGGCACCCAACGCCGGCGCGCACCAGCGCGAGCTGCAGCGCGTCCTCCACGACCGGACGGCCCTCCTCGACCACGACCACCCGGTCGAGCGAGCGGCAGAAGTCCACGGCCGCGGCGGGCAGCGGGTGGATGCACGTCAGCGCGAGCGCCGGCAGGGGCGTCGACCACGGCAGGCGCTCGACGATGCGCTCCCACGCGGCACCGGCGGCGAGCAGGCCGACCCGTTCGTCGACCGTCCGGGCCGAGGCGCCGAGCCGCAGCTGCGGCGCGGCGTCGGCCACCCGTCGGAGCTCCGGCTCGCGGACGACCGCGAAGTCCAGGTAGCGCGACAGCTTGGTGAGCCGCAGCCCCGCTGCGGGATCCGGCTCGACCGCCGGGGCGCCGCCCGCGGGGCCCGGCGGGTCGGGAGCGACGGCGGTCCGCACGAGCGACTCCGTGAAGCGGAGCACCACCGGGCGCCGCAGCGTCGCCGAGGCCGCCACCGCGTCGGCCACCGCGGCGCCACGGAGCCGCCCCGCCGGGAGGTCGAACACGGGCAGGCCGAGGACCTCGCCGAGCACGCGGGCGTCGGTCGGGACGGTCGAGCTGCTGGCCCGCACGTCGTCGCCGACGATGAGGAGCAGCGGCGCCCCGGTGCCGTGCGGTCCCGCGTTCTGCAGCGGCTCCGCAGCGAGCAGCGCGCCGTTGCCCTTGGTGAGCACGGCGACGGGCGACCCGCCGATCGAGCAGCCGTACGCGATCTCGGCCGCCGTCTTCTCGTCGTGCGCGTCGTCCACCCGTGCGCCGAGCGCGAGCAGCTCGTCCGCCAGGGAGGACGCGGGGTGCCCGGGCACCGAGAGGAAGGTGCGCACGCCGTCGAGCAGCAGGTCCTGCGCGAGCAGCCGCACCGCGGCGACCTCCCCGGCCGCCACCCCCTGCGCCCGGTCGGTCTGGTCGGGCACGCGCGCGTCGCCCGCGGGGCGCGGCGCCGCGTCGCTCACCACCGCCCCGCCCCCGGTCCGGATGCCACCGTCGTCAGACCGCGACCGGGTGCTCGGCCGCCGCGTCGGCCGGCGTCAGGGTCCGTCGGCGCGTCCGGACGACCTGGTCGAGGTACGTCTCCTCGCGCTCGTTGAACAGCGACGTGAGGAACTGCCACGCGCGCCGGGGCCGGCGCAGCATGGCCACGGAGTAGAAGGTCGCCAGCATCCCCAGCTGGAGCCACCTGAGCTGCCGCGACGACATCCGCCGGTTCCAGCTCCGGTTGGACGCCGACGACCGGGCGAGCCCGACGTAGTACGACGCCTCGTCGATCTCGAGGTCGCCGCTCGCGACGAGCCGCCGGAAGTCGGCGCTGCCGGGGTACGGGCAGAACATGATCACCGCGGCGTCGGAGCAGCCCCGGGCCGCCGCCCGGACGAGGAACGTGGTGGACCGCCACACGTCGGACCAGCGCTCGTCGGGGTGCCCGATGATGATGTGCACCACCGTCCGCACGCCGATGCGGTTCGCGACCTCGGCCGCCTCGAGCACGTGGGGGAGGTCCACCCGCTTGTCGTAGATGTCCACCATCCGCTGCGACCCGCTCTCGGGGCAGAGCGCGATGTTGCGGCAGCCCGTGTCCCACAGCCGCTGGAGCACCTGCTCGTCGATCGCCTCCGACCGGGTGCCGATGGGCAGCTGCCAGGTCACGCCGGGCGCTCGCCGCTCGAGCTCGTCGCAGACCGCGAGCACCCACTTGCGGTTGGTCGCCGCGGTGAGGTCGACGAAGTTGACGTTCTGCACGCCGTACGCCTCGACGTGCTCGACGATCTCGTCGACGACGTCGGACGGCTCCCGCATCACGAACCGCGTGGTCCACATCTGCGGCGACGAGCAGAACGTGCACTTGTAGGGGCAGCCCCTGGTGCCGAGGATCGGGATCGATCGGCCCCGGTTCACCCCGAGGAACGGGTAGTGCGCCCAGTAGTTGTCGAGCGGCACGAGGTCCCACGCCGGCCGCGGCGCGACCGCGAGCTCCTGCTTGGTGAGGCGCTGGCCGAGCCCTCGGTCGGTGATCCCCGCGTCGGGGTCCCGCACCACCACGCCGTCGAGGTCTCCGAGCGACTCGCCCTGGGCACGGCGGCCGACCAGCTCGACCATCGTGAGCTCGCCCTCGCCGAGCACGATCGCGTCGACGTCGGGAGCCTCCGCCATCACCCAGTCCCGGAAGGCGGTGGGGTTCTCGCCGCCCAGGACGATGTACGCCTCCGGGAAGCGCTCCCGGAGGAGGGGCACCAGCGAGCGCACCTGCGGCCACTCGTGCTGGAACATGTTCGTGACGCCGATGACGGACGCCCGCTCGTCGACCCGGGCCACGATCTCCTCCGGCGACAGCCCGATCCGGTGCATCTCGCCCATCGGCGTGTCGAACGGGACCCACTGCTCCATGGCCTCGCCCGGCGCGTCGATCAGCTGCACGTCGTGCCCCGCGTTGCGCACCGCGGCAGCCACGTAGGCCAGGCCGATCGGCGGAACGGGTCCGTGCGTGGCCAGGCTGCCCGGCATCACCACCACGGGAGGCCTGATGAGCGTGACGTGCGCCGTGCGTCGTCGCACCGGTGGTCCGACCGACGCCGTCACCCCGCGCACGGGTGCCTGATCCGTCCCCACGACACCCCCATGGAGTCGCCCCTCGACCCGGCCGTGACCGGGCGCCGCGCCACGGAGCGCGGCCCGCCCACAGGGTACGGCACACCGCCCGTCCCCGAACAGTGCTCAACCGGGTGGCCGGAACTCCACCCGGAGGCTCGGGTCGTCGTACATGGCCCGGAAGAGGTCGCCGTTGGACGTCCAGAGCACGTCGTTCGGCTGCGCATCGGCCACCACGATCGTCGATCCGGGCGCGGGATCGGGGTAGGTGCGCCGGGCCCACGCCTCGAGCTGCGTGGCCCGGGTGATCAGCGGCGGCGGCGGTTGGACCAGGCAGTTGCCGCCGTGCCAGGCCACGACCGCGAGCACGGCGACGCCCGCCACGGCCGCCACGGGTCGGAGGCGAACCGGGATCGAGGCCACGCGCGGCTGGACGAGTGCGCCGATCGCGAGCGCGAGGCCCGGGAGGGCCAGGTCCGTGTAGTTCCCGTACGTGATGCCGGGCTGGAGGAAGATCGCCGGGGCGATCCCGACGAGGAACCAGCCGAGCCCCACCGCCGCGAGCCAGCGGCCCCGCCGGGCGTCCACGATCGTGAGCGCGATGATCGCGGCCCAGACGAGGACGGCGACCACGACCACGGCGACCGGGAAGTGCAGCCCCGCCAGGTCCATCGACGACCGGACCGGGGAGGCGCCCAGGACCGCGAGGTCGTGCACGTGGCGGGGGATGTCGGGGAACGCGTCGCTGAAGCTGGTCCAGTTCAGCAGCGGCACCACGCGTGGGACCTCGGGCTTCGACTTCGCGTACGCCGAGGCGCCGAACCGGGCCGCCAGGAACACGCCGAGGACGACGAAGAGCGGCACCACCTCCCGCAGCGCGGCGCGGAGTCGGGCCCAGGGTGAGATCCCGCCGTCGCCGTCGGGCGCGGCCCCCTCGACGGCGGTCCCGTCGGGACCGCGCCCGGCCACCACGTACCAGCGCACGAGGACGGCGATGAACGGCAGTGCCATCGACACCTCGCGGGACAGCAGCGCGAGCGCGTACAGGACGACCGCGGCGGTCCACCCGCGACGCCCGGGGCGGGGCACGGCGATGCACCAGATGACGGCGAGGCAGAGGAGCTCGGCGTAGAAGCTCGACGTCGAGGCGGTCCAGGACAGCGTCCACCCGTTCGTGGTGTGGAGCACCACGACGGCGGCGGCCGCGCACGCGCCGACCCGGCCGAGCCGGAGCCGCCGCGACACGAGGTACAGCAGCGCGCCGATCCCCACGAGCATCCCGAGCGCGACGAGGTGGAACGGCAGCGGGTGGAAGCCGAAGACCTCCCGCTGGAGCCCGATGCCGAGCACCGTGACGGGCCGCAGCACCTGTGACGAGAAGTCCCAGAAGAACCCGGAGCGCCACCACGACGGGCCGAGCGTCGCGTTCAGGTAGCCGAAGTCGTCCTCGAAGAAGCCCGTCGAGATGGACGGCCAGAACACCACGGCCGCCACGCCGGCGAGCCCGACGAAGAACAGGAGGACCGAGGCGCGTGCCCGACGCTCTCCGGCCGCGCGCGATGCCGCCTCGATCGTGTCCGCCCGTGCGCTCATGCCCCTCGCTCCCCCGGCGCCCATCCGGACCCGGAAGTGTACCGGTGGGGGCCGCTCGAACCCGGTCCGGGAGGGGATCCGCTGGGTCCACCGGGCGGCGCACCGGTACCCTCCACAGCGGACGCCGGGCACGGAGGACGGGAGGTCGGCGTGGGTGACGGCACCGACGTTGCACCGGGCGATGCGGCTGGGGCGCGCCGGGTGACCGGGGCGTGCAGCGCGCCGTCGGCCGCGCTCTACCTCCGACCCGACGGCCAGGTCGCCGCGTGCTGCGGGAGCTGGCACCTGCTCGGTTCGGTCACGGGCCCCGACCGCAGGTCGCTGCGGGAGATCTGGCACGGCGCACGGGCGGCGCAGCTCAGGGACGCGGTCGCCGCGCACGACTTCGGGCTCGGCTGCTGGGAGTGCGGCCAGCTCGTGCGCGCCGGGCGTCGGTCTGCCAGCCTCGCGGCGAGCTTCGATCGCTGGGGCGCCGACGCCGAGTACCCGGCGATGATCGACTTCGCCATGTCGAACCGCTGCAACCTGCAGTGTGTCATGTGCAACGGCGGCCTCTCGTCGGCCATCCGCCGCCACCGGGAGCACCGGGAGCCGCTGCCGGCGGCGTACGACGAGCGCTTCTTCGACGAGCTCCGCGAGTTCCTGCCCCACCTCCGCCGCGCCCAGTTCAAGGGCGGCGAGCCGTTCCTGGCGCCGGAGAACCGCCGGGTGTGGGACGACCTGCTGGCCATCGGCGCGCGGCCCGAGGTGTGCGTCACGACCAACGGCACCGTGTGGAGCAAGGACGTCCGCCGCTACGTGGAGGACCTCGCGATGGACGTGATCGTCTCGGTCGACGCGACGGAGCCCGATGTGCTGCGCTCGATCCGGGTCGGCGTCGACCCGGACCGTCTGTGGCGCAACGTCGACCGCCTCGCCGAGATCACGCGTCGCACGGGGGCGACCCTCGACCTCCACATGTGCCTCATGTCCACGAACTGGGCGCAGCTGGCCCCCTTCCTGCTCGAAGCGGACCGTCGGGAGCTCGGCGCGGACCTGATCTGGGTGGACGGACCTGCCCAGTTCAACCTGCTGACGATGCCGCTCGCGGACCTCGCGGCGGCACACGAGCAGCTCCGCGCCGCCGAACCCGGGCTGGACGGCCTGCGAGACGACCTCCGCTCGATCTGGGACGGCGCGATCGAGCGCATCGGCGACGCCGTGTCCCGCCGCCAGGGCACCGCCGTGGCGGCGCCCGTCCCGGCCACCGAGGACGACCCCGCCGAGGTGCGGCGGCGGGCGCTCACCGCGGCGGGGCGCACGCCGGTCGTGGAGCTCGAGCTCGTCGACGACGTGATCCGCACGGCCACGGTCCCCGAGTGGGCGCGGTGGTTGGACCCGCAGTCGTGGGTCGGGCGCGGGCTCGAGGAGACGGTCACCGTCATCTCGCAGTCCGCGGGGTCGAGCGTCCGCACCGAGGTGGAGTCGCTCCCCGGGGGGGTGCACCGCGCCAGGTTCACGTTCGACCCGGGCGCCGAGGAGGTGCTCCTCGACGGGTGGTACCTCCCCGGCCGGGAGGCGGGGCGCAGCCACCTGATCCTCGTCCACGTGGAGGACCCGGCCGCGCCCGTCTGATGGCGGACCGCCTCGCCGCCAGCGCCGCCACGGGTCAGCGGCCCGCCGCGACCGACCGGATCGTGGGCCACAGGTCGTCGAGGATCGCGTCGGCCTCGGTGCGCGCCCCGACCTCGTTCGTGTGGCTCGTGTCGTAGAAGATCGGTTCGCGCGCGTGGTCGAACACGTGCGTGAGATCGACCGGTCCGACGCCGGACGCCGTCGCGACGTCGGCCACCACCCGACCCATCGCGTCGTGCTGCTCGGCGGAGATCTTCCACTGGTCGAGCGCATCCCGGACGAGCGGCCGATCCAGCGGGATCGTGTACAGCTGGGGCTGCCAGTAGTGCACGACGTGCACGCCCGCGCCCTGCCCCAACGAGCGGCCCTCCAGCACGCCGCGCCGGTACTGGTCGGCCGCCAGCCTCGTGGCGAGCGCCAGGTCGTCCGACGACGACCACCCGCGCGCCGTCGCCTCCGCCGCCAACCGGTCCCGCTGCTGGTCCGTCATCGTCTGGTACCAGGTGCGGGTGGTGTCGAGCAGCCCGTACCGCATCCGCTCGATGCCGAGTGCGGTGTCGTTCGCCCCGTCGAGGAAGATCGCGACGTCGGGCCGGGGACCAGCGGCGAGGCGGTCGGCGAACAGCTGCGTCTCCTGCGCGTTCACCCAGCCCGAGACGCCGAAGTTGACCACCTCGACGGGCACACCCCGGGCCTGCGCACCCCGCACCAGCTCCGAGGCGATCGTGTGGTCGCTGCGCTGGCCGAACCCGAACGCCGTGGAGCCGCCGAACAGCCAGATCGTCACCTCGGGACCGGGCACGCGCAGGCCGGACCGGACCCCGCCGACCACCTCGATGTCGGCCGTCCGCTTGTCACGGTTGACCCAGCCGTACCGAGCATCGGGGTCCCAGCCCCAGAGGCTCTCCTCCTCGACGAGCCGCACCGCGCCCGGTTGGTGGGGGAAGTACTGCTCGAACTCCTGGTGGTCACCCTTCGCGTTCAACGCGATGGTCGGCCGCGTCGCGTCCGTCGACCCGGACGAACCCAGCGTCCGGGCGAGGAGGGGCGGCACCACGAGGACGGCGGCGACGAGCAGGCACACCGCGACGGGGAGCCGCCAGCTCCGGCGGCGCGGTTCGGTCACCGCCCCGAGGCGCACCGAGCGCCGATGGCCGAGTCGACGGCGGAGAAGCTCCGCAGGAAGGTGCTCGAGTCGTCCGCGACGGCGGGGAGCTGCGGCACCAGCGGTCGGTCGGGGTCGTACGCGGTCGTCGCGAGCAGCCCCGCCACCCTGCCGGCGAGGTCCTCCACGACGGCGGCGTCCGACGAGGCGCTGCGCGGCGCCGCGGCCGCGAACTCGTGGAGGAACCGTCCGGCGAGGTCGCCGATCGACGCCACCGACGCGGGCGACGACGCGCGCAGCGCGCCCAGCCACACCTTCCACCCCCGGATCGCGCAGGCGTCGGCGCCGGCGGCGTCGAGCGCCGCACGGGCACGAGCGACCGCGGCCGCCTCGGACATCCCGGTCGGCGGGGCAACCGACGACGCGGGGGCCGAGGTCGACGGTGTCGGCCCGGTGGTCGGCGGTGCCTCGGTCGTCGTCGGCGTCCGACCCGACCGACCGACGAGTCCCCGGAGCTCGCTCCAGATCCGCTCGGCAACGAGGAGGGCGCCCGCCTCGTTCGTGTGCCCGCCGTCGATGTAGACGTCGCCGTGGCCGTCGAGCGCGTCGCTGAGGTTCACGGTCGGCGGGCCGACGTGCTCGTTCGCCCACTGCATCGGCGGACCGGACTGCGTCGGTTGCCAGAAGAAGACGGGCTGCACCCCGTGCTCGCGCGCCACGAACTCGGTGATGGAACGACCCCGCTGGTACACGTCGACGGCGCGCTGGGCGTCCTCCGTGGTCGGGTCGTAGACATCGGTGCGCCCGACGCCGATCCCCGACGTGAGCTCCATCGCCCCGGCCCGACCGACCACGTGGTCATCGAGGAAGCGGACCACCTTCCGGATCGCCGAGTGCTCCTCCCACGCGTCGACCGCCTGGTCCACGAGGCTCGTCCGGTTGCCGTCCACCGCCGGGTCGATGCCCCCCGAGATCGTCGTCGCGTAGTCGTCCGCCAGCGTGTGCGACGGCACGCCCTTGGCGCTCAGGGCCTGTGAGTTGAGCTCGTTGGCGCCGTCGTAGAACACGGCGAGGTCGGGCGGCTCTCCCGCGGCGACGAGTTGCTCGAACAGCACCATCTCCTGGAAGTGCGACCAGCCGCGCTGGCCGTAGTTGACGACGCGGACCGGGGTGCCGTCGCGCTCGGCGAGCCGCGCCACGTCCGACGCGATCGTGTGCTCGTCGCGCTGCCCCTCACCCCAGGTGGTCGAGCCGCCGAACATCCACACGACGGGGGCGGAGGCCGCGGCCGCCGGCTCGTAGGTCCGCCGCGCCCACCCGTCGACGTTGACGTACCGCCCGTGGAAGGGCAGCGGCCTGGTCTCCGTGAACGGCCAGTACGTGACGCGGGTGCTCGCCGCCTCACGGAAGTACTCACGGGCCCAGGGGTAGGGCGCCATCGCCGGCAGATCGGCCCGGGGGTCGTCCGCCGTCGGAGCGGTCCCGGTCACGTTGACCGCGTCGGTGAAGGCGGCCTGCTCCGGTGCCAGCCGCTCCCACACGAGGCCGATCCCGAGGTCGGCGAGCAGCAGCGCGGTGACCGTCCCGAGCGCCAGCACGGAGCGGCGGGCCCAGCGTCGGCCCCGCGGCTCGGCGAGCGTGCCGGCCACGGCGCCGTGCTCGGCGCCGAACGGCGAGCTGGACAGCTCGTCGCTCACCGACGCCGGGGCGGTCGCGTGCCAACCGTTGCCGGACTGCGCTCGCGGCGTCAGCGGGTCGACGCCGACGAGGCGCAGCACGCCGCCGACCAGCACCATCCCGAGGCCGACCAGCATCGTGAGGACCCAACCGATGGCGTTGGCGACCGCCACCGCGGCGCGCATGATCCAGCGATCGACGGGGAGGCCGAGGAGCACGAGGACCGCGACGACGACGGCGACGCCGACGAGGACGGCGGCCCGCAACGGGTGGCCGAGCCACAGGACGACGAGCGCGAGCGCGACCGGTGCGACGGCCGGCAGCCAACGCCGCCACGCTCCGCTCGAACCCGATCCGGCCACCTCGCGCCCCCTCGCCGCGCCCCGCCCGCCCGGGGCTCCCTCCGACCGGACCCACGGTACCGGAGGCCCCCCGTCCGGTCGCCTCGCCCCGGCGCCGACGCTCAGTCGAGCTCGAGCTCCACGGCGGGCCCGGTCCAGGGCGGTTGGTCCGCCCGCTCCAGCACGCAGTCCTCGAGCACGAGCACGTCCATGTCCGTGGTCATGAAGCAGCGGTAGGCGTCGTCGGGGGTGTTGACGATCGGCTCGCCGCGCACGTTGAACGAGGTGTTCACCAGGACCGGGCAGCCGGTCAGCTCGCGGAAGGCGGTGAGGAGCCGGTGGAACCCGGGGGCCCGGTCGGCGTCCACGGTCTGGACGCGCGCCGAGCCGTCGACGTGCGTCACGGCGGGGATGTCCGAGCGGACCGCCGCGAGCTGCTCGAAGATGTCCGCCCCATCGGCGACCGGCTCGGGCTCGCCCAGGTGGTCGGGGTGCACGCGGGTCGTGAACAGCATGTACGGCGACTCGTCGTCGAGCACGAACCAGTCGGCGGCGTGCTCGGCCAGCACCGCCGGCGCGAACGGGCGGAACGACTCCCGCTGCTTGATCTTCTCGTTGAGCGTGCGCTGCACGTCGGGCGAGCGCGGGTCGGCGAGGATCGACCGACCGCCGAGCGCCCGCGGGCCGAACTCCATCCGGCCCTCGAACACGCCGACCACCGCGCCCTCGGCCAGCCGCGCCGCGACCACGCGGTCGCGCTCGGCGGCGTCCTCGATGCGGCGGTGGGGCCGGCCCTCGTCCTCGAGCACGGCCACGATCGAGGCCGGGGTCCACGCCGGTCCGAGCCGGGCGCCGTGCATCGCGTCGCCGTCGACGACCGTCCGCTCCTCGCCCCGCACCTGGTGCCACGCCCACAGCGCGGCGCCCAGCGCGCTCCCGGCGTCGCCGGCCGCCGGCTGCACCCAGATGCGCTCGAACGGGCCCTCGTCGCGCAGCCGTCCGTTGGCCACGCAGTTGAGGGCCACGCCGCCGGCGAGCACGACGTCCGACTCGCCCGTGACCTCGTGCGCGTGGCGGGCCATGCGCAGCACGACCTCCTCGAGGACCTCCTGGATCGAGCGCGCGAGGTCGCACTCCCGGGCCGTGATCGGGCCCTCGGGCTCGCGGCGCGGGCCGAAGACCTCCTCGAAGCGCCGGTTCGTCATGCGGCGCCCGGCGAGGAAGTCGAAGTAGCGCATGTCCAGCGTGAACGAGCCCTGCGGCGACAGGTCGACCAGGTGCTCGAGGATCTCGTCCCGGTACCGGGGCCGGCCGTAGGGGGCGAGGCCCATCAGCTTGTACTCGCCCGAGTTCACCTTGAACCCGGCCTGGTAGGTGAACGCGGAGTAGAGGAGCCCGAGCGAGTTCGGGAACCGCAGCTCCTCGACCAGCTCCACGCGCCGCCCGGCCCCGCGGCCGATCGAGCTCGTCGCCCACTCCCCCACGCCGTCCATGGTCAGGATGGCGGCCCGCTCGAACGGCGACGGGTAGAACGCGGCGGCGGCGTGGCTGAGGTGGTGCTCGGCGAAGAGGAGCGGCTCGGGCACGTCGTAGCCGAGGTCCCGCAGGCCCTTCTCGATCTCGTACGGCGTCCAGAGCTTGCGGGTCATCCACTCCGACAGGGCGGCGTTGATGCTCCGCAGGCCGCGGGGGCCGGCCGCGACGTAGGAGCGGAGGATGCGGGAGAAGGTGGTGAGCGGCTTGTCGTAGTAGGCGACGGCGGTGAGCTCGTCGTGGCCGACGCCGGCCTCCTCCAGGCACCAGCGGATCGCGTTCGTCGGGAAGCTCGGGTCGTGCTTGCGGCGGGTGAACCGCTCCTCCTGCGCCGCGGCCACGATCTCGCCGTCGCTCACCACGGCCGCGGCAGCGTCGTGGTAGAGCGCGCTGATCCCGAGCACGTGCACCGCACCACGGTACCGATCGACCGGTCGGGGACCCCGACCGGCGGCGGGTGGCTCCTGCGTGACCGCCGAGCGGCGGCGTCAGAACAGCGTGTAGACGGCCACCGGCACCACCGCCTGGGTCGTGGCGACCGCGACGGCGATGAGGCCGAGCGTCAGGAGCAGCGGCACGAACCACCACACCCGGTTCACGGTCGCGTAGCGCCCGACGTCGCGGGAGAGCCGCATCAGGTGCTTCAGGCGCAGGACCACGGCGCGAGGGTACCGAGCGGTCCCCGAGGGCGCCCGCCCCCGGACGCGGACGAACCCCCGCCCGGGGCAGGGGTTCGTTCCAGACGTGGGCCGGGGAGGATTTGAACCTCCGAAGGCATACACCGGCAGATTTACAGTCTGCTCCCTTTGGCCGCTCGGGCACCGACCCGTCGGAGGGGCCACGATAGCGTCCCACCCCGAGCCGAACGAACTCCCGAGGAGCCCGCCATGCCCAGCTTCGACATCACCAGCGAGGTCGACGAGCAGGAGGTCCGGAACGCGGTCGACCAGGCGTCGCGCGAGGTCGCGAACCGCTTCGACTTCAAGGGGACCGACTCGTCGCTGGAGCTCGGCGAGGGCTCGATCACGATGCGGTCGTCGACCGAGGACCGCCTCGCCGCCCTCCGGCAGGTGCTCGAGGAGCGGCTCGTGAAGCGGGGCGTGTCCATGAAGGCGCTGTCCTACGACAAGGTCGAGGAGGCCTCGGGCGCCACGGTGCGCCAGGTGGCCAACATCGTCGCCGGCATCAACTCGGACCGGGCGAAGGACGTGAACAAGTTCATCAAGTCGCTCGGCCTCAAGGGCATCCAGTCGCAGACCCAGGGCGAGCAGGTGCGCGTCACCGGCAAGAAGCGCGACGACCTCCAGGCGGTGATCACGGCGTGCAAGGAGCACGACTTCGAGATCCCGCTGCAGTTCGGGAACTTCCGTGACTGACCCCGGTGCCGGCGGCACGGACGCCGTCCACCTGGTCGACGGCGAGGTCTGCGTCCGCTCGCCGCGCTGGGAGGACCGCGCCCCGCTCACCCGGCTGTTCCAGGACCCGCTCGTCGAGCGGTGGTGGGGACCGCACCCCGACGACCGCGTGACCGAGCTGCTGGCCGGCGAGGCCGAGGTGCTCGGCCTGGTCATCGAGCGCGACGGCGAGCTCGTCGGCTGGATCCAGGTCACGGAGGAGGAGTCCGCCGCCTACCGCCACGCGGGGCTCGACGTGGCGACGGTCGCGGCCGTGCACGGCACCGGCGTCCCCACCCGGGCGCTGACCCTCGTGCGGGACTGGCTGGTCGAGGCCAAGGGCCACCGGCGCCTGACCACGGATCCGGCGGCGTCGAACGACCGCGCGGTGGCGGCCTACCGGAAGATCGGGTTCCGCGACGTCGGGGTCATGCGGGGCTACGAGCGCACGCCCGACGGCTCGTTCCACGACGCGCTCCTCATGGAGTTCGTGGTCGGCCTCGACGAGCCGTCCTGACGCGGTCCGCCACCGAGCCGCCCGCGGCCGCCGATCAGACCCAGGCGTTGCTGCGCAGCCGGGCGATCCGCTCGGACGTCGGCGGGTGGGTGGTGAACCAGCCCGTGACGTTGCGGCCCCGAAGCGGGTTCACGATGTAGGCGGAGGCCTCGGCCGGGTTGACCGGCGACGGGATCCGCTGCGCGCCGGCCTCGAGCTTCTCGAGCGCCCGGGCGAGCGGCTCGCCGGTGCCGAGCAGCCGGGCCGCCGAGGCGTCGGCCTCGAACTCGCGGCTCCGGGAGATCGCGGCCTGGATCAGCACCGCGGCGATCGGGGCGAGGATCAGCATGAGCAGGGCGCCGAGCGGGTTGTCCCGGCTGTCCGACCGGCCGCCTCCGCCGCCGAAGATCATGGCGAACTGGCCGATCCGGGCGGCGAACGTGATGCCCATGGCCACGGCCGCGGCCACGGAGCCGATCAGGATGTCCCGGTTGCGGACGTGCGACAGCTCGTGGGCGAGGACGCCCTGGATCTCGTCCCAGCCGAGGGTCTGGAGCAGGCCCTGCGTGACGCAGACCGCGGCGTGGTCGGGGCTGCGGCCGGTGGCGAAGGCGTTCGGCTGGGCGTCGGGCGACACGAAGAGCCGGGGCATCGGGAGCCCGGCGCGGTCGCACAGCTCCTTCGTGATGGCGTGGTACTGCGGCATCTCGTCGGCCGAGACCGGGACGGCCCGGGCCGAGCGGATCGCGAGGGTGTCGGACGCCCAGTACGACCCGGCGCACATGGCCAGGCCGACGAGCAGGCCGATGAAGGCGCCGCCCGTGCCCCAGAACGAGCCGATGACGATGCAGAGGCCACCGAGACCGGCCAGGAGGACCGCCGTCTTGACGTTGTTCCGCACCTCCGGAGCGTAGGGCCGGCCGTCGAGCGCCGACCCGCCGCCGGACGGCCGGTCTGAACCACGGCTCAGACGTGGCCGTGCGGGCGCCGTTCGATCCGGCTACCCGGGCCCGGGTGCTCCCCGGGACCCCCGCCTACTCGTAGTAACCGGAGTGGATGTAGATGCAGGGCACGCCCTGGGAGTGGAACATCTGGACGTTCCGCGGGTCGTCCTCGAAGGCGAGGCGGAGGTCGTGGCCCCGAGAGCGCAGCTCCTTGACCGTTCGCTGCTTGAACACCCGCGCGGCCATGTAGTCGCCGTACTCCCGCATGATCAGCACGTCCCAGCGGAGGTCGTAGCGCTCGAGCCAGGCCAGCGTCTGGGGCTGCACCCGGATGGGCCGGGCCGTCAGCAGCACGATCCGGTGGTCGTCGTCGATGACGTCCAGCAGCCGCGCCACCTCGGCGATCAGCTCGTCGTCGCCGCAGGCGTGGAAGAACGCCTCCCAGTCGGGGAACGGGTACTCGATGAAGTGCTGGCGGCGGCTGGCGTCCGAGAGCACGCCGTCCATGTCGAACACGACGGCCGGGCCGGCCTCGAGCGGCTCGTCGCGCCAGAGCCAGTTCTCGAAGTCGGCGTCCCAGATCGGCACGGGCGCAGGATAACCGTCGGCCGCGTCAGTCCTCGTCGGCGGCGGCGCCGTCGGCCCGGTCGCGGATCGCCTCCACCACGTTGGCGTCCGCGAGCGTGGTGGTGTCGCCGAGCTCCCGGCCCTCGACCACGTCGCGGAGGAGCCGCCGCATGATCTTCCCGGAGCGGGTCTTCGGCAGGTCGGGGACGATGATCACGGCCCGGGGCCGGGCGATGGCGCCGAGCTTGGTGGCGACGTGGCCGCGGATGTCCTGGCGCAGCTCGTCGGTGGGGTCGTTGCCGCCGCGGAGGATCACGTAGCCGACGATGGCCTGGCCGGTCGTGTCGTCGGTCGCGCCCACGACCGCGGCCTCGGCCACGGCCGGGTGGTCGACGAGCGCGGACTCGACCTCCGTCGTGGAGATCCGGTGGCCGGACACGTTCATCACGTCGTCGACGCGGCCGAGGAGCCAGAGGTACCCGTCCTCGTCGACCTTGGCGCCGTCGCCGGCGAAGTAGCGGCCCTCGAAGCGCGACCAGTAGGTGTCCCGGTAGCGCTCCGGGTCACCCCAGATGCCGCGCAGCATCGACGGCCACGGGCGCGTCAGCGTGAGGTAGCCGCCGCCGCGCTCGACCCGGTTGCCGTCGTCGTCGACGACCTCGGCGCCGATGCCCGGGAGCGCCTGGCACGCGCTGCCGGGCTTGGTGGCGGTGATCGCCGGGAGCGGCGTGATCATGTGGCCGCCGGTCTCGGTCTGCCACCACGTGTCGACGATCGGGCAGCGCTCGCCGCCGATGTTGACGTGGTACCACATCCACGCCTCGGGGTTGATGGGCTCGCCGACGGTGCCGAGCACGCGCAGCGACGACATGTCGTGGCGGGCGGGCCACTCGGCCCCCCATTTCATGAACGTCCGGATCGCGGTGGGCGCGGTGTAGAGCTGCGTGACGCCGTAGCGCTCGACGATGTCCCAGAGGCGGTCCTTGTCCCAGCCGGCCGGGTCGTCGCCGTCGCGGAGCTCGGCGCGGGGCGTGTCGGGCGTGCCCTCGTACATGACCGTCGTCGCGCCGTTGCACAGCGGCCCGTAGACGATGTAGCTGTGCCCGGTGACCCAGCCGACGTCCGCAGCGCACCAGTAGACGTCGGTCTCGGGGTGGAGGTCGAAGACGACCTTGTGGGTCCACGCCACCTGCGTGAGGTAGCCGCCGGTCGTGTGCATGATGCCCTTGGGCTTCGCCGTGGTCCCCGACGTGTAGAGCAGGTAGAGCAGCTGCTCCGAGTCGAGTGGGAGCGGGGTGCACTCGTCGGGCTCCTCGGCCACGAGGTCGTGCCACCAGTGGTCCCGACCCGAGGTCATCTCGGGGGCGGAGCCGCAGCGGTCCACGACCACGACGGACGCCACCGTCGGGCACGCCGCGACCGCGACGTCGACGTTCGGCTTGAGGAGGAAGGGGGCGCCGCGCCGGTACCCGCCGTCCGCGGTGACGACGACGGTGGCACCGGCGTCGTTGATGCGGTCGATGAGGGAGTCGGGGCTGAACCCGCCGAACACGACCGAGTGGGCCGCGCCGATGCGCGCGCAGGCCAGCATCGCGACGACGGCCTCGGGGATCATCGGCAGGTAGATGCAGACGCGATCGCCGGCGTCGACGCCGAGGCGCTTGAGGACGTTGGCGAAGCGGCACACGTCCGCCAGCAGGCCCGCGTAGGTGATCGTGCGGGTGTCGCCGGGCTCGCCCTCCCAGTGGATCGCGACCCGGTCGCCGAGGCCGGCCTCGACGTGGCGGTCGAGGCAGTTCGCCGACACGTTCAGCGTGCCCCCGACGAACCACTTGGCGAACGGGAGCTCCCACTCGAGCGTCGTGTCGAAGTCGCGGTCCCAGGTGATGAGCTCGCGGGCCTGCTCGGCCCAGAACGCCTCGGGATCGGCCTCCGCGCGGGCGTACACGCCCGGGTCCGACAGCACCGCGCCCGCCACGAACGCCGGCGACGGCGGGAACGTCCGGTCCTCCCGGTACCAGTCCTCGATCGTCGCCCCGCTGTCCTCGGCCATGTGGTCCCCCTGGCGCTCGTGCCGGTCGGGCTGAACGGTACCCGGCCCCCACCCACCCCGTTCTGTGATGCGAGAGCGCGGCTTTTCCAGGGGTCTCGCATCACAGAACGGTGTGGGTCGGGCGAGCGGGGACCGATCCCCGTCGACCGGCGACCGAGCCGGGCGCACGATCGGCGCCGTGTACGACCACCCCGCCGTCCAACTCGCCACCGACCAGCACGGTGCGGTCGCGCGGCACCAGCTCCGACGGCTCGGACTCACCTACCGGGAGATCGACCAGCTCGCAGCGTCCCGGCACTGGGTGACGAGATCGACGGAGGTCCTGGTGCGCACGGGTGCGCCGCTCACCACCGAGCAACGCCTCATGGTCGCTCTCCTCGACGCCGGGAGCGGCGCCTTCCTCTCGCACCTGACCGGCGGCCGTCGGTGGGGGCTCGGCGGCTGCCGCCTGTGGCCGGTGCAGGTCGTGCGGTCGGGGTCGTCACGTCGGCGATCGGAGCTCGCGGAGGTGCACCGCGTCCGGGAGATCCCGGCCCGCTGGACCACGCGGCTCCACGGCCTCCCGATCGTGCGGCCCGAGCTCGTCAGCCTCCACCTGTTCGCCGTGTGCTCGTTCGGTCGGGCGGAGCGCCTGACGGACCGACTCTGGTCCAGCCGGCTGCTCTCCGGGCCGTCGCTGCAGGCGTTCGTCGACGAGCTCGGTCGATCCGGACGGAACGGGACGCTCGGCGTGCGCCAGTACCTCGAGCGACGGCCGCCCGACTACGTGCCGCCGGCGTCGGGTCTCGAGAGCCGCTTCATGGAGCTGATGGCCGGGGCGGGCATCGCCATGCGCCGCCAGGTCGATTCCGGCGGGGAGCGCTGGACCGGTCGGGTCGACTTCCGCCACCGGGACCTGCCGGTCGTCGTCGAGATCCAGAGCGAGGCCTTCCACACGGCGCTCTGCGACCAGGAGCACGACGCGCGACGGGTCGCCCGGCTGCGCGAGGACGGATTCCACGTCGTCGAGATCACCGACGACCTGGTGTGGGCGGCACCACGCGAGGTGGTGCGGCGGGTCCGCGCTGCGCTCGCCGGGGTCCGCGGGGAGCGCCCCGAACCCGTTCTGTGATGCGAGAGCGCGGGAAAGGCCGCGCTCTCGCATCACAAAACGGTCAACGGTGCCACTCGAGGGCGCGGAAGGCGCCGAGGCCCGTCGGGTCCGTGAGGGCCTCGGCCTCCACGCCCCGGCTGCGGGCCCGGAGCGCGGCGAGGTCGCCGACGCCGGCGCGCTCCTCCCAGATCCGCCGGCCCTCGTCGACCAGCGCGCCGATGCCCCAGTGGCGCAGCCAGTCGGCCTGCGTCCGGTCGACGTCGGGGCGGGCGACGGCGGCGAGCTGGTCGACCGCGACCTCGCACGTCACGTCCTGCGAGCCTGGCGCGTCGAGCGGCCCGCCGCCGCGCGCGTGGCCGCGGTACGTGCGCAACCACTCGGCCCACGGTCGCGAGGCGAGCGCCGGCGTGGCGTCCGCGTAGTCGACGACGAGCACGGTGCCGCGCTCCAGGGTGCCGAGCGCCCGCCGGAGCCACTCCCCCGCCGCGTCCTGCAGCGGGAGCCGCGCACCGACGGGCGCGCCGGGTGCGAGCGCGTCGGCGCGGGAAGCGTCGTCGTCCGACGCGCCGACGGGCAGCTCCACCAGCCGTCCGGCGTCGAGCGCGACGCGCACCTCGAGCCAGCCGTCCTCGCCGCGCTCGAGCAGCCGGAACGGCAGGTTGTCCAGCAGCTCGTTGGCGAGCACCACGCCGTCGACCCGCTGCGCCGGCAGGTCCTCGAGCGAGCAGACGAGCGGCCCGGTCCCGGCCCCCGGCGCGGGCCGACCGTCCTCCGGGTCCGAGTCGGGGCCCAGGACCTCGAACGGGTGGACGAGCGCGAGGTGGCGCGACTGCGCCTCGCGCAGCGCGGGCGACGACTCCACGAGCACGTACCGCAGGGCGTGCGCGCAGCGCGGCGCCGCCGCGAGCACGGAGATCGCCAGCGCGCCCCGGCCGGCACCGGCCTCGACCACGACGAACGGGTCGGGGTGGCCGAGCTCCTCCCAGCGGGCGTCGAGCCGACGGGCGACCACCGCGCCGAACAGCGGGCCCACCTCGGGGCTCGTGATGAAGTCGCCCTCGGCGCGCCCGGCGCGCCCGCCCGCCGCGAAGAACCCACCCGACGGGTGGTTGAGCGCGAGGTCGACGTACTCGTCGAAGCGGAGCGAGCCGAACCGCGCGACGCGGTCGGCGATGACGTCGTCCAGGGCGGTCACGGGCGCGCGCGGACCGGGGCCCTGACCGCTACCCGCCGAAGGCGAGCGGCCCGAAGCTGGTGACGTTGGTCAGCAGGCCCGGCAGGATGCCGAACACCAGCGTGGCCACCAGGGCCAGCGCCACCGCGGCGGTGAGCGACGGCGGCACCTCGGCCGGCGTGAGGTCGCCGTCGGGGGCGTCGTCGAACCACATCGCGCGGGCGACCTTGAGGTAGTAGTACGCGGCGATCGCCGTGTTGAGCGCCATGAAGATCGCGGTGGCGGTGCCGAGGCCCGAGTGGGCGCCGACGAGCACCTTGAAGACGCTGAACTTGGCGTACCAGCCGCCGAGCGGCGGGATGCCGATCAGCGAGGCGAGGAAGAGCGTGAGGCAGACGGTCATCCCCGGCATGTAGAGGAACAGGCCGCCGAACGAGTCGATCTCCGCCGAGCGCGTCTTGCGGGCGATCGCGATCACCACGGCGAAGGCGCCGAGGTTCATCGCCGCGTAGATCACCAGGTAGATCACGATGGCCTGGAGCGCCGCGATCCCCTGCTGCTCGATCACGACGAACGGGGCGAGCATGAAGCCCGCCTGCGCGATGCCCGAGTAGGCGAGCATGCGCACGACGTTCGTCTGGCGCAGGGCGATCAGGTTGCCGACCGTCATCGACGCCACCGACAGGACGAAGAAGAGCGGCTGGATGATGTCGGGCCGGACGCCGAAGCAGAAGAAGACGATCTGGATGAGGGCGACGAAGCCGGCCGCCTTCGACGCCACCGCCAGGAAGGCGGTCACCGGCGTGGGCGCGCCCTCGTACGTGTCGGGCGCCCAGACGTGGAACGGCACGGCCGAGACCTTGAAGGCGAAGCCGACCACCACGAACAGGAAGGCCAGCGTCACCACCGGCACCCCGCTGTCGGGGGTGCGGGCGATCTTCGCAGCGATCTCCGTGAGCTGGGTGGAGCCGCCCACGCCGTAGACGAGCGACATGCCGTAGAGCAGCACCGCCGAGGCGAACACGCCCATCAGGTAGTACTTCAGCCCCGCCTCGTTCGACTTCACGTCGCCCTTGCGCCAGGCGGCGAGCATGTAGGCCGGGATCGACAGGAGCTCGAGGGCCACGAAGATGCCGATGAGGTCGCGGCTCGACGCCATGACCACCATGCCCAGCACCGAGCTGACGATCAGCGTGTAGTACTCGCTCTCCCAGTAGTCGCCCTCGGCCACGTAGTTGGTGGACAGCAGGACCACCACGTACGCGGAGACGATGAAGAGCGCCTTGAGCACGAGCGACATCGAGCCGACCACGTAGGAGCCGCCGAAGAGGCTGCGCTGCGTGCCGTCGTAGGCGAGCGTGAGCAGCGGGATCAGCGAGCACAGCAGGCCGATGTTGGTGACGGCCGGCATGAGGGCCTTCGCCCGGTCGAGCTTGATCGAGTCGAGCAGCACCAGGACGACGACGGTCGCGGTGAGGATGATCTCGGGCGCGAGGGCGTGGTAGTCGATGGTCGGCGCCCGGAAGGTCCCGGGTGCGAGCTGCGCGAACAGGGACAGCACCGTGGATCAGCCCCCCACCGAGTGGGCGATCAGGCGGACCGCCGGCTCGGTGACGTTGAAGATGATGGCGGGCACGAAGCCGAGCACGACGATGAGCACGATCATCGGCGTCCAGGCGATCCACTCCGGGGTCTCGACGTCGTGGATGTGCGGGTCGTTCGCGAACTCCTCCTTCGGCGTGCCGAAGGCGGTGCGCTGGTAGAGCCACAGCAGGTAGCCGGCGGCGAGCACCGTGCCCAGCGCGGCGAGCACCATCAGGGTGCGGAACAGCGCGACGTTGAGGCCGATCGCAGGCTGGTACGCGCTGAGGATCGCGGGGAACTCGCCCCAGAACCCGGCGAGGCCGGGCAGGCCGAGCGAGGCCATGGTGCACAGGCCCAGGATCCAGCCCATCTTCGGGGCGGACACGAGCAGGCCGCCGAGCCGCTTGATCTCGAGCGTGTGGTACCGCTCCTTCACCGAGCCGGCGATGAAGAAGAGCATGCCGGTGATGAGGCCGTGGGCGACCATGCCGAACACCGCGGCGTTGAAGCCGAACGAGGTCATCGTGGCGATCGCCAGCATCGTGAAGCCCATGTGCGACACGGACGAGAAGGCGATCAGCCGCTTCATGTCCGTCTGCGCCAGGCAGCACAGCGCGCCGTAGATGATGCCGATCACGGCGAGGATGCCGATGGCGGGCGCCCACTGGCGGGCACCGATCGGCAGCAGCGGGATGGCGATCCGGATGAACCCGTAGGTCCCGAGCTTCAGGAGCACCGCGGCCAGGATGACCGAGCCCTGCGTGGGCGCCTGGGTGTGGGCGTCGGGCAACCAGGTGTGGAACGGGAACATCGGCACCTTGATGCCGAAGCCCATGAACATGCCGCCGAAGATCACGATCTGCGCGGCCCGGGCGATGCCCTCGCCGCCCGCCGCCTTGAGCTGCGGGATCGAGAAGGTGTGCAGCGCCTCGCCCGTGACCGGGTCCTTCACCAGGAAGTAGATGGCCAGGAAGCTGACGATCATCAGCGCCGAGCCGAGCAACGTGTAGATGAAGAACTTGATCGACGCGTACTTGCGCTCCGGACCGCCCCACACGCCGATGAGGAAGTACATCGGCAGCAGCACCACCTCGAAGAACACGAAGAAGAGGATGAGGTCCTCGGCGAGGAACGAGCCGATCATCCCCGTCTCGAGGATGAGCAGCAGGATCAGGAACGCCTTCGCGTTGCCCGGCTCCGGGATGTGGTTCCAGCTGTAGATGAAGACCAGCGGGACGACGAGCAGCGTGAGGCAGAGCAGCGGGAGCGACAGGCCGTCGAGGCCCATGATGAACCGGCTGTTGATCAGGTCGATCCAGGAGTGGTTGACCCGGAACTGCAGGACGCCCGCACGGTCGTAGTTGAAGTTGATGAGCAGGAGGACGCCGACGAAGGCGGCGGCCAGCGACGTGACGAGTGCCAGCAGCTTGTGCGCGCCCTCGGACTCCTTGGGGACCAGCAGCATGATCGCCGCGCCCACCAGTGGCAGGAACGTGACGAGGATCAGGCCCCAGTCGTTCAGGAACGTTTTCATCGGAACGTGTATCTCCCTACTCGGATCAGCCGATGAGCACGACGAAGATGCCGGCCAGGACTGCTGCAGCCGCGAAGAACAGGGCTGCGTACTGCTGGATGTGCCCGGAGTTCAGGCGGCGCAGGACGCCTCCGGACTCGTCGGCGCCGAGCCCGACGCCGTTGACCGCACCGTCCACCACCTGCTGGTCGACGTGGTCGTAGACCCACCTGCCACCGCCCGCCGCGCCGCGGCCGACGCCGTTGACGACGCCGTCGAGGACGTGCTTGTTGGCCCAGTTGCTGGCCCGGGCGAGCGAGCCCTTCACGAAGCCGACGATGACGTCCGTGTACAGCCAGTCGAAGTAGTACTTGTTGACGAGGACGTTCTTGCCCCACGCCGCGAGCCGGTTGCGCTCGGAGAGCCCGTGCAGCGGCTTCAGCGCACCCTTCCAGTAGTAGGCGTAGGCCAGGCCGATCCCGAGGCAGGCCACGCTGAAGGAGAAGATGGCGAGGCCGTAGTTGAAGTCGGCGTGCTGGAGGTCGGGGAAGTAGAGGCCGACCGGCTCGACGAAGTGCTCGAAGCGGGTGAGCGCGCCGTCGGGCAGGAAGCTGAACGCAGCGGGCAGGTTCACGAGGCCGACGAGCGCGCCGAGCGTCGCCAGGATGATGAGCGGCACGGTGATGCGCGGGCCCGACTCGTGCGGGTGGCCGTGGCCGCGGTACTCGCCGTAGAAGGCGTACCAGATCGTGCGCGTCATGTAGGCGGCGGTGCAGAACGCACCGAGGATGAGCATGACGAGCATCAGGTGGTAGCTGCCGTTGGCGTGGGTGGAGCCGAAGGAGCCGGTGCCGGCGAGGATCTCGTCCTTCGACCAGAAGCCCGACAGCGGGAAGAAGCCCGCGAGCGCGCCGGTGGCGATCAGGTAGGTCCAGAAGGTCTTCGGCATGATCTTCCGGAGGCCGCCCATGTCGTCGACCATGTTGAAGCTGTGGTCGCAGGCGTGGCTGAGCGAGCCGGCGCCGAGGAACAGGCAGGCCTTGAACATGGCGTGCGTGAAGAGGTGGAAGATCGCCGCCGTCCACGCGCCGACGCCGAGCGAGCAGACCATGAAGCCGAGCTGCGACACCGTCGAGTAGGCGAGGACCTTCTTGATGTCCTTCTGGACGAAGGCGAGCAGCGCCCCGAACAGCGCGGTCACGGCGCCGACCACCGCCAGCAGGTTGACCGACGACCCGGCGATGGAGAGCCCCTTGAAGAACACCGGGTACAGGCGGGCGACCATGTAGATGCCGGCCACGACCATGGTCGCGGCGTGGATGAGCGCCGAGACGGGGGTCGGTCCGGCCATGGCGTCGGGCAGCCAGGTGTGCAGGATGAACTGGCCCGACTTCGACATCACGGCCGCGATGAGGCAGCACGACGCCACCAGCAGCACCGTGTGGGAGATGCGGCCCTCGTTGGCGAGGATGTTGATGTCCATCGACGAGAACGAGTGGTTCGCGGCGAAGAACAGGATGATCATCCCGATCAGGAGGCCGATGTCGCCCACGCGGTTCGTGAGGAAGGCCTTCAGCGCGGCGTCGGAGTTCGGTTTCTCCTCCCACCAGTGGCCGATCAGCGCGAACGAGCAGACGCCCACCAGCTCCCAGCCCACGATCATCTGCAGCGTGCTCTGGGAGAGCACGAAGAACAGCATCGACGCGGTGAAGAGGGACAGGAACGCGAAGTAGTGCGTGTAGCGCCGGTCGCCGTGCACGTAGTCGGTCGAGAACACGTGGACGAGCAGCGAGATGAGCGTCACCACGACGAGCATCAGGACGGAGAGGCCGTCGATCTGGGTTCCCCACGTGATCGTGGCGGTGTCGCTCTTGATCCACGTGGCGCAGCGCACCACCGGTCGGGTGACGGTCTCGCCCTCACCCTCGGCGGACGCCTTCGACGACGTGGTCGCCGCCGCCGCCGTCTCCCCGGTGCCGGTCGGCGTCGAGGCGGTGGCGCCCTCGCCCGAGTGGCCCCCGGAACCCTCGGCGCCCTCGACGGCGCTCCCCACGTGGGCGGACCGGGCCGCGACCTTGGAGCACTCGCCCGGGACGTTCGACAGCGCGGCCGCCTCGGTGGCGAGCGACTGGCCCTCGGCGGCGTTGGCCGACACGGTCGGCGAGTCGTTCGTCCAGGCGATCCAGTTGCCTGCGGTGAGGAGCGCGTAGATCAGGCAGAGGCCGACGAAGAAGATGCCGATCTCCGCGCCCTTCCTCGGCATGCGCTTGCCGAAGAGGAGGATGAGCAGGAACGACAGGCCCATCAGGGCCGGGACGATCCAGACGTGCGTGAAGAACCACATGGTGCCGACTCAGCCCTTCAGCTCGTCGAGCTCGTCGATGTCGATGGAGCGCTTGTTGCGGTAGATGAGGAGCACGATCGCGAGCCCGACGCCCACCTCGGCGGCGGCGACCGCGATCACGAACAGCGCGAAGACCTGCCCGCCGAGCCCGTAGAACGTGCTGAAGGCGATCAGGTTGATGTTGACGGCGTTGAGGATGAGCTCGACCGACATGAGGACGAGGACGCCGTTCTTGCGGACGATGACGCCGTACACGCCGACCGAGAAGAGGATCGCGGCGAGCAGCAGGAACTGGTTGAGCAGCATGGCGGGCCCCTCAGTCCCGACGGGCCAGGACGATGGCCCCGATCAGGGCGGCGAGCAGGAGCACCGACACCACCTCGAACGGGACGAGGTAGCGGGTGAAGATCGAGTCGGCCAGCGCCTGGGTGCGCCCGTTCGTGCCGGCGGTGGCCAGCTTGTAGGCGCCGAAGGTCAGCTTGTCGCCCTTGAAGCTGCGGATCACCGAGTAGCCGATCACGCCCACGAGCACGACGCCGACGAGCACGCCCAGCCAGCGCTGCCCGTTGTCCAGGTCGTCGGAGCGGCCGAGGGGCGCGCGGGTGAGCATGATCCCGAAGAGGAACAGCACGACGATGGCGCCGAGGTAGACGAGGAACTGCGTCATCGCCACGAACTCGGCCTGGAGGATCAGGTAGATCAGGCCGTTGCCGCCGAGCACCACGATCAGCCAGAGCGCGGCGTGGACGATGTTGTGGCTCGTGACGACGCGGATGGCGGCGATCACCATGACGACCGCGATGATCCCGAAGAGGATGTTCGCCGGGACGTCGAAGGTGGTCGGTGCGGCGGCGGCCGCGGCGAGCAACGCGCTCATCGGGGCACCTTCTTGACCTTCGCCTCGGAGCCGGACTCGTACGCCTCGAAGTCGGGCACCGTCTCCATCCACTGGTCGAGGCGCGACTTGTCGTGCAGGAGGTCCTGGATGCGGATCTCCGAGTACTCGTACTCCGGGCTCCAGAACAGCGCCTCGAACGGGCACACCTCGACGCAGATCCCGCAGTACATGCAGAGCGAGAAGTCGATGTCGAAGCGGTCGAGCTCGTTCACCGAGCGGGGCTTGCCGCCCTCGCGGCGCGGCGGCGCCAGCGTCTTGTGGGCCTCGATGTAGATGCACCAGTCGGGGCACTCGCGGGCGCACAGCATGCACGCCGTGCAGTTGTCCTCCTTGAGGGCGATGACGCCCCGTGCCCGCGGCGCCGGCGCCTCCTTCTCGTGCGGGTACTGCACGGTCGCGGCGCCCTTCGAGGGCGACGGGGGGCGGAGCATGCCGTCGGGGAAGATCGTCTCCTTGGCCGTGCGCATCGTGACGCCCAGGCCCTTGAGGACGCCCGGCATCTTCGGCTTGGGGGGCATCAGAACACCACCTTCAGCACGGCGGTCAGCACGATGTTGGCCAGCGCGATCGGGATCAGGAACTTCCAGGCGAGCCGCTGCAGCTGGTCCTCGCGGAAGCGGGGGAAGCTGAAGCGGGTCCAGAACACGACGCCGACGAGGAGCACCGCCTTGGTGGCGATCATGATCGGGCCGATGACGTGCATGGCGCCGTCGGAGATGCCCCAGCTGGCGGGGAGCGCCCAGCCGCCGAGGAACAGGGTGGACGCCACCGCGGCGAAGCCGACGGCCGTGGCGAACTCCGAGATGAAGTACACGAGGAAGCGGATGCCCGTGTACTCCACCTGGTAGCCGGCGACGAGCTCCGACTCGGCGATCGGCATGTCGAACGGCGTCTGCGTCAGCTCGGCCTGCACGGCGATCATGAAGACGAGGAACGCGACGAGCTGGGTGAGGATGTACGGGTTGCCGATCCCGTCCCAGCCGAAGATCGCGCCGTTGGACTGCGCGGCCACGATGTCCTGGAGGTTCAGGCTGCCGGCCTGGATGACCACGCCGATGACGCCGAGGACGAGCGGGAGCTCGTAGGCGATCAGCTGCCCGCCGGCGCGGAGGGCACCCATCAGCGCGTACTTGTTCGCCGACGCCCAGCCGGCCATGAGGATGCCGAGGACGGAGACCGACGACATCGCGAGCACGTAGTAGATGCCCGTCCCGAGGTCCGCGATCACCGCGTTCGGCCCGGCCGGGATCACCACGAACATGAGGAACGTGGACGTCAGGACGATGGCGGGCGCGAGGCCGAAGATCAGCTTGTCGCTGTCCTTCGTGTGCACGTCCTCCTTCTGCAGCCACTTGCCGACCTCGGCGAGGAGCTGCAGCGAGCCGTAGGGGCCGGCCTCCATGGGGCCGAGCCGGCTCTGCATGAAGCTGACGAACTTGAAGAGGTACAGGTAGACGACGCCGCCGGTCAGCAGCAGGACCGCGACCAACCCGGCGAGGACCCGGATGATCGTCTGCTGCCAGTAGGCGAGCTCGACGCCGAGGACGGCATGGGTCATCGGTCGATGTCCCCCAGGATGAAGTACAGGGAGGCGAGGATCGTGATGATGTCGGGCACGTAGACGCCCCGGAGCAGCCACGGCGTGATCGACACGTTGTTGAAGCTGGCGGAGCGGATCTTCACCCGGAACGGGGTGAGGTCACCCTGCGACACGACGTAGTAGCCCATCTCGCCGAGGGGGTTCTCCGTGGAGACCCACGCCTCGCCGGCGGGCACCTTGATGATGCGCGGGACCTTCGCCATGATCGGCCCGCTCGGCACGCCGTCGCAGAGCTGGTCGATCATCTTCGCCGACTCGCGGACCTCCTGGAGGCGCACCCAGAAGCGGGCGAACGAGTCGCCGTCGGGGTGCGTCCAGACCTTCCAGTCGAGCTCGTCGTACGCGAGCCCGATGCACGCGTCGCGTCGGAGGTCCCAGTCGATGCCCGACGAGCGGGCGTTCGGACCGGAGAGGCCGTACTGCATGGCGACGTCGGGCGGGATGACGCCGATGCCGCGGGTGCGCTCCTGGAACACCTCCGAGCCGAGGAGCAGGTCCTCGATCTCGTCGCAGAAGCCGCGGACCTTGTCCATGACGCCCTTGGTGTCCTCGAGCCACCCCTTCGGCAGGTCGTCCTTCAGGCCGCCGATGCGGTCGAAGTTCGGGTGGAACCGGCCACCCGTGACCCGCTCGATCTGGTCGAGGACGAACTCGCGGTCGCGGAAGGCGAAGAAGACCGGGGTGATCGCGCCGAGCTGCACCCCCATGTCGCCGAGGAACAGGATGATGTTCGCGATCCGCGACATCTCGAAGAGGATCGTGCGGATCCACGTGGCGCGGGGCGGGGCCTCGACGCCCATCAGGCGCTCGGCGGCGAGGATGAACGGCACCTCGTTGGCGAAGCTGCCGAGCCAGTCGATGCGGTTGATCAGCGTCGTGATCTGCGCGTAGGTGCGGACCTCGGAGAGCTTCTCGTAGCCCCGGTGCATGTAGCCGGCGATGGGTTCGGCGGCTACGACCTGCTCGCCGTCGAGTCGGGCGACGATGCGCAGCGTGCCGTGGGTCGCGGGGTGCTGCGGCCCGATGTTGAGGGTCATGCCCTCGGTCTCGAGCTCGACGTTGACCCGCGCGTCCGCGGCGCGGGCCGCGATGTACTGGAGCTGCTGGCGGTCGGTCACGGCCGTCATCCCTCACCTCCTCCGTCCTCGTCGCCCTCGCCCTCGGCGTCGTCGGTCGGCATGGGCTCGACGTCGACGATGCCCGGCCACGGCTTCACCATGCGGGCGAGCAGCGGGAAGTCCTTGCGCAGCGGGTTCCCCTCGAACTCGGTCGGGAGGTAGATGTGGCGCAGCCCCGGGTGGCCGGTGAAGGCGATGCCGAACATCTCCCAGGCCTCGCGCTCGTGCCAGTCGGCGCCGGCGTAGGTCCGCACCCAGGAGTCGACCGCCATCGTGTCGTCGGGGACGTCCGCCTTGAGCGTGATGCCCCAGAAGTCCTTCGGCGTGCCCACGTGGGCGACGCGCGCGAAGACCTGGAAGCGGGTGTCGCCCCCGGTGGTGCCGTGCACGACCTCGGTGCCCGGCGCGGCGGCGGCCTCGCCCGCCCGCTCGGCGAGCACGGCGTCCACCGACGCGTCCATCGAGCGGCCGAACGGCGACGGCAGCCAGTCGATCACCGACAGGAACGTGAAGTAGCGGGCGCCCAGGTGGTTGCGGGCGACCTCGGCGGCGTGGCCCCACGCATCGGTGCGCACCCGCACCGTGAGGTCGACGCCGGGGTCGATCAGCGAGTCGACGACCGCGTCCGCGCCGAGCGCGTCGGCGAAGGACGCGAGCCGCTCCTCGCGGAGCTCGTCCCGCTCGGCCTCCGGCTCGGCGGCGTCGTCCGCGGGCGCGTCGGTGGTGGTCGGGTCACTCACCGGTCACTCCACCACGATCGCTTCGCCGGTCCAGCGCTCGGCCATGTCCTCGTTCTGGATGCGCTCCTGCAGCAGGACCACGCCCTCGAGCAGGGCCTCGGGCCGGGGCGGGCAGCCGGGGACGTACACGTCGACCGGGATGATCTGGTCGACGCCCTTCGTCACCGAGTAGCTGTCCCAGTAGGGGCCGCCGCAGTTGGCGCACGAGCCCATCGAGATCACGTACTTCGGGTCCGGCATCTGCTCCCAGAGCCGAAGGATCGCCGGCGCCATCTTGTCGGTGACCGTGCCGGAGATGACCACGAGGTCCGCCTGGCGGGGGCTGGCGGGCAGCGGAATGACGCCGAGGCGCATCACGTCGTAGCGGGGCGAGCCGAAGGCGGCACCCATCTCGATCGCGCAGCACGCGAGGCCCCACTGGTACACCCACAGGGAGTACTTGCGGGACAGGTTGAGCAGCTTCGTGAGCGGCTTCGGCATCTTGCCGCTCTCGACGAGGCCTAGGCCCACTTGAGGACCCCCTTGCGCCACGCGTACACGAGGCCGAGCACGAGGATGAAGATGAAGATGAACATCTCGACCAGCCCGAACGTGCCGAACGCCTCGAGGCGGGTGGCCCACGGGAAGATGAACACGGCCTCGACGTCGAACAGCACGAAGAGCAGGGCGAAGATGTAGTAGCGGACCTGGCTCTGGGACCACATGTCGCCGACCGGGTCCACGCCCGATTCGTACGAGATGTACTTCTGCGACTGCTTGCGGTCGGGGCGCAGCAGCGCGGAGATCCCCAGCAGCAACCCGAACAGCAGGAAGCCCAGGGAAGCGAAGATCCCGACGGTGAGGTAGCTGCGAAGGAAGTCGCTCAGCGGGTTCGCCATCGGCTGGGAGACTACTCAGCGCCTCCGAGCGGGGACAAAGTCCCCGAGCCCCGCCACGGCGGGCCGCGCGACGGGGGCCGCGGTGGACCCGGGAGGCCCCGCGCCGGCCGGTACCATCACGCCCCGCGACGGCTCGGGGCGGCCCCGTGGCGCCGGGACGCGGACAGGGGTGCGCCGTGGGGAGTCCGAACGAGCTCCGGTACAACCGACCCGACATCACCGAGGACGACGTCGACGCCGTCGCCGCGGTCCTGCGGAGCGGCTGGATCACCACCGGCGGGGAGGCCCAGCAGCTCGAGGCCGACCTCGCGGCGTGGCTCGGGGTCGAGCACGTGGTGGCGGTCGCCTCCTGCACCGCCGCCATCGAGATCGCCGTGGCGCACCTGCGGCTCCCACGCGGCAGCCGGGTCGGGGTGCCCACCTGGACGTTCGTCTCCACCGCCATCGCCGCCTACCACCGGGGCCTCGTGCCGGTGCTCCTCGACGTCGACGAGGACACCTTCAACCTCTCGGAGGCGGCGGTGAAGCGCGCCCTCACCGAGGACGGCGGGCTCGACGCCGTCATCGGGGTCCACTTCGGCGGCGTGGCCCTGCCCCGGGCGCTGCACGAGCTCTGCGCGGACGCCGCGGTGCCGCTGGTCGAGGACGCGGCGCACGCGCTCGGCACCCGGGACCACCGCGGCTACGTGGCCGGACAGGGCACGGCCGGCTGCTGCTACTCCTTCTACGCCACGAAGAACCTGACCTCGGCCGAGGGCGGTGCGCTCGCCACCGACGACGCCGAGCTGGCGGCGTTCGCGCAGTCCTTCCGGCTGCACGGGCTCAGCCGGGACGCCTGGAAGCGCTACGCGCCGGGCGCGCCCGCCAGCGCGGCGCAGTACGACGTGGTCGGCGACGGCCTCAAGGCGAACCTGCCCGACGTGCTCGCCGCGCTCGCCCGCTCGCAGCTGACGCGCTTCGACCGGATGCAGGCCGCGCGCCGCCACCTCACCGACCGCTACCGGGAGCGGCTCGGCGCCGTGCCGGGCCTCCGCCTGGTGCCCGCGCAGGCGGACCCCGGCAGCGCCGACCACCTGATGATGGTGCTGCTGCCCGGCGGGGCGGACCGGGGCGCGGTCCAGGCCTCGATGCAGGACGACGGCGTCGGCACGAGCGTGCACTTCCGGCCGCTGCACACCTTCGGCTGGTTCCGCGAGCACGGGCTCGGCCCCGGCCCGGGCGGCGTGCCCGTGGCGGACCGGTCCACCGACCGGGCGCTGAGCCTGCCGCTCTACAGCGGCATGACCGACGCCGACGTCGACCAGGCGTGCGACGCGCTCGAGCGCGCCCTCACGGGAGCGGCGTGAGCACCTCCCCCACGGTCACCCCAGCCGCCGCCGCGTCGCCCTGGCTGCGGGCGCGGCTCGTCCTCGACCGCGTCGTCGCCGCCGCGCTCGCCCTGCTGACGGCACCGGTGGTGGCGCTGCTCGGTTGGCTCGTGCACCGCCACGACGACGGCCCGCCGCTCGTCCGCGTGCCCCGGGTCGGGCGGGGCGGCCGCGAGTTCGGCATGTGGAAGATCCGCTCGATGCGGGCGGAGACGAGCGACGGGCGGGCGACCGGCATCGCCCTCACGAGCTCGGGCGACGATCGCATCACGCCGATCGGTCGGCGCATGCGGCAGCTCCACCTCGACGAGCTGCCGCAGCTGCTCAACGTGGCCCGCGGGGAGATGTGCCTGCTCGGACCACGACCCGAGGCGCCGGCGTTCGTCGACCACGACGACCCGGCGTGGCAGGAGGTGCTGCAGGTGCCGCCCGGGATCGCGGGGCCGACCCAGCTCGTCGTCGGCGAGTGGGAGGTCACCCAGATCGACCTCGACACGACCGGCACCGCCTACCAGGACGTCGTCGTCCCGGTGAAGCTCGCGATCGATGCGTGGTACGTCCGGACGGCCACGCCGCTGACCGACCTGCGGGTGCTCGGCGCCCTCCTGCGCCACGTCCTCCCGGGCGGGGACGGCGACGGGCTGCGCCGCGCCGTCGAGGCCGAGGTCCCGTCGAGTGCAATCGCGCGCACGGCGGGCGCGGCAGGCACGTGACCGCCCTCCCCGAGCCGGCCGGGACCGGGTCGACGAGCCGGAGCTGGCCGGCGGTCACCCGGTGGCGGGACCTCCGGCCGGCCGAACGTCGCTGGGCAGCCTTCCTGGCGGGGATCCTCGTCGCCGCCGGGGTGGCGGCCGTGTGCATCCAACGGGCTCGCGGGTACGCGCTGTTCGGCGACGAGGCCAGGCTGGCGCTCGAATCGATGCGGTCCGTGCGCGACCGTCCGCTCCTGGGCGTGCTGACCACGGCCGGGGAGTACACGGGACGGAGCGTCCACAACCCCGGTCCGATCCAGCTGTACACGCTCTTCCCCTTCGTCCGTATCCTGGGGGTCGACCTCGGCAGCGCGATCTACACGGCGCTGATCGTGGTCGGCTCGGTCGTCCTGGCCGGCTGGGCGGCACTCCGCACCGGTGGGCGCAGGGCGGGTCTGATCGTCCTGCTCGCCGCAGTCGCGATGGTGGCCACCACGAACGTCACGGCGCTCGACCAGGTCCTGAACGACCCGTTGGTCCTCGGCCCGACGTTCGCGGGGTTCGTGCTGGCCTGGGCGGTGGCGACGGGTGACGTGGTCGCGCTGCCGGTGCTCGGGGTCATCGTGACGTACGCCGTCCAGACCTATGTCGGGTCGGGCGTCCCGCTCGGCTTCGTCACGGTCACCGCTCTCGCACTGCTCGCGATCGGAGCTCGGCGCCACGGCGCGCCGCACCGCTGGAAGCCCGCGCTCGCCACGACCGCCGGCGTGCTGGCCGTCCTCTGGGCTCCGCCGCTCGCCGACCAGGTGCGCGGGCAGGGCAACCTCGCAGCGTTGCTCTCGCTGCAGATCGCCGGGCGCGGCCCACGCGGCGCGGCGTCGGCCGCCCAGGCCGTCCTGGACCCCATCGGCGTGGTCCACAACGTCGTCCAACCGATGCGGGGCCTCCCCGATCCGACTCCAGCCGGGTGGGTCCGGGTCGTCGTCGTGGGTGGCCTGGTGGCCGGCTGCGCGGTCGTGCTGGCGACGACCCCGGTGCTCCGTGCACTCGTGGCCACCGCCGGCGCCGTCTTCACCGCGGCGCTCGTCAACGGCTGGATCGATCCACCCGACGACGTCGCCACATACCACTTCCTGTGGGTCGGTGCGTCTGCTTGGTGGCTCGCGGCCACGACCGCGATCCTGGTCGCCTCACGCGTGCGCGTGCCCAGCACGTGGTCGCGCACGACCGCGGCGCGGGCCGCAGGGTGCGCTGCGGCGGTGGCGATGCTGCTGCCTCTCGGCGTCATGCTCTACGCCGCATCGATCGATCCCTGGCGCGACCTGCGGTCGTCGGCGGTCCGCTCGATCACGGCGCAGCTGGACGCGACGCTGCCGCCATCATCGAGGTGGCGGGCACTCACGCTCAACGGCTTCATCGCCGGCGACATCCAGCGAGGGGTGGAGGCCCAGGTGATCGCCGGGGGACGCACGATCGACTGGGGCCTGTACCCGGACGCGAGCGCGAGCGGCTCGCTGGTCTTCGTCAACCGCTCGAGCCGCATCACCATCTCAGGGGATCTCGTGGCATCGTGGCCGGGCAGGCCTTCCGAGCACCGCTCGACCGCCGGCGCACCGGACGCGGTTCGCGAGTTCGTTGCGCACCACGGTGGGCTGCGGTTGACAGCAGCGGGCCGGAACCGGTTGCCGAGCATGGTCGACGGGACGGTGCCCGAGGTCTGCGTCCGGGACATCGCGGAGAACCCAGAGGCGTTGCTGCGCATGGATCCGGGCATCCTCGCCGGCCTCTACGCCCAGGACGACGTCGTCGCCCCCACCCTCCCAGGGGAGTTGCGGGACGCCGTCAACGACTGGTTCAAGTCGGCACCGATCGACGTCTACCGCCTCGACGATCCGCACACGTCGGCGGACTTCGACATCTCGAACCTCGTGTTCTCCCGATCCTCGTGCTGAACCGACGCGCCGCGTCGACGTGTCAGGTACCGAGCTGACAGCATCGTGCAGCCGATGGCCGCCGACGATCCGTTCCGCCTCCTCCTCATGTGCACCGCGAACCAGTGCCGGTCGCCGATGGCGCAGGCCGTCGCCGGACGGCTCCTCTTCATGCGCGGGGTGCGGTCGGAGGTGGGGTCCTGCGGGACGCTCGAGGGTGGGATGCCGGCGACGTCGGGAGCCCGCAGGGTCGCCGCTCGCGGGGGCCTCGATCTGTCCGGGCACGTGAGCCGGCGCGTGACCGCCGAGATCCTCGAACCGGCAGATCTCGTGCTGACCATGGAGCGCCGTCACCTGGTCGCCGCGGCCGATGTCGATCCCGCCGTCGTGCCCCGGGCGTTCGTCCTGAAGGAGCTCGAGGAGCTCTCGTCCATCGTGGGCCCGCGGGCTCCCCACCGGTCGGTGTCCGACTGGATCGCCGAGGCGGCCGCCCTCCGCGCGCCAGCCACGGTCCTGACCCTCGATCGCCGACACGACGTCCCCGACCCGATGGGACGGTCGCGGCGCGAGCACCAGCGGGTGTTCGACCAGATCGAACGTTCGCTGTCACAGATCCTCTCGATGCTCTTCCCGGACGTCGCCTCGTCATGGTCAGAGCTCCGCTGAGCCCTCGTCCTGTCGCCGCTCGCCGATCACCCAGTGGACCGTGCGACCGCCTGGCTCCGGATCGACGAGCGCGAGCACACGCAGTGTCCGGCCACCGGCAGGGGGTGCGCAGCCGACCCGGATGTCGGCCACACCACGGAACGCGCTCTCGCCCGTGTCCACCTCCAGGCGCCCGCCGGTTGCTCCTTCGAGGAGGGACGGCACCGTGCGCTCGTGGACCCCGACCCACGACTCGGTCGCCATCCAGTCAGCCCACGGTGGTGCGTTGACGTCACGGATGATCTCGTCGGTCAGCGTGACCACCACCGGTTCGCGTCCGGTCCAGGCACGGGTCTCGGCGACCAGCAGGTCGAGGTCGATGTCGGCATCGTCGACCGGTTCCGGCAGCACCGTCTCGCGGAGACCCTGCATGACTCGAACCTTGAGGACCACCGGCTGGTCGATCTGCGCGCGGACGCGCTCCACCACCTTCGCGAGCTCCCGACGTGCCGGTCCGGTCCGCAGGTCGGTGCCGTCCTCCTCCACCTGCCGGCCGATGCGGTCGAGCTCGTGCGGGGGCAGGCGCAGCAGGTCGAAGCGGTGCGGCTGGTTGACGAAGATCACGTAGCACCCGACCTCGCGGCGGTCCACCTCCCGGAGGAAGGGCACGAGCTCGTGCCAGTTCTGGGGCATGAGGCAGAAGCTCAGCGTGATCGGTCGACCGACGTCCGCGGTCGCGCGGTGGAGGCGGTCGATGTTCGCCCACAGCGACCGGCAGTCCGTCCCGACCCGGATCGGCTCCAGGACCTCCGGCGTGACGCCGTCGACGCTGACGTTGAGCTCCATCCGCAGGTCCCGGACGTAGCGCTCCACCCGTTCGTTCCAGATGGTGCCGTTCGTCGTGACGGCGACCTCGGCGCGATGCCCGTGAGCGAGCATGATGTCCCACACCCGTCGGCTCTCCGGCGCCAGGAACGGCTCACCGCCCTTGAACTGCACCCTCGCCGCGTGGCCGAGGAACACCTCGAACTCCTCGAAGAACGCGTCGTCGTAGGGCGATGGGAGCGGCGGCCGGTGCTCGCGCTGGGCGCGGATCGTCGACGACAGGTCGCCGTTGCACATCACGCACGCGAGGTTGCAGCGGTTGGACATCGCCAGGTCCAGCAGCTTCGGGTACGGGTGAGGAGCCCCCGGCGCCCACCGGTCGAAGTGGTACGCCAAGCTGCTGGCTCGACCGCCTGTCTCGATGGCGAGCTCGCACTCCTGGCAGCCGTAGTCGAACCGGCCCGCTTCGAGGCGGCGGCGGAGATCCATCGCCTCGCTGCTGAGCCAGATGTCGTGCAACGTCCGCCCGTCGGGGCCGCCGATCCGGCCGTACTCGTACCCCGTCGCGCAGCACGCCTGCACGACGCCGTCGGGCCGGAGGTACAGCGCCGCGTGCGGTGCGTAGCAGGCCGATGGAACCGTGACGGCCGGGCTCCGACGGTCCGTGGCGAGACCCCGCGCCGTCGCCGCGACGTGGCGGACCCGTCGACCGAGGGACCTCACTGCGAACACAGCTCCATCGTTACCACCCGGCACGGCTCGACAGCGCGTCGGTAGGATCCGCCGAGGACCCGGAGGGAGGGGATGTGTCCGGGACGGAGGGGCCCCGGGCGGTGGTCGGCACCACGGCCCGGTGGGCAGTCGCGATCGCGGTCATGTGCGCCGTCGCCGGTGCGTGCTCGGTCGCGCCGACGGTGTCCTCGGGGACGCGGGCCATCGTCGTGACCTCGGCCGCCGACGTCGTCGCACCGGACGGCACCTGCACGTTGCGCGAGGCGGTGACCGCCGCGAACTCCGACCTCGGCGGGGGAGCGCCGGGCGAGTGCGCCGCCGGCCACGGGACCGACACGATCCGGTTCGCGATCCCGGGCCCGGGCGACTACGAGATCGACGGGGAGCCCGGGCACACCATCTCGCTCGGCACGTCCCTGCCCCCGCTGACGGCGCCGGTGCTGATCGACGGCCGGTCGCAACCCGGCGCGACCGCGAACGGGGCGCCCAGCCCCCGACCGCTGGACGGACGGCTCCTGATCCGCCTCCAGGGCAGCGCCGCCGGACCGGCGGCGGACGGGCTCACCTTCGCGGCCGGCAGCGACGGCAGCACGGCGCGCGGACTCGTGATCGGCGGCTTCGGCGCGCCGGGGCTCGGTGCCGGCGTCATCATCGCCGCCGACCGGATCCGCCTCCAGGGCGACTACATCGGCACGGACCCCACGGGCACCACCGCCGACGGCAACGGCACGGGCTTCACCTCGCCGCCCGGGCACCGCGACGAGGTCATCGGCGGGACGCGGCCCGAGGACCGCAACCTCATCTCGGGCAACGCCGGATCGGGTGGCTACCCCCACGGTGGCGCCACCGTGCTCGGCAACTACCTCGGGCTGGACGCGTCGGGCACCCGGTCCGTCCCCAACGGCACCACGCACGCGTCGGGGGCGCTCTCGATCGACGACGTCGACGGCGTGCGGGTCGGCGGGACCGAGCCCGGTGCCACCAACGTGGTGTCCGGCAACGCGTCGCACGGGCTCGCGCCCGACGACTCCCCCGGCCTGCGGATCGTCGGCAACCTGATCGGGACGGACTGGACGGGCGAGGCCGCCCTCCCGAACTTCACCGGCGTCACGATCAGCGGCGACCAGCACGGCTCGGTCATCGGCGGCGACGCACCGGGATCGGGCAACGTGATCTCGGGCAACGCCGTCGCCGGGATCCTCGACGGTTCCACCGGCCGGCTCACCGTCGCCGGCAACGTGATCGGGCTCGACCGCGGCGGCCACGACGCCCTGCCGAACGAGGTCGGCGTGGCCGCGCGCTCGGACGTCGTGCTGGGCGGGCCGGCCGGGGGCGGGAACGTCGTCTCCGGCAACGACGTGGTCAACGTGCTGATCCGCGGCGCCGACGGTCCGGCCGTCGGTGCCACCGTCTCCGGCAACCTGATCGGGACCGACGCCGACGGCGAGGTCCGCCCGGGCATCACCGCCGCGCAGGGCGTCGGCGTGTGGATCGACGGCGACGTCCGTGGCGTCGTGGTCGGTGGCGACGTGCCCAACCGGATCCTCGGCGACCGCGGCCTCGCCGTGGCCGTGAGCGCGCGGGACTGGCCCGACGGCTCGACGTCGGTCCCCGACGGCGTGCAGGTCACGGGCAACGTGGTCGGCCGGATCGCGATCGATGAGCGGTGGCCGGGTGCGGGGGCCACGGCGATCGACTGGTTCGACGCGGCGGACCCGACCGACGACTCGCTCGTGCTCAGCCTGGTGCCGGCGCACCTCGCAGGTCTCGGCCCCGGGCCCGCGACGTCGACCGGCGACCTCGTGGCGGAGCCCCCGCTCCTCGACGCGACCGGCGGCTCCGTCCGCGTCCTGGTCGCCGGACCGGCCGGCGGCACGACGCGGGTCGACATCTACGCCTGCGAGCTCGCGTGCGACCCGACGGCCGGCGCGACGCTGCGTCCCGTCGCCGTCATCGACGTCACCAACGGCACCTCGACCACGCTGCCCGAGCTCCCGACGACCGGCGGCGCGACCCGGTGGCTCGTCGCGACCGCCAGCCGCCCCGGGCCGTCGGGTGCGACCACGAGCGAGGTCGGCTCGCCGGTGCCGGCCCCGGGTTGACGGACGCCCGGGACCGCCGCCGGGTCCGACCGACTCAGGTCGCCCCGGCCAGCAGGTCGACCACCATCTGGCCGTGCCACGTCCGGTCGGCGTCGGGGACCCGCTCCCAGCCGAGCGACTCGTAGAACCGCACCGCCTTCGCGTTGTCGGGGTGCACGGACAGGTGCATCGACGTGAAGCCCGCGGCGAACGCCCGCGAGCGCGCCTCCGCCATGAGCGCCCGCCCCACCCCGCGGCCCTGCGCGGCCGGGTCGACCGCGATCGCCAGCACGCCGAACGACGACGTCGGCACAGCGGCCGGGTCCTCAGCGGTGGGTGCGCTCCAGCGCGTGCGGAGCAGCCGGGCAGCGAGCGCGATCCGGTCCCAGCCGACGCGGCCGAGCAGGACGGACGGGTGACGTGCCACCTGGGCGGCGAGGAACCACTTCTGCTGCTTCACGAACCCGATGGTGGACCCTCGGAAGACGCCGCCGAAGAGGAACCCGCGCACCTCGCCCTCCACCGTGCCGACGACGGCCGTCAGGTCGTGCGGTCCCTCCATCTGCCAGAGGTAGTTGCGCCGCACGGCCTCGACGCCGAGGCGGCCCAGGACGCTGTCGGGGAACGCGTCGATGTGCAGGCGCGCCACCTCGCCGAGGTCGTCGACGACCGCGTCCCGCACCATCGCGCCGCTCACCGGTCCACCCCGCCCGCCGGCACCGCGACCGCCTCGGGCGGCTCGAACGCACCGGGGTCCAGGAAGCCGAGCTCGGCGGCCCACGCTGCCCGGACCGCGGGCCACGTGGAGCGCCGGGCGAGGGCCACGGCCCCTCCCGACAGCCGGGCGTACCGGTCCGCGTCCTGCAGCAGCCCGACCACGGCGCGCGCCGCGGCGGGGGGATCCGACGGCGGAACCAGGACGGCGTCGACGTCGTCGGACACCAGGTGCGGGATGCCGCCGACGGCGGTCGCGACCGGCACCATGCCCGCCCCCGCCGCCTCGATCAGGCTCACCGGGGTGTTGTCCACGAGGTTGGTGTTGAGGAAGACGTCGTGCTCGCGCAGCGCCACCGCCTTCTCGCCGCCCGACACGAACCCCGGGAGCGCGACGCGGTCCGCGACCCCGAGCCGCGCCGCCTCCTCGCGCGTCGCGCCCAGCAGCCCGTGGTCGGCCCCGGCCATCGTGAGGCGGGCCCCCGGCACCTGCTCGGCGACGAGCGCGAACGTGCGCACCGCCCCGACCGGGTCGTAGTGCTCGTGGAACGTGCGCATCCACAACAGGGTGGGCCGGGCCGGTCCCGGCCGGGGGGACCCGAGCTCGCCCAGCGGGACGACGTTCGGCACGACGTGCACGTCGTATCCCCACGGGCGGAACGTCCCGGCGAGGAACTCCGACGGCGCGAGCACGAGGTCCGCTCGGCGGAGGAGCCGCTCCACGCGGGCGCGTCGCGTGGCCGCGAACTCGCCGAGCGCGCCGCCGTGGAGGAACAGCACGACGCGCCGGCCGCGGAGCCGGGCGAGGTGGGACGTCAGCTCCGCGAACCGGAAGGAGTCACCGGAGAACACGTCGATGACGACGACGGGCACGTCGCGCCACGCCAGCACGGCGGCCGCCTGGTGCGCCGTGCGCAGCAGCGGGCTGCGCACCGACGACGTGCTGCGGACGCGGACGCCGTCCGCAGCGAACCGCGCCGCGAGCAGCTCGCCCTGGCTCGTCGCCTGGTCGGCACGGCCGCCCGAGTGGACGCCCACGAACCCGATGCCGGCGCTCACGACGGTCCCCCGGTGCGCCCGATCGTCGAGACGATGAGCCGCTCCTTGCCGCCACCGGTCCGCGGCAGCACGTCGACCCGCTCGAAGCGGAGCCGGATCGAGGGGCCGAGCCGGCGGTGCAGCTCGGCGTCGAGGAAGGCCTCGTCGTCGTCGCCGAACGCGGGCGTCACCTCGAGGAGGACGGTGAGCTCGGACGGGTCGTCCTGGCGCACCTGGGCCCGCCGGAGGTTGGGGACGCGCTGGAACGCGAGGCTCATCGGCGCCGGCCCGACCGTGGTGCCGTCGGGGGTGCGCACCACGTCGTCCGCCCGACCCGACAGGCCCGCCACCCGGGGCAGCCCGCGTCCGCACGCGCAACGCCCGTCGTCGAGGGAGGCGGCGACGTCGCCCGTCCGGTAGCGCAGGAGCGGCATGGCCTCGTTGATGAGGCCGGTGGCCACGATCTCCCGCGCGCCCGACCCGTCGTCGAGCAGCTCGATCACGCCGTACTCGGTGCTCACGTGCATGTGGCCGAGCTCGCAGCCCGACGCGTAGGCGACCAGCTCGCCGAGCGAGTACGCGTCCGTGACGCGGCACCCGAGGCCCTCCTCGATCTCACGTCGGTGCTCGGGGAACAGCGTCTCCGAGCTCACGAGCACCGCGCGCGGTCGGATCCGACCGACCTGGCCGGTGGCGAGCAGGTGGACGGCGAGGCGGTGGACGGCGGACGTGTAGCCGGCGACCACCACGGGGTCGAAGCGCTCGAGCTCGTCGACGTACGCCGGGAGGTGCTCGTCGCTCAGGTGGTACACGGAGCAGTACAGCTGGTTGAACGCGAGGTTCCGGCGCCAGAACGGACCGGTCGCCTGCCCCGCCGGCACGATCGGCTGGCCGTGGAACGAGGCCATGCGGTCGCCGAGGCGCACGCCGGCCCAGCGGCGCGTCCGCACCTCGTACGTCGCGTAGTTGAATCGCACGGCGTCCCGCGTCGCCCAGTACCTGAGCGGCAGGCCGGTCGTACCGCCGGTGGTTTGCGGGACGACCCGCGGCAGCGGCGGATCGGGCCGGAACCGCTCGGGCTCGGCGCGCACCTGCTCCTTGTCGACCGTCGGCAGCACGGCGAGGTCCGCCGCGGTGCGCACCTCGAGCGGATCGATCCCGAGCTCGCGGAACGTGTCCCGGTAGTGCGGCACGCGGGCCGCGCACCACGTGACCGTCGCCCGCACCCGCCGGTCCTGGTCCTCCCGCAACCGCTCGGCGTCCCACCACTGCCGGACCTCGAGGTCCGCGGCGTGCGCGCGGTACCGGCCGCCGTGGCGGACCGGCAGCTGGCGCAGCCCGTACGCGGTGGCCATCACGTCCTGCGCCGGGACGGGCAGGCGGCGGTAGACGTCGGCGAGGCTCACCGCGCGCCCCCGGCGGGCAGGTCCGCGAGCTGGTCGAGCCAGTCGCCCACGAGGCGGCGCCAGCTGGCGTGGTCCTCCACCCAGCGCCGGCCCGCCTCCCCCAGCACGCGAGCGGCCCCGGGATCGGCGCGGAGGTGCCGGACGGCGTCGGCC
>JAEVZA010000205.1 GCA_023392475.1 Actinomycetes bacterium | reverse complement strand
CCTCCGCGGTGGCCGAGGCGAGCTGGCCGAGCAGCTGGAGCGCCAGCACCACCACGACGGCGGCGACGGCGACCACGAGCGCCCGCCGGAGGAGGTAGGTGCGGGCCGTGGGAGCGGCGGGCCGGGCGGCCGGGCGGCGGCCGGGGAGGGACCGCCCGCCCTGGACGAGGGTGAGCTGGGGACGGCGGGCGGGGGCGGGCTCCGGCAGGTGCTGCCCGGTGTGGAGGTCGATGACGGCGGCCATGGAATGAGTCTCCCGGTGGGGTGTGACAGTCAGATCGGCGGGGGATCGTGGGCGGATCCCCGGCGCCAGGTGCACCGGCCGGAGCGCCGGGCGCCGAAGCGCCGCAGGACCCGACCGAACGCCTGTTCGTGGCCACCTTGGCCGAACAGCTGTTCGCTGTCAAGGGTCCGGACGAACAGACGTTCCACCACTTCGGGGCGCCCGGGTGCTACGTTCCCAAACACATGTTCGCCCCACCCGGGCAGCACGCACAGGAGGGCCCGTGTCCGACCAACCGAGCACCCAGCTGACCCAGCGCCAGCACGAGATCCTCGCCTTCATCGAGAAGACGGTCGGCGACCGGGGCTACCCGCCGTCGGTCCGGGAGATCGGCGAGGCGGTCGGCCTGGCCTCCCCCTCCACGGTCCACAGCCACCTCCACACGCTGCAGCGGCTGGGCTACCTGCGCCGGGACCCCACGAAGCCGCGGGCCATCGAGGTCACGGCGGACACCGCGAGCGGCACCACCGCGGAGCGCCGCCCCACCCGGCACGTGCCCCTCGTCGGCGACGTCGCGGCCGGCACCGGCGTGCTCGCCCAGGAGCAGGTGGAGGAGCTCGTGCCGCTGCCCGCCGACTTCTGCGGCGACGGCGAGCTGTTCATGCTCCGCGTCCGGGGCGACTCGATGATCGACGCCGGCATCCTGGACGGCGACTTCGTCGTCGCCCGGGTGCAGGAGCACGCCACGAACGGCGACGTCGTGGTCGCGGGCATCCCCGGCGAGGAGGGCACGGTGAAGGGCTTCACCAAGCGCGACGGCAAGGTGGTGCTCGTGCCCGCCAACCCGTCGCTCGAGGACATGGTCTTCGACGCCGACGAGGTGCGCGTCTACGGCAAGGTCGTCACGGTCCTGCGCAAGCTCTGAGCCTCGGTCACGACGGCCCGTCCAGGCGGCCCGATCGACCGGCCCGGCTCAGTTGGCGTGGAGCTCGGTGTTGAGGCCCTCGGACCACGTGCCCTCGCGGGGCAGCACCTCGACCGTCCCCGTCACCGAGTTGCGGCGGAACAGCAGGTCGTCTCGGCCGCTGAGCTCGCGGGCCTTGGCGCGGCTCCCGTCGGGCAGGGTCACGATCGTCCCGGCCGTCACGTAGAGGCCGGCCTCCACGATGCAGCGGTCGCCGAGCGAGATGCCGATGCCGGCGTTGGCGCCGACCAGGCAGCCCTCCCCCACCCGCACGACCTCCTTGCCGCCACCCGACAGGGTCCCCATGATCGACGCGCCGCCACCGACGTCGGTGTCGGCGCCGACGACCACGCCGGCGGAGATGCGACCCTCGACCATCGCGTTGCCGAGGGTGCCGGCGTTGAAGTTCACGAAGCCCTCGTGCATGACCGTGGTGCCGTCGGCCAGGTGGGCGCCGAGGCGCACGCGCTCGGCGTCGGCGATGCGCACGCCGCTCGGGACGACGTAGTCGATCATCCGCGGGAACTTGTCCACGCTGGAGACCGTGAGCACACCGCCCGACAGCCGGATCGACCGCTGCGCGGCCGGGAACGACGGCACGTCGCACGGCCCGAGGTTGGTCCACACCACGTTGGCGAGGAGCCCGAACTGGCCCTCCAGGCTGAGCCCGTGCGGCTGCACGAGCCGGTGCGAGAGGAGGTGCAGGCGCAGGTAGACGTCGTGCGCGTCGACCGGCGGGGCGTCGAGGTCCTCGATGAAGGTCACGACCGGGACCTTGCGCACCGGCAGCGCGGTCGGGCGCTCCGGCAGCCCGCCGAGCTGCTCGAGCGTGGCCACGTTCGGGTGCGCCGCGGCGTCGCCCCGGTGGACGGCCGCCAGCGCGAGGACCTCGTCGACGTGCGCGGCGGTCAGGCGTGCGCTGCCCGAGCCGCCGGCGTGGCCGGTGACGTCGGCCAGCAGCGCCGCGGCGCCGAGCGCGGTGCCGAGGTTGACGGACGCGAACCACGTGTCGAGCACCGTGCCGTCGTCGGCCAGGGTCGCCACGCCGACGCCGAACGCCGCCGGGTCGTGGTAGCCGTCACGGCCGCGGAGCTCGCCGACGTACGCCGAGAACTCCTCGGGGGTGCTGGGACGGGACTGGTCGGTCACGGATGGCTCCTGGTCGGCGTTCGCTGGCGGTGGTCGACGATGGCCCTCGGACCGCACGGACGTGGCGGCGAGGCGGATCCGGCGGGTTCTGCGGCGCTCAGATCTCGCAGAACGAGATCGAGGACCCCTATGTCGCGCGGGACGGTCGGGGTCAGTCTCCCACGGGGCCGTCGGTGAGGAGGTCGTCGAGGGCGAGGTGGGCCCGTCGGAGGCTGTCGCGCGTCACGCGCTCCTCCGCCGTGTGGGCGAGCGTGGGGTCGCCGGGCCCGAGGTTGATCGCCGGCACCCCCATCGCCGAGAACCGGGCCACGTCGGTCCACCCGAGCTTGGCCCGCACCTCCAGGCCGTGCCGCGCGACGAGGGAGGCGACGACGGGGTGGTCGAGCGCGGGCCACGCGGCCGGCGACCGGTCGAGCACCTCGAACCCGTCGGCCTCCTCGAGGACCGGCGCCAGCACCTCGCGGACGTGGGCCTCGGCCTGGGCCACGTCACGGTCGGGGGCGAAGCGGTGGGCGATGCTCACCTCGGCGCGGTCGGGGACCACGTTGCCGGCCACGCCACCCTCCACGTGGGTGGCGAGCAGCGCCTCGTGGAACCGGCACCCCAGGATCTCGGGCTGCCGCGGCTCGTAGTCGTCGAGGATCGCCAGCAGGCGGCCGAGGCGGTGGATGGCGTTGCGGCCCATCCAGGCCCGGGCCGTGTGGGCCCGCGCCCCCTCGAGGGTGACCCGGCAGCGGAGCACGCCCTGGCAGCCGGCCTCGACCGCACCGTCCGTCGGCTCCCCGAGGACGGCGACGTCGCCCGCGAGCAGGTCGGGGCGGAGGTCGATGAGCTCGCCGAGGCCGGAGGCCGACGACGCGACCTCCTCCCGGGCGTAGAAGACGTACGTGACGTCGACGGCGGGCGCGGCGTGGCGCGAGGCGAGGTCGAGCATCACGGCGAGCCCGCCCTTCATGTCGGCGGCGCCGAGGCCCCACAGCACGTCGCCGTCGATGCGCGGCACCTCGTTCCCGTTCGCCGGCACCGTGTCCGTGTGCCCCGCGAGCACGACCCGCAGGTCGCGGCCGAGCGACGTGCGCGCCACCACGTTGTCGCCGACCCGGTCGACCTCCAAGTGGTCGAGCGCCCGCAGCTCCGCCTCGACGAGGTCGACCAGCGGGCCCTCGGCGTAGCTCTCCGAGCGCACCGCGACGATGTCCGCGGTGCGCTGGAGGAGGTCGGTCGCCGTGGCGGTCACGGGTGGCTGTCTACACGCGCCCGGGGCGCGACGACGACGGGGTTCCGGCCCGTCGGCGCCGGCCGGCGTCAGCCCTGACCGGGCGGCGGCGGTGCGGTCGGGGGACCCGACGGCGGCGGTGCGGTCGGAGGACCGGACGGCGGCGGGGGCGGGGTCTGGGCAGGTG
>JAEVZA010000457.1 GCA_023392475.1 Actinomycetes bacterium | reverse complement strand
GGCCAGGGCGGTCAGGGCCAGGGTCAGGGTCAGGGTCAGGGCGGCCAGGGCGGGCAGCGCCAGGGCGGCCAGTCGCGCCAGGGCGGCGGTCAGGGCCAGGGCGGGCAGCGCCAGGGTGGTCGGCGGGGCGGGCAGCCCACGCCGGTCGAGGCCGTGCTCGTGGACGACGCACCGCTCGAGCTCGACGACGAGACCATGGAGCGCCGGCGTGGGCGGCAGCGCAAGGGCCGGGCCATCGGTCGCTACCAGATGAACGTGCACGTCACCGACGACGCCACGCACATCGCCATCCTCGAGGGCCGCTCGCTGGTCGAGCACTACGTGTCGCGGCCGTCCGACGACGTGTTCCAGATCCACGGGAACATCTACGTCGGCAAGGTCGAGAACGTGCTCCCGGGCATGGAGGCGGCGTTCATCGACATCGCCACCCCGAAGAACGCCGTGCTCTACCAGAGCGACGTCCAGTACGACGCGGACGACGTCGAGAGCAAGGGCGAGACGCCCCGCATCGAGGACGTCCTGAAGCCCCGCCAGCTCATCCTCTGCCAGGTCACGAAGAACCCGATCGCCCACAAGGGCGCCCGGCTCACCCAGGAGGTGTCCCTCCCGGGTCGGTTCGTCGTCCTCGTGCCCAACTCGAACACCTACGGCATCTCGAAGCGGCTGCCCGACGACGAGCGCAAGCGGCTCCGCCAGATCCTCGACCGGGTCCGGCCGAAGGAGCACGGGGTGATCGTGCGCACGGCGGCCGAGAACGTGACCGCCGACGAGATCGAGCGCGACGTCAAGCGCCTCGTGCAGCAGTGGGAGCAGATCTCGGCGCTCGCTGCGAAGCAGCAGCGCCCGGGGCTCGTGTACCGGGAGCCCGAGATGGCGGTCCGGATCATCCGCGAGGAGTTCAACGCGGAGTACCGGGCGGTGCTGATCGACGACGACGAGCTGTACGAGGGCATGCGCGACTACGTCGACGCCGTCGCACCGGCGCTGTCGGACCGGGTGCAGTACTTCGACCGCGCCGACGAGTCGCTCCCGATGTTCGAGCGCTACCACGTGACGGAGCAGCTCGCGAAGGCCCTCGACCGCAAGGTCTGGCTGCCGTCGGGCGGTTCGCTCATCATCGAGTCGACCGAGGCGCTGACCGTCATCGACGTGAACACCGGTCGCAACGTGGGCTCGTCGAGCCTCGAGGAGACGGTCTTCCGCAACAACCTCGAGGCGGCGGAGGAGATCGCCCGCCAGCTCCGGCTGCGCGACATCGGCGGCATCATCGTCATCGACTTCGTCGACATGGAGGTCAAGGAGAACCGGGACAAGGTCGTGAAGGCCTTCCGGGAGGCCCTCGGCCGCGACAAGACGCGGACCCAGGTGTTCAACATCTCCGATCTCGGCCTCGTCGAGATGACCCGCAAGCGCATCGGCGAGGGGCTGCTCGAGTCGGTGGCGCACCGCTGCGACCACTGCGACGGCCGCGGCCTCATCGTGCCCGAGGAGCTGCTCGGCTGATCCCGCACCCGAGGCGACCGCCGGTCGTCGCGGGGAGGTGGTGCCCCCCGTTCCTGATCACCCGGGCGGGTGGCCTCGGCACCGGCGACCAGCTGGGCCTCCCGCCGCTCCACCGGACCCGATCGGGCGCCGACTTCCGTCGAGGTCGGTCGCTCCCCTAAGATGGCGGGCCGTATGTATGCAGTCGTGAAGACCGGTGGCAAGCAGTACCGCGTGGAGGAGGGCCAGCGCCTCCGCGTCGAGCGCGTGGGTGAGCCCGGCGCGGACGTCGAGCTGACCGCCGTGATGGTGGTCGACGGGGACACGGTGCTCGCCACCCCCGACCAGCTCGCCGGCGCCTCGGTGTCGGCCCGGGTGGTCGAGGAGTCCAAGGGGCCGAAGATCAACGCCTTCACGTACAAGTCGAAGGCCAACGAGCGCAAGCGCTGGGGCCACCGCCAGACGTACGCGACCATCGAGATCACCGGGATCACCGCCGGCTGACCCTTCGGGGCGCGGCGGACCACCCGGAACGCAGGAAGAGGCAGACATGTCGAAGACCAAGGGCGGCGGCTCCACCCGGAACGGCCGTGACTCCAACAGCCAGCGCCTCGGCGTGAAGGTGTACGACGGCGGCGCCGTGACCGCCGGCTCGATCATCGTCCGCCAGCGGGGCACGAAGATCCACCCCGGCGAGAACGTCGGCAAGGGCGGGGACGACACGCTCTTCGCGCTCACCGACGGCACCGTGAAGTTCGGCACCCGCCGGAACCGCAAGCACGTCAGCATCCTGCCGCTCACCGACTGAGCTGCAGCACGCACGACGCCCGCACCGGGCGCCACGAGGGCCCATCCCGCGACGGGGTGGGCCCTCGTCGCGCCCCGGCTCGCTCCGTCCGGTGTCCCGCTTATCAGGTCAGGCGACGCCGACGGGCAGGTCCTCGCGCCGCCAGCCGAGCTGCGTGCGGGCCAGGGCGAACGCGTACCGGTCGGTCATCCCGCCGACGTAGGTCACGGCCTCGCGCAGCGCTGCGTCGCCCCCGGGGGCGAGGGCGCCGTCGGCCGCGGCGGGGCGCGGGATGGCGTTCGGCCGGTCGGCGTAGTGCTCGACCAGCGCCCGCAGGACCCGGATGACGGAGCGGGACTGCTCGAGCGACGCCGGCCGCATGTAGATGTGCTCGTAGTCGAAGCGGCGGAACTCGGCGAGGGCGTCGGCGAGGGGCTCGGTCATGGACACGCCGCCCGTGGCCGACGTGGCGGCGACGACGCCGTCGATGAACGCGCCGAGCTGCTGGCTGCGGCGGACGCCGCACCGCTCCCGCACCACCGGCGGCAGCAGCTCCGGGGACGTGATGCCGACGTGCGCGGCGTCCTCGAAGTCGTGGCAGACGTAGGCGATGCGGTCCGCCCACGACACGACCTCGCCCTCGGGCGTGGCCGGCACCGGACGGGACCACGAGTGGTTGCGGATGCCGTCCAGGGTCTCCTCGCACAGGTTGAGCGGCTCCAGGACGACGTCCGCGCCCCAGACCGCGTGGTCGTAGCCGCCGTCCACGTACGGCGTGAACGCGTCCTCGGAGGCGTGGCCGCCCGGGCCGTGCCCGCAGTCGTGGCCGAGCGCGATCGCCTCGGTGAGCGACTCGTTGACCCCGATGCGGCGGGCGATGGCGACCGCGACCTGCGCCACCTCGAGCGCGTGCGTGAGCCGGGTGCGCTGGTGGTCGTCGGGGAAGACGAACACCTGGGTCTTGCCGGCGAGGCGCCGGAACGCGGTGCCGTGGAGGATGCGGTCCCGGTCCCGCTCGAAGCAGGTGCGGCGGGGGTCGGGCGCCTCCTCGCGCGCTCGCCGGCCCGCGCCACGGGCTCGCGTCGCGCCGGCGGTGAGGAGCGCGTCCTCCCGCTCCTCGCGCTGCTCGCGGCTGGCGGTGCGCACCGGCCCGAGCGCCGGTCCACCGCCGGGGTGGGCGTGCCGGACGGCCGGCTGCTCCTGCGCCTCCGGCGCGTCGGTGCGGTGGCCGGACATCGTGGCGGCCCAGGTGCGATCTCGGTCGGTGCGGAGGTCGTCCACCGGGCCAGCCTACGGTCGGGGTCGGACACCGCCGGGGAGGGGAGCGGCCCGGAACCGGGTCGCGGGGCCGCTCGGCGGGGCCCGTAGGCTGCTCGGCGTGTCGAACTTCGTGGACGAGTGCGCCCTCAACGTGCGGGGCGGGGACGGCGGCGCGGGCTGCGTCTCGTTCCGCCGCGAGGCCCACACGCCCATGGGCGGCCCCGACGGCGGCGACGGCGGCAAGGGCGGTGACCTCTGGCTCGTCGCCGACCGCAACACCGCGTCGCTGCTCGCGTTCCGCGACCACCCGCACCGGAAGGCGCCGAGCGGCACCCACGGCAAGGGCTCGAAGCGCCACGGCGCCCGGGGCGACGACGTCGAGGTGCACGTCCCGGTCGGCACCGAGGTGATCGGCTGGGACGGCACCCCGCTCGCCGACCTCGTCCACGACGGTGACCGCTGGCTCGCCGCCTCGGGCGGGCAGGGCGGCAAGGGCAACGCCCGGTTCCTCTCCAACCGGCGCCGTGCGCCGGCGTTCGCCGAGCAGGGCGAGGAGGGGGAGGAGCGCTGGATCCGCCTCGAGCTCAAGCTCATGGCCGACGTGGCGCTGGTCGGGTTCCCCAACGTGGGCAAGTCGACGCTCATCTCGCGGATCTCCGCCGCCCGGCCGAAGATCGCCGACTACCCGTTCACCACGCTCGAGCCGAACCTCGGCGTCGTCCGCCTCGACGACGGCTTCGAGATGGTCGTGGCCGACGTCCCCGGGCTCATCGAGGGCGCCGCGGAGGGCCGCGGCCTGGGGCACCGGTTCCTGCGCCACATCGAGCGGGCCGGCGTGCTGGTGCTGCTGCTCGACCTCTCGCCGCTCGCGGAGCGCACCGCAGAGGAGCAGGAGGCGACGCTGCTCGGCGAGCTCTCCGGCTACCGGCCCGACCTGCTCGACCGCCCGAGGGTGCGGGTCGGGTCCCGTGCGGACCTCGCCGAGCCGTCGGTGCTGTCCGCGTTCGACGGCATCGAGGTCTCCGCCGTCACCGGCGCCGGCGTGCCCGAGCTCCTGGGCGCGATGCGCCGCGCGGTCGAGGCGTCGCGTGCCACGGAGGCCGAGCCGGAGGGGTTCGTGACCCTGCGACCGGCGGTCGAGGGCATCTCGATCGGCCGACGTGACGACGGGAGCTTCGAGGTGCTCGGGCGGGAGGCGATCCGGGCCGTCGGGTTGTCCGACCTCACGAACCCCGAGGCGCTCGACGTCGCCCACGAGCGCCTGGCCCGCCTCGGCGTCGACCGCGCCCTCGGCCGCGCCGGCGCCCGCAACGGCGACGTCGTGCACATCGGTGGCCTCAGCTTCGAGTACGAGACCGACGCCGAGCTCGAGGTCCAGCCGTTCGACGAGGCGCCCGCCGCCGACGGGGGGCACCCGTGAGCGGACGCCGCGTCGTCGCCAAGCTCGGCACGTCGAGCCTCACGGACCAGCACGGCGTCATCGACGCCGACGCGGTCGCCAAGACGGCGAAGGAGGTGGCGTCGGCCCGCGCCGCCGGCCACGAGGTGGTGCTCGTCTCCTCGGGCGCGGTCGCGGCGGGCATGCCGGCGCTCGGCATCCCGGCGGAGCGCCGCCCGCGGGACGCCCGCACGCTGCAGGCCGTCTCGGCCGTCGGCCAGGCCCGGCTCATGCAGACGTGGGGCCACCACCTCGGCGCGCACGACCTGGTCGCCGGTCAGGTCCTGCTCGCCCCGCTCGACTTCATGGTCCGGGCGCAGTACCTGCACGCCCGGTCGACGCTGGAGCGGCTGCTCGAGCTCGGCGTGGTCCCGGTCGTCAACGAGAACGACGCCATCGCCGACGACGAGATCCGATTCGGCGACAACGACCGCATCGCCGCGCTGGTCGCCCAGCTCGTGGGTGCGGACCTGCTGCTCCTCCTCACCGACACGCCCGGCCTCATGGACGCCGATCCGCGGTTCTCGGAGGAGGCGTCGCTGATCGAGGAGATCGTCGAGGTGGACCAGGAGCTCGAGTCGCTCGCCGGCGGCACGGGCAGCGCCCGGGGCTCGGGCGGCATGGCCTCCAAGCTGGCGGCGGCGAAGATGGCGTCGTGGTCGGGCGTCCGGGCCGTGATCGCGGCCGCCGACCGCCCGGGCGTGCTGCTCGACGCCCTGCACGGCACGGCGGGGGTCGGCACCGTCGTCCAGCCCCGCGACCGGCGCCTGACCGCCCGGAAGCTCTGGATCGCCTTCGCGCTGCCCGCCCGCGGCCGCATCACCGTCGACGACGGCGCCGTGCGGGCGCTCGCCGGGGGCGGTCGGTCCCTGCTGGCCGCCGGGGTGACGGCCGTGAGCGGCGCCTTCGACGCCGACGACGCGGTCGAGATCGTCGACCCCCGTGGCGCGGTCGTCGCGAAGGGCCTCGTGAAGGTCGACACGCCGTCGCTGACCGCCATGGCCGGTCGTCGCTCGAGCGACCTGTTCGACGGCTCCGGCGAGGTGGTCCACGTGGACGACCTCGTCATCCTCCCCGGCTGACCCGCACGCCGACGTGAGCCGCACGTGCGTTCCGCGTGCACCTCACGTCGCCGGGCGACGTCGGATGCACCGAGTACGCCATCGCTCGGGGGAGCGGACGCGGCGCGGCGGTGATCAGGTGCCCGGCGTGGGCTCCGACGCGGGGGAGGGCTCGGTGGCCGGTGCGGGTGACGGCGCCGCCGACTCCGCCGGAGCCTCCTCGATGCCGAGCTTGGAGCGGATCTCCGAGAGCCGGGCCTGCGCCTCGACGTTGATCGACGCCTGCTCGACCTCGAGCATCTTCGACTCGACCGACATGTCCTGCAGCTCCGCCATGCCCTTGGCCTTGGCGTAGCGGGCCTCGATCTTCTCGCGGACCTCGTCGAGCGTCGGGACGTCCTCGCCGACCTGCTCCGAGAGCGTGGTCATTGCCTTGTTCATCTGCTCCTGCATCTTCGCCTGGTCGAGCTGGCTCAGGAGCTTCTGCTTCTCGGCCAGCTTCTGCTGCAGGAGGCGGGAGTTCTGCTGCACCGCGGTCTTCGCCTGCTCGGCGGCCTGCGTGGCCTGGAGCGACATCGACTTGAGGTTCTCGACCTCCTTCTCCTTGGCGATGAGCTGGTTGGCGAACGCCTCGGCCGCGGACGTGTACTCCGCGGCCTTCGCGGCGTCGCCCTTCCGCGTGGCCTCGTCGGCCATGAGCACGGCCTGCTGGGCGTTGCGGTTCAGCTTCTCGAGCTCGGCGAGGGTGGCCTCGAGCCGCATCTCGTTCTGCTTCTGGTTGGCGATGACGTTGGCGGCCTGCTCCTTGAGCCGCCGGTGCTGCTCCTGGGCCTCGGTGATGGCCTGCTCGAGCTGCACCTTCGGATCGGCCTTCTCGTTGAAGACGCTGTTGAGCTTGGCGCCCATGTACTTCCACCAGCGCTTGATCGAGTTCCACATGCGGCCGAGCCTAACCGGCCATCGTCCGCCCCCGGCTGCGCAGCCCCTGCCGCAGCCGGGCCACGGCGGGCTCGAACCCCCGTGGCTTGAGCAGCACGGTGGTCGGCACGAAGACGAACACGGCGACCACGACCATCGCCGCCAGCTCGACGATCGGCCGCCGGGTCCCGGAGCCGGTCAGGAACGACGTGAGGACCAGCGCCACGGTGACCGCCGCGCCGACCCCGAGCGACCGCACCAGCGGGAACATCGCCCGGGTGGTCAGGAGGTGGGGCACCCGGCGGTTCAGCATGACGAGCGCCGCCACGGCGATGAACCAGTACGAGGCCGTGTACGCGAGCGAGAGGCCCTCCGGTCCGAGCCAGTTGGTGAACGGGAGGATGATCGCCACGTTCAGCGCGTTCTGCACGACGTTCAGGAAGAACGGCGTCCGGGTGTCGCGCCGGGCGAAGAACGCCCGCACGCAGTACAGGTAGATCGAGAACGCGGGGAGCCCGAACGCGAAGCCGCGCAGCATCGCGGCCGTACGGTCGGTGTCGGCGGCGTCGAAGCTGCCGCGCTGCAGGAACATGGCGATCAGCGGCCCGGCGATGAAGAGCAGGCCGACCGCGGCCGGGACGAGGAACGTCATCAGGAGGCTGAGCCCCTCGCGGAACCGGGCGATGTAGGCGCGCTCGTCGCGGTCGACCGCCGCCTCGGCCAGCTCGGGCAGCACCGCGGTCATGAGCGACACGGCGATGAGCCCGTGCGGCAGCTGGAAGAAGATGAACGCGTACTGGTACGCGGAGACCGTGCCGGCCTCCTGGCCGCGAGCCAGCGTGAGGATGATCATGAGCGCGATCTGGTTGGCCGCGGCGAAGCCGATCGTCCACCCCGAGAGCCGGAGCACGGAGCGCACCGCGGGGTGGCGCGGCTTGAACCGCCACCGCAGGTTGATGCCGGAGCGCCGCAGGTAGGGCACGAGCGCGATGGCCATGGCTGCGACGCCCGCGGTCGTGCCGAGCCCGAGCAGGTACACCTGCGACATCGACCGCCCGCTCGACGTGGCCCACTTCGCGGCCGCGATCGCCGCCGCGGCCGTGACGAGGTTCGTGAGGATCGGGGTGAACGCCGGTGGCGCGAAGCGGCGGCGCGCGTGCAGGAGCGCCGTCACGAGCGTGGTGACGCCGTAGAAGAGGATCTGCGGCACCAGGAGCGCGAGGAAGTCGTCGCCGAGCTCCAGCTGCTGCTGCTTGGCCGCACCGCTCAGGGGCAGCGCGAAGAGCCGGTTCACGAACGGCGACACGAGGACGCCCACGAGGGTGAGCGCGACGATCGCCGCGAACGACACCGTGGTCACGACCGAGGCCGTCTCGTCGTCGGGGTCGTCGAGCGTGCGCACGAACAGCGGCACGAGGGTGGAGGACAGCACGCCGCCCAGCACGAGCTCGTACAGGATGTTCGGCGTCGTGTTCGCGAGGTTGTAGACGTCGGCGATCGTGGTCAGGCCCAGCGCGTAGGTCAGGGCGCCGACGCGGATGAGACCGCTGGCCCGGGACAGGGTCGTGCCGACGGCCGGCATCGCGCTGGCCCGAAGGAGCGACCGCTCCCGCGGCTCGTACCCGCCGTCCGGCGGCTGGTCGTCCAGGTCGCCATCGACGAGGTCGGTCTCGTCGAGCGCCGCCTCCTCGTACGCGATGTCGCGCGCCAGCTCGTCGTCGTCCCACGCGAGCGACCCGTCCTCGGCCGCCGGCACGGGGTCGCGCTCGACCGTCGTGACCTCGGCCGGGCGGACGATCCGGCGCCGCGGCGCGCTCACGCCGCCCCCGCGGGCCCGACCGGACCGCCGGTGCCCCCGGTGCCCTGCGTCCCCGGCGTCCCGGGATCGGTGCGGCCCGTCGGCGGCGCGAGGTCGGGGAGCGCGGGCTCGTCGGTCTCCTCGACGGCCTGGCGCAGCGCCTCCATCTCCCCGACGATCGACTCGACCTCCGCGTCCAGGCCCCCGAGCTCCGCCCCGTCGGACTGGGTGACCGAGAGCTCCACGGTGCGGGTGACCGTCTCGTCGATCCGGGCGTCGAGCAGGCGCAGCCGCTCGTACGTGTCGGTGATCGTGCGGTCGAGCCGGTCCGCGGCGTCGAGCTGGGCCTGGATGGCGGCGACCGTCTGGTCGGCCCGCTCGGTGCGCGGGCCGGACGACGCGGCGGCCAGCTCGGCCCGCACGGCGTCGGTGTCGATCTGGCGGCGGCCGCGGGACAGGGTGTCGCCGGCGGACGCCACGCGCCACGCCTCGTCGAGCGCGGCGTCGAGCCGACCGCCGACCTCCGCGAGCCGGTCGTGGAGGGGGCCGGGGCGGACCTGGCGGAGCGCGCGGTCGTAGCGGGACCGAGCGTCGAGCATCCCGGCGACCAGCCCGCGCCACGGCTCGCCGAGGGACCGGGGCGAGATGTCGGGCCGCTGCGGCGCCCGCGGGACCGCGGCGAGGACGCGGGCGGCGTACGCCGCGACCG
>JAEVZA010000381.1 GCA_023392475.1 Actinomycetes bacterium | reverse complement strand
GGCGAGGAGCTCGCCGCGCCGGAGCTGCTGGCGCGGTTCGACCCGGGCCGGCTGCCGACCGGGCCGTGGACCTGGCCCGGCTGAGGGCGTCGGGCCCGGTCGCGCGCGCCCGGTCACCCGAGCCGGTGCCGCATGACCGGGCACCCGGCTCGGAGCGGGGTGGGCCGGTGTGAGAAACTACGACGGTGATCCCCCCGGAGCCCGCCGCCGTCGACGCCGACGCCCCGGCGGAGGACGACCTGGTCATCGATCCCGAGGGCGGCAAGCCGCGCGAGGCCTGCGGCGTCTTCGGGGTCTACGCCCCGGGTGAGCCCGTGGCCCACCTCGCGTACCTCGGGATCTACGCGCTCCAGCACCGCGGCCAGGAGTCCGCCGGCATCGCCACCTCCGACGGCGACTACCTGACCGTCGTGAAGGACATGGGCCTCGTGTCCAACGTGTTCGACGATCGCACGCTCGCCGCGCTCGACGGCGACCTCGCGATCGGCCACACGCGCTACTCGACCACCGGGTCGAGCATGTGGAAGAACTCGCAGCCCGTCTTCCGGGACGTCGTGCACGTCCAGTTCGCGCTCGGCCACAACGGCAACCTCGTCAACACGGCGGAGCTCGTCGAGGAGGCGGGGATGCTGCCCGGCACGGTGTCGAGCGACACCGACGCGATGGCCGAGCTCCTCGCCCGCGAGTGCGACCGCATCGGCCCGGCCGAGGACACGCTCGTGCAGGCGCTGCAGTCGGTCCTGCCCCGGTTCGAGGGCGCCTACTCCCTCGTGCTGATGGACCGGCAGCGGGTGATCGGGGTCCGGGACCCGCACGGCTTCCGCCCCCTGTGCCTCGGCAAGCTCGACGGCGGCTGGGTGCTCGCCTCGGAGACCCCGGCGCTCGACATCGTCGGCGCCCACTTCGTGCGCGAGCTCGACCCGGGCGAGATGGTGGTGATCGACGCCGACGGCGTCCGCTCGATCCGCCCGCTCGAGGGCGACGCGGACCCGAAGCTCTGCCTCTTCGAGTTCGTCTACTTCGCCCGGCCCGACTCGCAGCTGTACGGCCGCAACGTCCACCAGGCACGGGTGCGCATGGGCGAGCAGCTGGCGGACCAGGCGCCGGTCGACGCCGACATGGTGATGGGCGTGCCGGAGTCGGGCATCCCGGCCGCCGAGGGCTACGCCCGTCGGTCGGGCGTGCCGTTCGGCCACGGGCTGGTGAAGAACCGCTACATCGGCCGCACGTTCATCGCGCCGAGCCAGGAGATGCGTGCGCTCGGCGTGCGCATGAAGCTCAACCCGCTCAAGGAGAACATCGCCGGCCGCCGCCTCGTCGTGGTCGACGACTCGATCGTGCGGGGCACCACGACCCGGGCGATGGTCGAGATGCTGCGGGAGGCCGGGGCCGAGGAGGTGCACCTCCGGGTGTCGTCGCCGCCCTACCGCTGGCCGTGCTTCTACGGGATGGACACCGGCACCCGCGGCGAGCTGCTCGCCGCGAACCTCGAGATCGAGGAGATCCAGGACTACCTCAAGGTGGACACGCTGGCGTACCTGTCGCTCGACCGCCTGATCGACGCCGTGGCCGCCCCGGGCGCCGGGTTCTGCGCTGCGTGCCTCACCGGCGACTACCCGGTCGCCATCCCGGCGTCGGCCGGCAAGGGCGTGCTCGACGTGGGCGCCCAGGTGGCGGCGGACCGTGGCGCCGAGACGCCCGTCGTGCTCCTCGAGGGCGCGGGCGTGCTCCCGTCGGACGAGGCGCGGGGCTGCGCCGACGGCGGCGACGCGCCGGGTGACGTCGATGGGTGAGACCTACGAGGCCGCCGGCGTCTCGATCGACGCGGGCGAGGAGGCCGTCGAGCGCATCAAGGCCGACGTCCGCTCCACCTTCCGGCCCGAGGTCATCGGCGACATCGGCGGGTTCGGCGGACTGTTCCGCTTCGACCCGAAGCGCTACAAGGACCCGGTCCTCGTCTCCACCACGGACGGCGTCGGCACCAAGGCGGTCGTGGCGCGCGACGCCCGGCGGTTCAGCACGATCGGTCTCGACCTCGTCGCCATGTGCGTGGACGACCTCGTCTGCCAGGGCGCCGAGCCGCTGTTCTTCCTCGACTACATCTCGATCGGCAAGCTGGACCCGGACCAGGTGAAGGACCTCGTCGGGGGCGTCGCCGAGGGCTGCCGCCGCGCCGGCTGCGCGCTCATCGGCGGCGAGATGGCGGAGCACCCCGGCGTCATGGAGCCCGGTGAGTTCGATCTCGTCGGGTTCGCCGTCGGCGTCGTGGACCGCGACCGGCTGCTGACCGGCGAGCGGGCCACCCCGGGCGACGTGCTCATCGGCCTGCCCTCGCCGGGCCTGCGGTCGAACGGGTACTCGCTGGCGCGCCGCCTGATGTTCGACGTCGCCGGGCGCTCGCTCGACGACCGGGCCTGGGACGACGCGCACGCACCGACCGTGGCCGAGGAGCTGCTCCGGCCGTCGGTGATCTACGCCCCTGCGATCCGGTCGCTGCTCGAGCACGTCGAGGTGCACGCGGTCGCGCACATCACCGGCGGCGGGCTCGGGGGCAACCTCAACCGCGTGCTCGGTCGCCACGGCGACGCGGTCGTCGAGGGCGGGTCGTGGGAGTGGCCGCGCATCTTCAGCGAGCTGCAGTCGATCGGCGACGTCAGCGACGACGAGATGCGGCGGGTCTTCAACCTCGGCATCGGGATGGTGGCGGTCGTGCCGCCGGCGGCCGCGCACCGGGCGATCGACGTGCTCCGCACCGCCGGTCACCACGCCCGTGTGATCGGCGAGGTCGTGCCCGGTCGGGGCGACGTCCGCTTCGACGCCTGAGGGTCGGGCGTCGCCGGCCACCGGCGTCCGGGAATCAGGTGAAGATGTCTGCGGTTGCAACGACTGACGCCGCAGGGATCTGTCCGGGGCCCGTGGCGCCACCCTGAGCCCTGAGCCGTCCCGGCCGCACGCAGCGAGGTCACCGTGAGCATCGACGTCCGTCCCTCCGACAGCCGCTTCCACACCCGGATCGGCTGGCTGGACAGCCGCCACTCCTTCAGCTTCGGCGAGCACCACGACCCCTCGAACGTCGGGCACGGCCAGCTGCTGGTCCTCAACGACGACCGGGTCGCGCCCGCGTCCGGCTTCGGTACGCACGGCCACCGTGACATGGAGATCGTGACCTGGGTGCTCGACGGCACGCTCGAGCACCACGACTCGGCG
>JAEVZA010000181.1 GCA_023392475.1 Actinomycetes bacterium | reverse complement strand
GCGTCGACGCGGGTGCTCGAGCGAGCGGAGGCCCGCGTCGGCACCGTCGCCGCCCGGGCGGCGGCGCACGACCCGGCGGCCGCGCTGGCCCGCGGGTGGTCGCTCACGACGCACGACGACGGGCGACCCGTGCGGTCGGTCGCGGACGTGGCCGCGGGCGAGGTGCTGACCACCCGGTTGGTGGACGGCAGGCTCCGCTCGACGGTGCAGGATGTGGACGCCGAGACGCAGGAGGACCCGAGGTGAGCGAGGACGACCGACCCGATCCCGAGGAGCTCGGCTTCGGCGGCGCCCTGGCCGAGCTCGACGCGATCGTCGCCGAGCTCGAGTCGGACGCCCTCGACGTCGACCTGCTCGCGTCGCGCGTCGAGCGGGCCGCCACCCTCGTCGCCTGGTGCAAGGACCGCATCGACGGAGCCCGCTTCCAGGTCGAGGAGATCCTCGTGCGGCTCGATCCCGAGGACGGCGCCGACGACGCCTGAGCTCGGGGCGTCCCCCGAGTCGGCCGATCCGGCGTTCTCGAGGCTCCACGACCGCTGGGCGACCGATCCGCCCCGAGTTCGGCGATCGGGCGTTCTCGGGGCTCCACGACCGCTGGGCGACCGATCCGCCCCGAGTTCGGCGATCGGGCGTTCTCGGGGTCGCCCCCGAGTTGGCGGGCGGGACGGCGGGTCAGCCGACGGTGGCGTAGTGCGCGAGGCCGTCGGGCACGGTGCCGACCGCCACGCCGGGCTCCGCCGCGACGGCGGCGAGCCACTCGGGCCGGACCGTGGCGGCGACCCACAGCGGTCGCTCCAGGTCCGAGCCCTCGGCGACGAAGCGGACGAAGGTCTGCGCGTAGTCGGGGGGCCGCACGTCGCGGGACAGCTCGTGCAGCGCGAGCGGGTCGGGCGTGCCCTCCGCGGAGGCCGGCGCCGGTGCGGCGGGCGGGTACGGGAGCGACGGAGACCCCGGGTGCACGCCGCCGCCCGCGAGCCCCGGGCCGTCGGTGAGGACCACGCCGCGCACGAGCTCCGGGCGCGCCGCCGAGACGAGCAGCCCGATGTAGGCGCCGAGGCCCCGGGCCAGGAGCGTCACCGGGCCGGTCTCCTCGAGCGCCCGGTCGACGTCGGCCACGAGGATCTCCGAGGTGTACCCGCCGCCGTTCGGCACGGTCGACCCGCCGTGCCCCGTGAAGTCGAGGCCGAGGACGGGACCGGGCCACGCGACGTGCGCGGGCGGCGCGGCCGGCGTCCGCTCGCCGAGCCCGTGCAGGAGGAGCAGCGGTCGCGACGCCGGGTCCTCGCCGTCGACCAGCCGATGGAGCGCGAGCTCGATGCGGTTGTGCCGCAGCATCGTCGTCGCGGTCACGACAGGAACTCCAGGACCAGCCCGGCCACGCGCTCGGGCTGCTCGATGTGCACGAAGTGCCCGACGTCGTCCATCGCCACGAACCTCGCGCCCGGCGGCAGGTACGGCACGACGTCCTCGGCCTGCGTGCCCCAGCCCATGAGCTCGCGCTCGAGGCCGAGCACGCCGAGGACCGGCACGCCGATGCCCGGCAGCCGCAGCATCGACCACTCGGGCCGCCACGGGCCGAACCCGCCGAGGCGCAGGGTCGGGTCGATCTTCCAGCGCCAGCCGTCGGCGTCGTGCCGCCCGCCGACCGACACCAGGTAGCGCAGCCACTCCGGGCTGAGGCGCGGATTCATGCGGCCGCGGCGGGCGGCCAGCTCGTCGAGCGTCCCGGGCTTGCGCCGCTTGCCGACGAGCGTGCGCCGGTGGTCGAGCCAGTTCGTGAGCTCGAGGTGCAGCATCCGGGTCCGCTGCAGCTCCGACACGTCCGACATCGCCTGGTGCGACGGCAGCCCGTCGAGGTTCACCAGCGCGGCGACCCGGTGGGGCACGGCGTTGGCGAGGTGCATCATCAGGCCGCCGCCCTTGGAGTGCCCGGCGAACACCACAGGCCCCGACGTCACGGCGTCGAGCACCGCGGCGGCGTCCCGGAGGTCCGCGTCCCAGCTGTAGAGCGCGGCGTGGTCCGAGTCGCCGTGGCCGCGCTGGTCCCAGCTGACGACGCGCCAGCCACCGGCGACGAGGAGCGGCGCGAACACGTCGAGGGTGCCGGCGAAGTCGAAGCCGCCGTGGGCGAACAGGATCGTCGGGTCGCCCGGATCACCCCACTCCGAGACGGCGAGCCGCACGCCGGTGCTGTCGACGCCGGAGCGCCGATCCGGCCGCCGGGCGCCCGGGAACGTGACGGCCGAGGCTTCCGGATCCGCCGCGCGGTCGTCGACGGGGAACGGCTCGGGCATGGCGCCGACTCTACGGCGACGGACCGGGGCCGCCGGGTTCCGGAGATCCGTCGATATCGTGATCCGCACGGAACCGGTTCACAGGATGACGGGTCCAGCCACGTCCGAGGTGGCGTCGACGGCGCCGGCCGACGGGACTGCTCCCGCCCGCCGGTCCGAGGACGTCCCCGGGGTCTCGGAGGCCGTCGCGGCCTACCGGGCGCTCCCCTACGGCGGCATGGACGATGCCACGCGGCGGATCGACCTGCCGCCGGCCCTGCGCGCCGCCGTGTCCCCCGCGATCAGCGCCCTCCGCTGGGGGGCGCTGGGCTACGGCCTCGTCTTCGCCGCCCCCGCGGCGTTCCGCGGCTCCTACGCCTCGGTGGCGGCGACGGCGGTCTGCCTCTTCGTCACGACCTGGCGCACGGTCATCCCGGTGCGGCTCGGCTCGGACCAGCCGCTGCACGAGCTCGCGCCGCTGCTGGACCTCGTCCTGCTCGGCGTGGTGATCGGCTACGACGGCGGCGTCCAGAGCCCCTACTACTTCTGCCTGCTCGCGGCGCTCGTCGTCGTGGCGTTCGGGTGGGGGTGGCTGCGTGGGTTCGCGGGGCTCGGCGTGGCCCTCGCCTCGCTGGTGGTCGGCACCGCGCTCGGCTCCACCTCGCTCGTGGACCAGGTGGACGGCCAGCGCGACCTCGCGGCGGTCATCACGCTCCTGCTCGCGACGGTCGCCGCCGCGTACGTCCGCACCCGGCTGGTGGACGCCGAGCAGCGGCGGGCCGGCCTGGCCGGACAGGTCGCCCACCTCGCCGAGGCGAACGACCTCCTGACGCTGCTCAACACGGTGGCCCGCACCCTGCCCAACTCCCTGACGCTCCGCGAGGCACTCGACCGGTCCCGCGAGCAGATGCACGCGTCGTTCGACGCCCGGGTCATCTGCCTGCTCACGTACGACGACCACGCCGAGGACTGGGTGCCGAAGCTCGCCGACGGCTGCTCCCTCCGGCCCGCGTACCTCCGGGGCGACCTGCCGGCGCCGCTCGCCGAGGCGCTCGCCGGGTCCGGCGCGCTGCTGGTCTCGGACCTCACGGACCGCCAGGAGACGCCGATCACCCGCGGGAGCGGCAGCGGCATGTACCTGCGCCTCGAGGCGCGCGGCGAGACGATCGGGCTGCTCGGCGTCGAGCACCCCACGATCGGCCGCTACGACGAGCACACCCTGCGACTGCTAGAGGGCCTGTCCGAGGTGCTCGCCCTGACGGTCGACAACGCGCGCTGGTTCGGCCGCCTCCGCTCACTCGGCGCGCAGGAGGAGCGGGTGCGCATCGCCCGCGACCTGCACGACCGGCTGGGCCAGTGGCTCACGTACATCTCGATGGAGCTCGAGCGGATCGTGGACAGCGAACCGCAGCGCTCCGACGAGCTGACCCACCTCCAGGGCGACGTCCAGGCGGCGCTCGACGAGCTCCGCGAGACCCTCCGGCAGCTGCGCTCGGGCGTCACGGAGGACAAGCCGCTGTCGATCGTCGCCAACGAGACGGTGAACCGGTTCGCGGAACGCGCCGACGTCGCCGCCACACTGACGGTGGTGCACCCCGACGACCGCCTCCCCGTCCCCGTCGAGAACGAGCTCCTGCGCATCCTCCAGGAGGCGCTCAGCAACGTCGACAAGCACGCCAAGGCCGACCACGTGGACGTCGTGTGGGACGTGCGCGGCGGCAACTTCGAGCTCGTCGTCCGCGACGACGGGCGCGGGTTCGAGATGGCGCGCGGCGTCCGCGACTCCGCGTACGGCCTCGTCGGCATGCGCGAGCGCGCCGACGTGATCGGCGCCCGCCTCGAGATCGACAGCCGACCCGACCACGGCACCACCGTCCGCGTGGCCGCCGGGTCCGACCCGGGCCGGACCGACCGGCCACCGACCAACCAGGAGGTTGCACCGTGAGGGTGCTGCTCGCCGACGACCACCAGATCCTCCGGGAAGGCATCCGCCGGGGCCTCGAGAGCGCCGGCGAGGACGTCGTCGGCGAGGCCGAGAACGGCGAGGAGGCCGTGAAGCTCGCGGTCGAGACCCAGCCCGACATCGTCCTGATGGACCTGTCGATGCCGGTCCTCGACGGCGTCGAGGCCACGCGCCGCATCTCCTCCGAGGTGCCGACGGCGAAGGTCGTGGTGCTGACCATGCACGACGACCCGGACCGGACGCGCGCCGCGCTCCAGGCCGGTGCGGCCGCCTACCTGACCAAGGGCACGTCCTTCGCCGACGTGCTCGACACGCTGCGCCGCGTGCGCGACGGCGAGGAGACGCTGAGCCCCCGGCTCGCGGCCTCGATGCTCGAGCACCTGGGCGACGCGGACCCGAAGCAGGAGATCCTCTCCGACCGGCAGGTCGAGATCCTCCAGATGATCGCCGACGGCATGTCCACCAAGCAGGCGGCGCGCGCCCTCGGCATCACCCAGAAGACGGTGCACAACCACCTCAACGCGACCTACCGCCGGCTGGACACGCAGAGCCTGACCCACGCCGTGCTCTCGGCCGTGCGGCTCGGGATCATCGACCTGCACTCCGAGCCCGAACCCGACGGTGGGGAAGCCGCGTGAGCGGCTGCCGGCGCAGCCGGCCGGGGTCCGGGGCGCAGCCCCGGCCATGAGACAGCGTGAGCGGCTGCCGGCGCCGCCGGCCGGGGTCCGGGGCGCAGTCCCGGCCATGAGACAGCGTGAGCGGCTGCCGGTGACCGGTCAGCGCTCTCCGCGTTCGACCCGCCCACGGTCCGGGACCGCGGGTGCACGATCGGCGCACGGGCGACGTCGGAGCGCGTCTGGCCGAGGGGTTTCGCCCATTCCGAGGCCCCCGGTGACGTCTGGGAGAATCGGCGGGTGACGAGGGGGCGACGAGGAGGACCGGTGCGGCGCGGCAGCCGCGGCGCCGCGTCCCCACGGGTGCTCCTCGCCCTGATCGCGTCGACCGCGGTGACCCTCGCCGTCGCCGGCCCGATGGGATACCAGGCGTACGAGGCTCGGCAGGCCGCCGACCGGACCGCCACGAGCGACCGCACGTCGTCCGACACCGAGCCGACGTCGACCGAGCCCGCTGGGCACGGACCCGGCTCGACCCTTCCCGGTGGGCCGCCGCCCGCCGTCGAGGGCGCCACCACCACCCGCGTGCCGGAGAACCCCGAGATCGCCCTCGGCGCGACCACCACCGAGCCGGGTCGCCCGGCGACGACCCAGCGGCCGAGGCCGCCGGGCTCCAGCACGACGGTCGCCGGCACGCCGAGCACCACGGCGCGCCCGCCGGTCACGACGACCGCGCCGCCTCCGACGACCACGCCCCTCACCGCCGACGGCATCGTCTGGACGAGCGCGTGGCCGTCGCGCTCGGTCGAGCCGCTCCAAGGGGCTGAGCTGCAGCACCCGGTCATCGTGTTCGTGGACCTGCCCGACGCCGTCACCGCTCGCTTCTGGCTGGACTCGGATCCGTCCCAGCAGCCGACCCGGACCGACCTGGTCCCGCCGCTGACCCTCGCGTCCGCGCCGCTCGACGCGCTGCCGGGGATGTTCGACCCCAGCAGCCTCCGCGACGGTGCGCACTCGCTGCTCGTCGAGGTGGCCCTCGCCACGGGCGCGACCGTGCGGCACCGGGCGCAGTTCACCGTCGACCACGGCTGACGCGCCGCACGGCCGGTGGGGGCACCGCCCCGGCCTGGCGTACCCTTCCCGCACGCAGGCGGGCGCCGCCCGGGACGCGAGGGGACTGACCGTGACCGAGATCCGTGGGACCGTCGAGCCCGGCTTCGAAGGGGTGCGCGACGCGTTCGCTGCGAACTTCGCCGAGCACGGGGAGGTGGGCGCCGGGTTCTGCCTGTACGTCGACGGACGGGCCGTGGTCGAGCTCACCGGCGGGGTGCGCGACCTCGACGGCACCCCCTACGACGAGGACACGCTGCAACTGGTCTTCTCGTCCACGAAGGGCATCACGGCCACGTGCGCGCACCTGCTGGTGCAGCGCGGCCTCCTCGACCTCGACGCGCCGGTGGTCGACGTCTGGCCGGAGTTCGGCGCCGCCGGCAAGCGCGACGTCCCCGTCTCCTGGCTCCTCTGCCACCGCACCGGGCTCATCGACGTGGACGAGCCGATGACGCTCGACGAGGCGCTCGACTGGGATGCCGTCACCGCCGCACTCGCCGCCAGCACGCCGGTGTGGGCGCCCGGGACGGCCCACGGCTACCACGCCGTGACCTACGGGTGGCTGGTCGGCGAGGTGGTCCGCAGGGTCGCCGGCGTGGACCTCGGCACGTTCGTCCAGCAGGAGCTCTCGGGTCCGCTCGGCCTCGACCTCTGGATCGGCCTGCCCGACGACGAGCAGCACCGCGTGGCGCCGCTCGTCCCCTTCCGCGCCGACGGGCTCGAGGCGCTGACCTCGGCCATCGGCGGCTCGCCGGACGGGCCGCCCGCCACCCTCGTCGACATGCTCAACCGGTTCCTCGGCGAGGGCAACCTGGCGGCCAAGGCGCTGACCGCGCCCGGCGGGGCCTTCGCCGACCAGGACGCCTGGAACGATCTCCGGGTGCGGGCCGCCCAGGTCCCGGCCGCGAACGGGGTCACGAACGCGCCGTCGCTCGCACGGATGTACGCGTCGCTGGTGTCCGACGTCGACGGCGTGCGCCTCCTCGACGCCGACACGATCGACCGCGCCGTCGTCCCCCAGGTCGAGGGTCCCGACAGCGTGCTGATGTTCCCGATCCCGTTCGGCCTCGGCTACATGACGCACTCCGACTTCTCGCCCTTCCTCGGCGGCCGGTCCTTCGGGCACTACGGCGCCGGTGGGTCGGTCGGCTTCGCGGATCCCGACCGCGGCATCGCCGGCGCGTACGTCATGAACCAGATGCAGCTCGGGATCGCCGGCGACCCTCGCACGGCGGGCCTGCTCCGCGCGGTCGAGCAGGCGGTGTCCTGAGCGCCCATGGCCGACGACCCCACGACCGAGGCGACCCGCCGCCGGACGTTCGCGATCATCTCCCACCCCGACGCCGGCAAGACCACGCTCACGGAGAAGCTGCTGCTCTACGGCGGCGCGCTCGGACGTGAGGCCGGCGCCGTGAAGGCGCGCGGCGACCGCCGCTCGGCGACGTCCGACTGGATGGAGCTGGAGCAGCAGCGCGGCATCTCCATCACGTCCACCGTGCTGCAGTTCCCCTACCGGGACTGCGTGGTGAACCTGCTCGACACGCCGGGCCACCGCGACTTCTCGGAGGACACGTACCGCGTGCTGACGGCGTGCGACGCGGCCGTGATGGTGCTGGACGCTGCGAAGGGCATCGAGCCCCAGACCCTGAAGCTGTTCGAGGTCTGCCGCGACCGCGGGCTCCCGCTCATCACGTTCGTGAACAAGTGGGACCGGCCCGGCCTCAGCCCGTTGGAGATCATCGACGACATCGAGTCGAAGCTCTCGATCATGTGCACCCCGGTCACGTGGCCGGTCGGGATCGCCGGCGACTTCCGCGGGGTGGTCGACCGCGCCTCCGGCGAGTTCGTCCGCTACACGCGCACGGCGCGTGGCGCGACCGAGGCCCCGGAGGAGGTCGTCGATCCTGCCCGGGCGGCCGAGGAGGAGGGCGACGCGTGGAGCGCGTGCCAGGACGAGCTCGAGCTCCTCAGCGGCACGGACCACGACCACGAGCTGTTCCTCGCCGGTGAGACGACGCCGATGCTCTTCGGCTCCGCGCTCACGAACTTCGGCGTGCGGCTCCTGCTCGACTCCGTGATCGACGAGGTGCCGCCACCGGGACCGCGCGATGACGTGGACGGGAAGCCACGCGCCCTCGACGCGCCCTTCTCCGGGTTCGTCTTCAAGGTGCAGGCGAACATGGACCGCGCCCACCGCGACCGCATCGCGTTCCTCCGCGTGTGCTCCGGTCGCTTCGAGCGCGGCATGGTCGTCACGCACGGGCGCACGGGCAAGCCGTTCGCCACCAAGTACGCCCACTCGGTGTTCGGCCAGGAGCGCGAGACGCTCGAGGAGGCCTTCCCCGGCGACGTCGTCGGGTTCGTGAACGCCAACGACGTCCGCGTCGGCGACTCGCTCTACGAGCTCGATCCCGTCACGTTCCCGCCCATCCCGAGCTTCGCTCCCGAGCACTTCGCGATCGCCCGCACGACCGACGTGAGCCGGTCGAAGCAGTTCCGCAACGGGATCAACCAGCTGGACGAGGAGGGCGTCATCCAAGTGCTGCGCGACCCGGACTTCGGCGAGCAGGCGCCCGTGCTCGCCGCGGTCGGCGCCCTCCAGTTCGAGGTCGCCACGCACCGCCTCGAGAACGAGTTCGGTGCGCCGGTCGAGCTCTCGATGACGCGGTACCGGGTCGCGCGCCGGACCGACGAGGCGTCGCGACCCGAGCTCCGGGCCATGCAGGGGGTCGACGTCCTGGGCCGCTCGGACGGCGCGCTGCTCGCCGTGTTCGAGTCCGTGTACTGGCTCGAGCGGCTGGAGGCCGAGCACCCGGAGCTCACGCTCGACCGGCTGGTGGCGGAGGGCGAGCTCCGGCAGTAGGCGGCGCGCTCCCTGGGGCCAGGTGGGACACTGTCGCCGTGGCCACCGACGACGACCTCGGCACCTCGGACGTCGCGCACGAGCAGGTCGAGGCCGAGCCGTGGTTCGCGGTGTGGGTCGACGGCGGCGAGTGGCCCGGGCAGGCCGAGCGCCAGGCGGACGTGGCGGCCCGCACGGGCGCCGAGATCGGCGAGCGCGTGTTCCTGGCGGACGGCGCGACGATCGTCTGCGAGTCGTTCCGGATCGGCGACCGCAGCTTCGTCGCCACCGGGTGCGTGCTCCGGGACCGCGTGGACATCGGCGACGACTGCTCGCTCAACCCGTACGTCGTCCTGGCCGGCCGCGTGTCGATCGGCGACGGCGTGCGCATCGCCTCGTTCGCCACGCTCTACGGCTTCAACCACGTCTTCGACGACCCCGACGTCCCCATCTGGCTCCAGGGCCTGGACGAGCGGGGCATCGTCGTCGAGGACGACGTGTGGATCGGCACGCACGCCGTCGTCTGCGACGGCGTCACCGTCGGCGCCCACAGCGTGGTCGCCGCCGGCGCGGTCGTCACGACCGACGTGCCGCCGTACGCGGTCGTCGGCGG
>JAEVZA010000274.1 GCA_023392475.1 Actinomycetes bacterium | reverse complement strand
CGGGGTTGGGCCCGTCTGACCCGCCCCCGCCCACCCCCCCCCCCCCGGGTTCTGTGGTGCGAGAGCGCGCGGTATCCCGCGCTCTCGCATCACAGAACGGCGGGGCGTCAGCACCGCGCCGCGTCAGGCGATCCGGTCGTCGGCGTCGGGGCGCTCAGCGGCATCCGCGTCCGCCACGGCGCCGACCTCGCCCCGGAACCACGCCACGGTCCGCGCCAGGCCGACCGGCAGCGGCACGCAGGCCGACCAACCGAGCAGCTCGTGGGCCCGGTCCAGCGAGGGGCGACGACGCGTCGGGTCGTCCGTCGGCAGCGGCCGGCGGTCGATGTCCGGCGTCGTGCCCACGGCTCGACCGATCTCGTCGACGAGCTCGCGGATCGTCGTTTCGCGGTCCGAACCGATGTTGACCGGCCCCCGCACGTCGGAACCGAGCAGCGCGAGCAGCCCGCGCACCTGGTCGTCGACGTAGCAGAAGCTCCGCGTCTGCGAGCCGTCCCCGTGGATGGTGAGCGGCTCGCCGGCCAGCGCCTGCACCACGAGGTTGGAGACGACGCGGCCGTCGTCGGGCCGCATCCGCGGCCCGTACGTGTTGAAGATCCGGGCGATGCGGACCTCGAGCCCGAACTGCCGCTCGTAGGTGGAGGCGGCCGCCTCGGCGAACCGCTTCGACTCGTCGTAGCAGGCACGGGGTCCCGTCGTGCTCACGCTCCCCCGGTACGCCTCCGGCTGCGGGTGCACCTCCGGCTCGCCGTACACCTCGCTCGTGGAGGCGAGCAGGAAGCGGGCGCGGTGCCGGCGGGCGAGCTCCAGGAGCCGGATCGTGCCCTCGCTGCCCACCCGCAGGATCTCCGGCGCCAGCCGACCGAAGTCCTTCGGCGACGCCGGCGACGCGAGGTGGCACACCGCGTCCACGGGGCCGATCGGCGGGAGCGGGCCGCACACGTCGGCCACGACGACCGAGCAGCGGTCATCCGCATCGGCGGCGGCGAGGTGCTCCGGTCGACCGGTCAGGAAGTTGTCGACGGCGACGACCTCGTCACCTCGATCCAGCAGCGCCTCGACGAGGTGCGAGCCGATCAGGCCGGCTGCGCCGGCGACGACGACGCGCATCGTCACACCGGCCGCCACACGAGCCCGGCGCGCTCCACGGCCGTGCGGTCGATCACGCCACGCGTGTCGATCACCGCGCCGTGACCGAGGCAGGCCGCCACTCGCTCGAGGTCAACGTCGCGGTAGTCGGGCCAGCCCGTGAGCACGGCGAGCGCGCCTGCGCCCGCACACGCCTCGTACGGGTCGTCGACCACCTCGACGCCGGCGTCCACGATGTGCGAGCCCGGCGGCACCATCGGGTCATGGGCGCGCACGTACACGTCGTGGCGCCGGAAGTGGGCGATCACCCCGACGGCCGGCGAGTCGCGGAGGTCGTCGGTGCCCGCCTTGAAGGTGAGGCCCCAGACCGCGACCGTCGGCCGGTGCGAGGGCCCGGCGAGGCACGCCAGCACGCCGTCGGCGACCGCCTCGATGCGGGCGCGGTTCATGGCCGCCGCCTCGTCGAGCAGGCCGAACGGCACGTCCAGCTCGCGCGCCAGCGCCCGGAGGGCGTCGAGGTCCTTCGGGAAGCAGCTGCCGCCCCAACCGGGGCCGGGCTCGAGGTGGTGGCCGCCGATCCGCGCGTCGAGCGCCATCGCCTCGAGCACGGCCGCCGGGTCGGCGTCGACGGCGCGGCAGAGCGCGGCGAGGCCGTTCACGAAGCTGAGGCGCGTGGCGAGCAGCGCGTTGGCGCCGTACTTGGCGAGCTGGGCCGAGCGCGGATCGGTGAGGACGAGCGGCCGGTCGATCCCGTCGTAGAGCGCTGCCACCCGCTCGGCGACGTCCACGTCGTCCGCGCCGACCACGACTCGGTCCGGCGCGAGCCAGTCCCCGACCGCGGAGCCCTCCCGCAGGAACTCCGGGTTCGCCGCCACGGCGACGTCGGTGCGGCCGAGCCACCGACGCACGTCGGCGAGCGAACCGACGGGCACCGTGGACTTCGCGACGACCACGGAGCCGCCGGGGAGGTGGGGCCCGACCGCCGCGCACGCGGCGCGCAGCGCGCCGAGGTCGGCCGTGCCGTCGGGCGCCGACGGCGTCGGCAGGCACAGGAACGTGAACTCGCGGTCCCACGCCCGGGCCGGCTCGTCGCACATGGCGAGGCGTCCGGAGGCGAGCCCCTCGGCGACCAGCTCGTCCAGCCCCGGCTCGCGGATCGGCACGATTCCCCGGCGCAACCGCTCGATCTTCGGGAGGTCGGTGTCGAAGCACACGACCTCGTGGCCGAGGTGCGCGAGGCACGCCCCGGTCGTCAGACCCACGTACCCGGTGCCGACCACGCCGATCCTGCTGCCCACGTGCGCTCCTTCCGGCGTCGATGACGGCGCCGCCCTACCCGGAGGTGCGGGCGACAGTTCTCCTCGATCCGCGATCGCCAGACATCACACGCCGGCCAGGAGCGCTGCGGCATGGAGCGCGCGGCCCCGGATAGGAGCCGCGGCACACCGACCCCGGAGGTCCCCGATGGCAGTGGTCCTCGGCATCAACGCGGTCTTCCACGACCCGGCGGCGGCGATCGTGCGCGACGGCGTCGTCCTCGCCGCGGCGGAGGAGGAGCGGTTCAGCCGCCGCAAGCACGGCAAGGATCCCGTGCCGTTCTCCACGTGGGAGCTGCCCACGGCCGCCATCGCGTGCTGCCTGGCGCGCGCCAGGGTCGAGGCGTCGGACCTCGATGCCGTCGCGTACTCCTACGACCCCACGCTGCTCGCCGACGACTCGGCCGGGGGCAGGGAGGTCGGGATCGACGACGGACTCACCGAGGACGGGTGGGAACCGATGCGCACGCTGTACGCACGCCGCGCGCCGCGGTTCCTCGAAGCGGCGCTGCCCGGCGTCCGGGCCGACCGGTTCCGCCACGTCGTGCACCACGTCGCCCACGCCGCCTCGGCGTGGGGCCCGGCGCCGTTCGACTCGTCGGCCGTCATGGTCCTGGACGGGCGAGGCGAGCGGAGCTCCTTCCTCGCCGGCCGCTCCGACGGCTCGGGGCTCGAGGTGCTCGGCCGCCAGCCCCTCCCCGATTCGCTGGGCCTCGTGTACGAGGAGCTCACGGCCCACCTCGGCTACCGGCGCAGCAGCGACGAGTACAAGGTCATGGCGCTCGCGAGCTACGGGCGACCGGCGCACCTCGACCGCTTCCGCGAGCTGATCCGCACCGACGGCGGGTTCGGCTTCCGGGCCCGCGACGTCCCGTGGGAGGACTTCGCCCCGCCCGGACGCGGCGACGGGTCCCTGGCCCCGGCGCACGCCGCCCACGCGAGCACGGTCCAGGTGCGCCTCGAGGAGGTGCTGCTCGAGCTCGCGGGCGTGCTGCACGAGCGCACCGGCGAGCGCGCGCTCGTGCTCGCCGGCGGCGTGGCGCTCAACTGCGTCGCCAACTCGCGGCTGTACGAGGACGGCCCGTTCGACGACGTGTGGGTGCAGCCGGCCGCGGGCGACGCCGGCACCGCACTCGGCGCGGCGGTGCACGTCGCCGCATCGCTCGGCGACCGCCCGGTCCCGATGGCCACGGCGGCCCTTGGGCCGTCGTGGTCCGACGACGAGATCGAGGAGACGCTCCGCCGTGCCGCCGTCCCGCACGAGCGACCCGACGACGTGGCCGAAGCGGTCGCCGAGGTGCTCGCGGCCGACGGCGTCGTCGCGTGGTTCCAGGGGCGCAGCGAGTTCGGTCCCCGAGCGCTCGGCCACCGGAGCCTGCTCGCCCATCCGGGCCGCGAGGCGAACCTGGAGCGGCTCAACGACGTCAAGGGCCGTGAGCAGTTCCGACCGGTCGCGCCGATGGTCCTGCTGGAGGCGGCGAAGGACGCCTTCGAGGGCGGCCCGATCCCGAGCCCGTACATGCTGTTCACCCACCGGGTGCGGCCGGGGTGGGCCGAGCGGATCCCCGCGGTGGTGCACGTCGACGGCACGGCCCGCGTGCAGACCGTCGACGCCGCCGACGAGCCGCTGGTGCACCGCATGCTCGAGGCGTTCCGACGGCGGACCGGGCTGCCGCTGGTGGTGAACACGTCGCTCAACACGGCGGGCCGCCCGATGGTCGACTCGCCGAGGGACGCGCTCGAGTGCTTCGGTTCCGCCCCGGTCGACGCGCTGGCCATCGGTCCCTTCCTGGTGCGCCGCGGTGCGGCCTTCGGCGGCTGAGGTGGCAGCCCATGCGGCGGTCGGCGAGTCGGCCGGTGCGGCGATCGGCGCGGCGATCGACGAGGCGGCCGGCGAGGCTGCCGGTGTGGCGTCCGCGACGGCACCGCCGTTCGACCTCGTCGTCCCGACCGTCGGGCGCCCGTCGCTCGCGGTGCTGCTCGACGTCCTCGACGGGATGGGGGGGCCCGGCCCCGAGCGGCTGGTGGTCGTCGACGACCGGCCGGACGGCGGCGCGCCCCTGGACCTCCCGATCGTCCGCGGCCGGCGGCCCGTGGTGCTCCGCACGGGTGGTCGTGGCCCCGCGGCGGCTCGCAACGCCGGGGCCCGGCTGGGCGACGCACCGTGGATCTGCTTCCTCGACGACGACGTGGTGCCGCGCCCCGGCTGGTCCCGCGATCTGGTCGAGGACCTGGAGCGGGTCGACGACGAGGTCGCCGCCGTGCAGGGCCGCGTCCACGTCCCGCTGCCGACGGGCCGCGCCCCGCTCGATCGCGAGCGATCCGTCCTCGGGCTCGCCACCGCGTCGTGGATCACGGCGGACATGGCGGTGCGGCGGTGCGACTTCGAGCTCGTCGACGGCTTCGACGAGAGGTTCCCCCGCGCCTACCGCGAGGACACCGACCTCGCCCTGCGCCTCATGGGCGCCGGTCGGTGCCTCCAGTTCGGCGTCCGCGCCGTCGACCACCCTGTGCGGCCGACCACCTGGTGGGCCTGCGTCCGGGCCCAGCGCGGCAACGCCGACGACGTGCGGATGCGGCGCCTCCACGGCCGCGACTGGCGGCGCACGGGTTCGGCGCCGCGGGGCCGGCTCCGGTGGCACGTCCTCACGACGCTGGCCGCGGCGGGCGCGCTGGTGCTCGCCGCACGGCGTCGGCGCACCGCCCTCCTGCCCGCCTCGCTCTGGCTCGCGCTGTGGTGGCGGTTCTGGGCGGAGCGGCGGACGGGCCACCCGATCCGGTCACGGGAGGCGGCGGAGCTGGCCCTGACCTCGGCGGCCATCCCGCCGGCCGCGACCTGGTGGGCGATCCGTGGTCGCCTCGAACGCCGCTGAGCCCACCTCCTGCGCTTCTGACTGCTTTTCACGTCGTTCTGCGACGTGAAAAGCAGTCAGAAGGCGATGCGAGGCCGCCGTCGGCGCTCCGGCGGGAGCGGACAGCGGGCGTGTCAGGTGGCGGGGTGGGCCGGGTGCAGGGCCTGCACGAGCTGCGCCTTGCTCATCCGCGACGTCCCCTTGACGCCGCGCTCGCGGGCGCGCCGACGCAGCTCGGCGGCCGTCAGCGAGGCGATCTCGTCGGCCTCCTCCACGACCAGCTCGTCGACCGTGACCCCGGCCGCCGGCGTGTGGGTCCGTGAGGCATCGTGCGCGTTCCGGTCGAGCAGCTCGGCGAGCGCCGGGCCGTCCTCGGGCGTGACGGTCAGCGCCGGGTGCCGGAGGAGGCCGAAGGGGTCGACGCCCCGCACCGGCCGGTGGAAGCGGATGCACACGCCCTGGGTCGGGTCGGTCGCGAACGTCAGGCCCCGGTCGTGGAGCGACACGTGGGCCGGCCCGATGACCTTCGGCCACGCGAAGCCACCGGTGGTCTCGGCGCCTGCGACGTTGGCGAGCGGCGTCCGCACGTGCCACGGGCCGAACTGCACGTCGAGGTGGTCGCCGACGACGCGGACGCCGGTGGTGGCCGGAAGGATGCCGAAGGCTGCGGCGGGCAGCCGGAAGGCGGGGTGGAACCGGAACGGGAGGTCGAGCTCGGTCATGGGGCCGACCTACCCGACGTCTCCGGCCGAAGTCGCGGCACCCGGGTGTTCTGGCGAGGCCTGTGCCGGGTAGCCGGGCGCACGCGGGACCACCGCACCGACACGCCCGGAGGACACATGACCACGGCACGAGAGATCATGAACGCCGACCCCCAGTGGCTGACCAACGACCTCACCGTCGCCGACGCGGCCCAGCGCATGGCGTCGGACGACCTGGGGGCGATGCCGGTGTGCGACGGGCAGGGCCACCTCGAGGGCATGGTGACGGACCGCGACATCGTCGTGAAGGTCATCGCCGAGGGGAAGGACCCGACGGCGATGCGCGTCCGCGACCTCGCCGACCAACCGGAGGTCGTCACGATCGGCGCGGACGACAGCGTCGAGGAGGCGATCCGCACCATGAAGGACCACGCGGTGCGCCGGCTCCCGGTGATCGACGGCCAGGACCTCGTCGGCACCTTGAGCCAGGCGGACATCGCGCGCTCGTTCCCCGACGGGCGGGTTGGTGACCTCGTCGGCACCATCGCCGACCGCCCCGCCAACAACTGACTCCTGCTCGTCCAACCGACGGACTCGTCGCCCCCACGGCGACGGACGGGCCCCGGGTCGCCTCCCGGGGCCCGGCCGCGCCGAGGCCGAGAGGGGCCGAGGCCGCGCGGAGGTTCAGCGCCCCCGTGAGCGCCGGAGCTCGTCACCCACGGGCCCGACGGTGTCTGCCGCCTCGGCGCCGCGGCGACCCATCGGGCGCGGGCGATCGACGGTCGAGTCCTTCGCCGTCTGCCGCTCCAGCTCCGCGTTCATCTCGGCGCCGAGCAGGATGACCGTGGCGGTCAGCAGCAGCCACAGCATCAGGACCACCACGCCGGCCAGTGCGCCGTAGGTCTGGCTGAACGAACCCAGGTGGTCGGCGTAGAGGCCGAAGAGGACGGAGCCGACGATCCAGGCGACGGTCGCGAAGATGGCGCCCGGCGTGGCCCACCGCCACCGTGGCTCGTCGCGGTCCGGGGCCCACCGGTACAGCGCGGCCAGCGCGAGCAGGAACAGGACGGCCAGCAGCGGCCACCTCAGCAGCTCGAGGGTGGTCCGCGCCGCGTCGCCGAGCCCGGCCGAGTCGAGCACGTTGGGCAGGATCGTGATGAGCCCGACCGTCACGCCCACGAACACGATGGCGGCGAGGGTCATCACGAGGCTCGACGCCCGCAGCTTGATCGCCCCGCGCGACTCGTCCTCGTCGTAGGCGGCGTTCAGGGCCTGCACGAGGTGAGCGACGCCGCTGCTCGCCGACCACAGCGCCACCACGATCCCGACCAGCACGCCGACCGAGAGACCGGCCCGGTTCGTGCTGAGCACCCGGTGCAGCTGGTCCTCGAGGAGGTTGCGCGCGGAGGACGGCAGCCCACCGGCGAGGTCCTGCACCTGCCGGCCGACCTGCGAGGGATCACCGACGAGGCCGTAGATCGAGATCGCGGCGATCAGGCCCGGGATGAGGGCGAGCAGCGAGTAGAACGCCACGCCGGCGCTCAGCAGCGGCACCTGGTCCTGCTTCGCCTCGAGCTGGACGCGGCGGACGACGTCCCACCACCCCCGCGCCGGGATCTCCCTGGGCGCCTCGGCGTCCCGGCCGCGGTCGCGCGCCTCGGCGCCGGTTCCCTCGGCATCGGTCTCCTCGGAGGTGTCGCTCCCGACGCTGGTGCTCATGTGGGCTCCTCGCGGCGCTGGGCCGCCTCGACGCGTCCTGTTGCCCTTCCCGTCGCCGCCCTCGCTCAGACCCCGTTCCGAACCGGCGGTCATGGTCCCGGAGGCCGGGGGTAGGGCCGCCGCATGTCCGCCACCTCCACCGGCTCCCCACCCCGTCCCGCTGAGGACTCGGACGTGGGGCCCGGCCCCGATCGCATCGAGGTCCGTGACCCCTGGACGGGGCGTCCGGTCGGTTCGGTGGACGTCCAGCGGGGACCGGCGGTCGATCGGGCGGTGGGGCGGGCGCACGCCGCCGCGGAGGGTTGGGCGCGCACCGCGCCGGCCGACCGGGCCGCCTGCGTCCGCCGGCTGGCGGACCTCGTCGAGGCCGCCGCGGAGGAGCTCGCGCACCTGCAGACGGCGCAGATGGGCAAGCCGTTCGCCGCGTCGCGGGGAGGGGTCGCCGCCGGCGTCGCCGCGCTGCGCCAGTACGCCGAGCTCGGACCGCTCCACCGGGGCCGGGCGCTGCAGGGATCCACCGATGCGATCGACCTCATGGCCCACGTCCCCCGAGGGGTCGCCGCCGTCATCACGCCGTGGAACGACCCGGTCGCCATCGTGTGCCAGCTCGTCGGCGCCAACCTCGTGGTCGGCAACACCGTGGTGCTCAAGCCGTCCGAGCGGACGCCGCTCGACGGCCTGCGCTTCGCGGCGCTCGCGGCCGAGGTGCTGCCGTCCGGTGTCCTCGAGGCCGTGACCGGCGACGGCGCCACCGGTGCGGAGCTCGCGTCGGATCCCCGCGTGGACGTCGTCGCCATGGTCGGCTCGGCCCCCGTCGGACGGTCCGTCGCGCTCGAGTGCGCAGCCCGTGGCGCGCACGCCGTGCTGGAGCTGGGGGGCAACGACGCCCTCGTGGTCGACGCCGACGTGGATCCGGCGTGGGCCGCCGAGCAGGCGGCCATCGGCGCCTTCACCGGCAGCGGCCAGATCTGCACGTCGGTCGAGCGGATCTACGTCCACGAGCGCATCGCCGATCGCTTCGTCGACGCGCTCGTGGGCGAGGCGCACCGCTGGCGCGTCGGCGACCCGAACGACGCACGGACGCGCCTCGGACCGCTGGTCGACGAGCGGCACGTCGACCACGTGCACGAGCACGTCTCGGCGGCGGTCCGCGACCGGGCCCACGTGGAGGTCGGCGGCCACCCGATCCCGGGACCCGGGTGCGGCTACCCGGCGACGGTGCTCGTGCACGTAGGCGACGACATGCTGGTGATGCGCGAGGAGACGTTCGGGCCGGTGGCGCCGGTGCGCGTCGTGGACTCGTTCGAGGAGGCCCTCTGCCGCGCCGGCGACAGCACCTACGGGCTGGCTGCGACCATCCTCACCGCAGACGCCGACCGGGCCCGGGCCGCCTGGCGCGACCTCCCGGCGGGCACGGTGAAGGTCAACGACGTCTTCGGCGGCGCACCCGGCGGCGCCGCGACGCCGCTCCGACGATCCGGGCACGGGTTCGGCTACGGACCCGAGCTGCTCGACGAGCTGGCCGCCACCCGCGTGCTGCACGTCGGGCCGGCACGGTGAGCAGCTGGTGGCGACGGTCGGCGGAGCGGGCACCCGGCCGGTCGGATCTCCCGGAGCGCGCCGACGTCGTCGTCCTCGGCGCCGGCGTGACCGGGCTCATGGCGGCGGCGGAGCTGGTGCACCGGGGACACGACGTCCTCGTGCTCGAGGCGCGTGAGGTCGCGGCCGGGACGACCGGCTCCAGCACGGCGAAGGTCACGGCGCTGCACGGTGCGAACCTCTCGACCGTGGCGAGCCACCAGGGCGCCGACGGCGCCGCGGCGTACGTGCGGGCGAACCTCGCCGGCCTGGCCCAGGTGCGCCACACGGTGGAGCGGCTCGGCCTCGACTGCGGGTGGTCGGCGGCCTGGGCGACGACCTACACGGTCGACCCGTCACGCGTCGACGAGCTCGCGGACGAGCACCGCCTCTGCGTCGACTCCGGCCTCGACGTGCGGTTCGTGCACGAGATCGACGAGCTGCCGGTCGGTGTCGTGGGTGCCATCCGGCTGGACCACCAGGCCCGCCTCGACCCGGTCCGCCTCTGCGTCGGCCTGGCCCGCCACCTCGCCGCGGACGGGCGATCGGTGGTGGAGGGGTGCCGGGCGCTCGCGATCGACGAGGAGGGCGACGGTTGGACGGTGCGGACGTCGCTCGGCGACGTCCGCGCTGGCGCGGTCGTGACGGCGACGCTCCTGCCGGTCGTCGACCCGACCCTCGAGTTCGCGACGGCCGAGCCGGTCATGTCACACGTGCTCGCGGCGACGCTCGTGGGTGCCGCGCCGCAGGGGATGCACCTCGGCATCGACGACGGCATCCGCTCCGTCCGTGCCGTGACCCCGGGTTCCCGCACGGCGCTGTTCGGTGGCGGCAGCCACCGCGTGGGCGAGGGCGACCCCGTCGCCGTCCGCGAGGAGCTGAGGACCTGGGTGCACCGGCACTTCGACGTGGAGCGGATCGAGGACGAGTGGGCCGCGCACGACCTCGTGCCGGCCGACGGCGTGCCGACGATCGGCCGCGTCGACCACGGCGACGACCCCGGTCGCGGCAGCTACGTGGCGTGCGGGTTCCGAAAGTGGGGGTTCACGCACGCCGGCGCCACCGCGCTGCTCGTGGCGGACGCCCTCGACGGCGAGCCGGCGGAGTGGGCGGCGGTGTTCGACCCCCACCGGCACCGGGTCAGCGCGTCGACGATCCGCGAGGTCGTCGCCGGCAACGTCAGCGTCGCCGGGCACCTCGTCGGCGACCGTGTCTCGACGCGGCACCCGCGGACCGCCGAGGAGCTCGAGCCGGATGAGGGCGGGATCGTCGACCTGGACGGCACGAAGGTCGCCGCGTTCCGCCGGAGCGACGGCACGCTGGCGGCCCGCTCCGCCACGTGCACGCACCTCGGGTGCCAGGTGGCGTGGAACGCCGCCGAGACGACGTGGGACTGCCCGTGCCACGGGTCGCGCTTCGACCCCGACGGCACGGTGGTCGCCGGGCCGGCGGTGCTCCCGCTGCCTCCGCTCGAGGGCGGCTGACCATCGAGGGCGGTCCGGGTCGGCGATCCCGCCGGGGCCGCTCGCGGATGCGGTACCCGGCGGAGCTCAGCGGACGGTGGCGTTCGGCCCGGCGTCGGGCGAGTCGGGCACCGTGCCGCCCGGCGGGTCGAGCTGGTCGGAGCGCTGACCGGGCGCGGCCCCGGGCACCGAGGACTCGGTCGCACCGGTCGTCGTCGGCCCGTCCTGCGTGGCTTCGCTCGTCGTGCTGGACGCGCCGCCGCCGGTGGACGGGCTCGTCGGGTCCACCGACGTCACCGTGTCCTTCGGCTGCACGTCGTCGCCGCCACCGCACCCGGCCACGAGGAGCCCGCCCGCGAGCACGACCGCCGCCGAGGCGGCCGCGACGTGCCGGCGGACCGAGCGGCCGTGGACCGAGCGGCCGTGGACGGAGCCGCCGTGGAGCCGGGCCGCGAGCCGCTCAGCCGGCACGGTCCAGCTCCCGGTCCGACTCCGAGCGCAGCGCGGGCTGCAGCTCGTCGAGCCAGAATCGCATGAAGCCCTCCTGGTCGTGGCCGACCTGGTGGAAGTACACGTGGTCGTAGCCGGCGTCGACGTACGACCGCGCCGCTTCGAGCACGGGCCCGGGGTCCGGACCGCACGGCGTGGAACCCGACGTCTGGTCGACGGTCAGCATCGACGTCGCCTGCTCGAAGTGGGTCCAGGTCGGCAGGTCCTGCGAGAGCTGGCCCGACAGCCCGCTGTTCGGCCACACGCGGTGCATCGTCTCCCGAGCCTCCTGCTCGTCGGCGGCCCAGCACATCGTGACCTGCGCCCAGCGCGGACCGTCGCCACCGTGCTGCTCGTAGCGCTCGATGACCTCCCGCTCCGGCGAGTGCCCCCAGAAGCCGTCGCCGATGCGTGCCGCGAGCTCGACGGACGCGTCACCGAAGCCGGACACGATCAACCGCACGCCGTCGTCGGGCGGGTCGAACAGCCGGGCGTTCTCGACGTCGTAGTACTTGCCGTGGTGGTCCACGGTGTCCCCGGTCCAGAGGGCGCGCATCACCCCGACCGCCTCCTCGAGCATCTCCCTCCGGGCCTCCGGCGTGGGCCAGCGGTGCCCGAGGACGTGCTCGTTCAGCGCCTCGCCGGTGCCGACGCCGAACGAGAACCGGTCGCTGAGGAGGAGCGACGTCGTGGCCGCCGCCTGGGCGACCACCGCAGGGTGGATGCGAATGATCGGGCAGGTCACGCCCACGCCGACCTCCATCGAGGTCGTCGCCTGCGACAGCGCCCCGAGGACCGACCACACGAACGGGCTGTGGCCCTGCTCCGAGACCCAGGGGTGGTAGTGGTCGCTGATCGAGACGAAGTCGAAGCCGTGGTCCTCCGCCATGCGTGCCTGGTCGACGAGCGTGCCCGGGTCGTGCTCCTCGCTGGAGAGGGTGAAGCCGAAGCTGGTCATGCGTGCTCCTCGTCCGGTCGTTCGTCGAGCTGCCGTTCGTCGAGCTGTCGCCCGTCGGTCGGCCCGTCCTCGAGCCACCGCGCCCGCCCCCGGCCCCGCCGGGCGACGAGTCCTGCGAGCGCGTCGAGCGAGACGGCGTTGCGCCCCCACACGAGGGCACCGACCAGCGGTCGGGCCAGCCGCCACGTCCAGCCGGCGGGTCCGGCGACGAACCGCTCGTCCACGTCGACCCGGGTGCCGCCGGTCGCGGTGTCGGACAGCCGGAACGACACCTGTGCGGCGCCGAACGGCCCCATGCCCGCGCGCAGGTCGAGCCGACGCCCGGGCACGACGTTCGTGGACGTCGTCGAACCCGGCACCACGAGCGGCGGGACGCCGATGACGTGGCGGAACGCCGCGCCCTCCTCGGGCCACTCGTCGTCGACGCTCCGGATGGTGCGGGCGCCGACCAGCCAGTCGGGGTACGTGCCGGGATCGGCGAGCGCGGCGAACACGACGTCACGCGGTGCGTCGATCTCGGTGGTGGTCGTCGTCACGGGAGCTCCTCCTGGGCGGGACCGCGCAGCCCTACCCGGCGTCGTGCGGGGCGAGACCCGTCTCGACCGAAGGGCTGCGGGTAGGCCTGCGCCACGACCAGGAGGTGCGCATGCCGGCGACCATCCAGCTGCCCGGCGAGGGACCGACCGACGATCGGGGCGACCTGACGTTCGTCGGCACCGCGACGATCGTGCTGCGCTTCGGCGGGTTCACGGTCCTGACCGATCCGAACTTCCTGCACCAGGGTGAGCACGCCGCTCTCGGGGCCGGGCTCCGGTCGCGGCGCCTGACGGAGCCGGCGGCCCAGGCCGCGGACCTGCTGCCCGTCGACCTCGTCGTGCTCTCCCACCACCACGGCGACCACTTCGACGGACGTGCGGCGCACGACCTGCCCAAGGACCTGCCGATCATCACGACGCACCACGCGGCGCGCAAGCTGCGGCGCCAGGGCTTCACCGACGCCCGGGCGCTCGGCACCTGGGAGCACCAGCTCGTCCGACGGGGTGACTGGTCCTTGCGGATCACGTCGGTCCCCGGCAAGCACGCGCCGACGCCGCTCGACCGGGTGCTCCCCGAGGTCATGGGGAGCGTCCTCGAGTTCGAGCAGGGCGGCGAGGGACGGCTGCGGATCTACATCACGGGGGACACGCTCGTGCACGACCGGCTCCGCGAGATCCCCGGGCGGTACCCCGAGCTGCACCTCGCCGTCCTGCACCTCGGCGGCACACGTGTCCTCGGCGTGACCCTGACCCTCGACGCAGCCGGCGGCGTGGAGGTGCTCCGCCTCATGCGCCCCCGTCACGCCGTGCCCGTGCACTTCGACGACTACACGGTGTTCAGGTCGCCGCTCGAGGACTTCCGTCGGGCGGTGGGCGCGTCGGGCCTCGACGCACGGATCCACTACCTGGACCGCGGCGAGTCGTTCGGCTTCACGGCCCACGAGCTGGTCGGCTGAGCGTCTCGTCGGCGGCCCGCCGGGGAAGGGTGCTCCCGATGGAGCAACGTGGTGTCCCCTGGCGCACGATCTGGGCCACGATCGGGTCGGTCGCGCTGGTGATCGCCGGGATCCTTTTCGTGGTGGCGGTGCAGCGGATCCTCGTGTGGCTGCTCGTCGCGGGGTTCCTCGCCGTCGCGCTCAACCCGGCCGTCGACCTGCTCGTGCGGCGGGCCCGCATGCGCCGCGGGGCCGCCACCTCCATGGTGGTGCTCGTCGGCGTCGTGCTCCTCGCCGGGATGATCTTCCTGTTCGTGCGTCCCCTGGTGGACCAGGGCTCGCAGTTCGCGCAGGACCTCCCGCAGTACGTGGACGACGCGCAGCACGGCCGTGGCCCGATCGGCGACATCGTCCAGCGCTACGACCTGGCCGACAAGCTGCGGGAGGAGCGCCAGCAGCTCCAGGACGACATCGGGCGGCTCGGCTCGCAGAGCCTTACGGTCCTGGGGTCGATCGGGACCGCCATCGCAGCCACGCTCACCGTGTTCGTCCTCACGTTCATGCTCCTCATGGAGGGCAACAAGCTGACCGCCGGCGTCCTCGCGCTCGTCCCGGAGCGGCACCGCGAGCACGTGGCGCGGGTGGGCGCGGACTGCGCGAAGTCCGTGAGCGGCTACGTGACCGGCAACCTGCTCATCTCCGTCATCGCCGGTGCGACGAGCTTCGTCATGCTGCTCGCGACCGGCACGCCGTTCGCCGGGGTGCTCGCGCTGTGGGTCGGGCTCACCGACCTGATCCCGCTGATCGGCGCGCTGCTGGGTGCGATCGTCGTCGTGCTCGTGGCGCTGCTGCACTCACCGTCCGCCGGCATCATCGCCGTCCTCTTCTTCATCGTGTACCAGCAGGTGGAGAACCACGTGCTGCAGCCGGCCGTGCAGTCGCGCACCGTGCAGCTCAACCCGCTCACGGTCCTCGTCAGCGCGCTGATGGGCGTGGAGCTGGCTGGGCTCCTCGGCGCGCTGCTCGCCATCCCGGTGGCGAGCATGATCACGGTGATCGTCCGGGACGTGCACGCCGGCCTCCGCGAGGACCTCCGCGGCGTCGTCGAGGCGCCCGACGAGCCGAGCGGCGACGACTCGGGATCGGCGGAGGAGGCGTTCGTCGAGCGCGAGGGCGAGGAGGTGGTGACGCCCGAGGAGCGGGCGGACCACCTGGCCCGCGACCATCCCGACGGCTGACCTCCGGGCTCCCTCGTGCCCACTCCCACCCACCGGTTCCATTGAGCGCACGGAGCGCTGGGCGCTCCGTGCGCTCAACAGAACGGGGGATGGGCCGGGATCGGGTGAGGGGTTGGCCGGGTCAGGGCGGTGGGTTGTCGGCGTCGGGCGCGAGGTGCCCTTCGGCCGGGGCGTCCTCGTACGGGGTGCCCCACCCGGCGGTGCCGGGGATCTGCTCGTCGTCGCCCTTCGTGTCGGACCCGGGCGGCAGGCCCTCCTCGCGGGTCTCGTCGGACACCACCCCCGGTTCGAGGTCCTCGTCCGACGTCCCGCCGCTCTGCTCCATCGAGCTCATGTGGCCCCCGTACCCAACCCTCGTCGTCCCGTGCTCTCCGTCCTGTGTCGCAGAACGCGGGCCTGGGGCCCCGTTCTGCGACACAGAACAGGCGGGGGCGGCCGTCAGCGGTGCTGGGCGGCCCGCTGCTCCGCCTCGGCGACGTCCGCCTCGGACCGGGCCTTCTCCGCGGCGGCCTCCTGCTCGGCCACCTCCCGGTCGGCGGCGGCCTTGTCCTGCTGGGCCTTGCCCTCCTGCTGCTTGGACTCGTCGCCGGTGATGTTGC
>JAEVZA010000235.1 GCA_023392475.1 Actinomycetes bacterium | reverse complement strand
GCTCGGTTCGGCACGACAGAACACAGGTGGGGCTCGGCGAGCGCCGTGCCCGTTGTCGTGATACGTTGTTCTACCAACACGGAAACGCCGTTCTCGCCCGGGTTCCCGGCACGGGAGCGGTGCACCGACCGGAACGAGGAGGAGCGCATGGCGACGGACGAGAAGCGTCGGATGTCGCTCGTCGGCTTCATGCAGGCGGGCAGCTCGACCGTGTACCAGGGCTCGTGGCGGCACCCCGCCACCGAGCACCGGTTCCTGGACCAGGGCTACTACCAGCACCTCGGGCGCACGCTCGAGGCCGGCTGCTTCGACATGCTGTTCTTCGACGACCGCCTCGCCATGCCCGGCATCTACGGCGGCTCGGTGGAGGCCGCGGTGGAGCTCGGCGCCCGGCCCGTGAAGCTGGACCTCAGCGTGGTGCTGGGCCTCGTCGCCGGGGTCACGCGGTCGATCGGCCTCGGGGCCACCTACTCGACGACGTACTACTCGCCGTTCCACGTCGCGAGGACCTTCGCCACGCTCGACCACCTGACGGGCGGGCGCGCGGCGTGGAACGTCGTCACCTCCGTCAACGACAGCGAGGCGCAGAACTGCGGCGAGTCGGCCGTGCTCGACCACGACGCCCGCTACGACCGCGCCGACGAGTTCCTCGAGGCCACCGTGGGCCTGTGGGACACGTGGGAGGACGACGCGCTGGTCCTGGACCGGGAGCACGGGCGGTTCGCCGATCCGACCAAGGTGCACGAGCTCGGCCACGACGGTCGCTGGTTCTCGGTCCGCGGGCCGCTGACGGTGCCGCGGTCGCCGCAGGGGCGCCCGGTGCTGCTGCAGGCGGGGTCGTCGGGTCGTGGTCGGGACTTCGCCGCCCGGTGGGCCGAGGTGATCTTCACCGGTGACCCGGGGATCGAGGTCGCCCGGTCGCACTACAAGGACCAGAAGGACCGCATCGCGGAGCTGGGTCGCGACCCGTCGACCGTCAAGATGCTGCCGATGGCCTACACGGTCCTCGGCGAGTCGACCGCGCAGGCCGAGGACCGCGAGCAGCTGCTGCTCGAGGACCTCGTGGACCCCCGCGCGTCCCTGGTCCTGCTCTCGGAGCTGATGAACCACGACTTCTCGGACATGGACATCGACGCGCCGGTGACGGACGAGCTGATCGAGTCCGTCTCCGGCATCCGTGGCCTCGTCCAGAACCTGCGGGCCCACATCGGCCACGACCTCACGCTCGCCGACCTCGCGGGGCACCGCGCCACGCTGCTCCAGGGCCCGCGGTTCGTGGGCACGGGCGAGCAGGTCGCGGACCAGATGGAGGAGTGGTTCACGGGCGACGCGTGCGACGGCTTCGTGATCGCGGCGACGCACTCGCCGGGTGCCTACGAGGACGTCGTGCGGCTGCTCGTCCCCACGCTGCAGCGGCGGGGCCTGTTCCGCGACCGCTACGCCGGCACCACGCTGCGGGACCACCTCGGCCTCGAACGACCGCCGGCCGAGGTCCCCGGGGTGTGATCGGGGTGGCGCCGACCGGTCCGCTGGACGGCCTGCGGGTCGTGGAGGTCGCCACGCTGGCGGCCGGACCCATGGTCGGGACGTACCTGGGCGAGTTCGGCGCCGAGGTCCTCAAGGTCGAGCCGCCGGGCTCGGGCGACCCGCTGCGCACGTGGGGGCCACGACGGGACGGCGTCGGCCTGGTGTGGAAGAGCGTGGCCCGCAACAAGCGCTGCGTCACGCTCGACCTCCGGCACGACGACGGACGCGAGCTGCTGCACGACCTCCTCGACGTGAGCGACGTGCTGATCGTCGGCAACCGGCCGAGCGCGCTCGCACGGTGGGGGATCGACTGGCCGAGCGTGCACGGGCGCCACCCGCGCGTGGTGGTGCTGCACGTCACCGGGTACGGCGCGGGCGGACCGAAGAGCGACCGACCGGGCTACGGGACGCTGGCCGAGGCGATGAGCGGGTTCGCGCACCTCACCGGGCAGCCCGACGGGCCGCCCACCCTGCCGCCGTTCATGCTCGCCGACGGCGTCGCGTCCTTCGCCGCGGCGTCCGCTGTCGTGGCGGCCCTCTACCACCGGGACGTGCACGACGGCGCGGGGCAGCTCGTCGACGTCAACCTGATCGAGCCGCTCGCCCGGCTGATGGAGTCGAACACCCTGGCCTACGACCAGCTCGGGGTCGTGTCGCAGCGGGTCGGGAACCGGCTCGACGCGAGCGCGCCGCGCAACGCCTACCGGACCGCCGACCACCGGTGGCTGGCGCTGTCGAGCGCGTCGCCGTCCGTGGCCCAGCGCGTGTTCCGTGCGATCGGCCGGCCGGAGCTGGCCGAGGACCCCGACTACGTCGATCCCGTCCGGCGCCTCGACCGCGCGGTCGAGGTCGACGGGCTCGTGGCCGACTGGGTGTCGCGGCGGTCGCTGGACGAGGCCATGGCGACGTTCCTGGCCCTCGAGGTGGCGGCGTCGCCCGTCTACGACGCCGAGCAGCTGCTGGCCGACGAGCACCTCCGCGCCCGGGGCAGCTTCCTGCGCGTGCCCGATCCGGAGCTCGGCCACGTGACCGTGCAGGCGCCGGTGACGCGCCTCGACGCCACGCCGTCCCGGGTCGAGCACCTCGGCGAGTGCCTCGGCCAGTCGAACGACGCCGTCTTCGGGGATCTGCTCGGCCTGTCGCCCGAGCGCCGGTCCGAGCTGCGTGCCGGCGGCACGATCTGAACCCGCACCCGACACCGACCAGGGAGGCACCGTGGCGATCGTCCGGTCCCGTCGCAGCGAGCTGGCGACGCCCGCCAGCAGCGAGAAGATGTGCGAGAAGGCGGCGGCCTCGGACGCCGACCTCGTGTTCCTGGACCTCGAGGACGCGTGCGCCCCGGCGGCGAAGGAGGGCGCCCGAGCCACCGCGGTCGCTGCGCTCCGGGAGCTCGACTGGGGCTCGACGGTGCGGGCGGTGCGGATCAACGGGCTCGACACGCCGTGGTGCCACGACGACGTGATCGAGGTCGTCGCCGGCGCGGGGGAGCACCTCGACGTCCTCATCGTCCCGAAGGCGCGCTCGGCCCGCGACGTCTGGTGGGTGGACGTGCTGCTCACCCAGCTCGAGACCAAGCTCCGCCTGGACCGGCGGATCGGCCTCGAGGTGCTGATCGAGGAGGCCGAGGGGCTCGGCGATGCGGCGGCGATCGCCACCGCCAGCGACCGGCTCGAGGCGATCATCTTCGGCGCCGGGGACCTCTCGGCGTCGCTCCACGCCCGCGTCGACGGCAACTTCGACCCGGCCGGGGACTACCCCGGCGACTTCTGGCAGGTGGCGCGCTTCCAGGTCCTGACCGCGGCGCGTGCCGCGGGGATCGACGCCGTCGACGCCCCGTACCCCGCCTACCAGGACCCCGACGGCTACCGGCGCAGCGCGGTCCAGGCGGGCCTGCTCGGCTTCGACGGCAAGTGGGCGATCCACCCGAGCCAGGTCGGGATCGCGAACGAGGTCTTCGCACCGACCGACGACGAGGTGGCCGCCGCACGGGCCGCGATCGAGGACTACCGCGCGGCCGAGGCGGGCGGTGTCGGGGCCATCGGGCGCGACGGCCGACTCGTCGACGCGGCCCACATGCGGCTCGCCGAGAACGTGCTGCGGCGGGCCGAGCTGTCCCGCGGGGCGGGACGTCCGTCCCGGGAGCCGGGACCCGGCGCGGGTGCGGTCGGGTCGTGACGCGCAGAATGGGGAGGTGCCCCCGGGACCGCCCGGACCGAGCGGGCCGCCCGGGGTGGACCGCACCCCTACCGAGCCACGGGACGCGCCGTCCCGTGCGGAACCTGCTTCAGGAGGCCGATCCGTGCAGATGAACGACATGATCCTCGTCAGCATCGACGACCACATGATCGAGCCGCCCGACATGTTCGACAACCACGTGCCGGCCCGGTGGCGGGACCAGGCGCCGAAGGTCGTGCGGGGCGACGACGGGGTCGACGCGTGGCACTTCCAGGGCGAGGCCACCTCCACGCGCTTCGGCATGGCGGCCACCGTCGGCTGGCCGGCCGAGGAGTGGGGCTTCAGCCCGGGGACCTACTCCGAGCTCCGCCCGGGCTGCTTCGACGTGCACCAGCGCGTGCGCGACATGGACGCCAACGGCGTGCTCGGCTCGATGAACTTCCCGACCATGGCCGGGTTCAACGCCCGCACGTTCAACGAGGGCGAGGACAAGGAGGTCGGGCTCGTCATGCTGCGGGCCTACAACGACTGGGCGATCGACGAGTGGTGCGGCGCGTACCCCGACCGCTTCATCCCGCTCGCGATGGTGCCGCTCTGGGACGTCGACCTCGTCGTCGACGAGATCCACCGCGTCGCGAAGAAGGGCTGCCGGTCGATCAGCTTCCTCGAGACCCCGCACGTGCAGGGGCTCCCCAGCTTCCTGTCGGGCTACTGGGATCCGATGTTCGCCGCGCTGTGCGACGAGGGGATGGTGCTGTCGCTGCACATCGGTGCCGGGTTCGACGTGATCAAGCGGCCCCAGGAGGCACCGGTCGACCACCTCATGGTGCTCGCCTGCCAGATCTCCGCGATCACCGCGCAGGACCTGCTCTTCGGCCCGACGCTGCGGAGGTTCCCCGGGCTCAAGGTCGCGCTGTCCGAGGGCGGCATCGGGTGGATCCCCTTCTACTTCGACCGGATCGACCGCCACTTCGAGAACCAGCGCTGGCTCCACGGCGGCGACGACTTCGGCGGCAAGCTGCCGTCCGAGGTGTTCCGCGAGCACTTCCTGGCCTGCTACATCACCGACCCGAGCGGCCTCCGCCTCCGGGACCGCATCGGCCTCGACAACATCGCGTGGGAGTGCGACTACCCGCACACGGACACCACGTGGCCCGAGTCGCCGGAGTACACCTGGGACGAGTTCCAGGACGCCGGCGTCACCGACGAGGCGGAGATCCACCAGATCACGTTCGAGAACGCCTGCCGGTTCTACGACTGGGACCCGTTCGCGCACACCGCCCGCGAGGACGCGACGGTCGGTGCGCTCCGGGCCCGCGCCGACGCCGAGGGCGTCGACGTGACCCGCATGCCGAAGGCCGCCTGGCGTGAGCAGAACGAGGCCGCCGGCATCGGCGTCTTCTGACGCCGCCCACCCTGGTCGTCAGCACCCGGTCGCGCTGCGGTCAGGCGGGGGGTTCGAGGAGGCGCGCGGCGAGGTCGCGGAGATCCGCGCGCAGGCGGTCGTCGTCGACGCCGGCGACGAGCGGGTCCGTGACCGCGCCGGCGATGGCGGCCTGGAGCATCGCCACGGGTACGGGCGAGCCCCGGTCGGGGCCGTCGCCGGCGAGCACGTCGTGCAGGCGGTCCATCAGGTCCACGAACGGCGGGTGCTCCGCCACGAGCCGGATCATCACGGGGTCGTTGCGCATCAGCGCCACCATGCGCCGCCGGTCGATCGCGAGGTCGACGAGCCGCTCGAGCATCGTCGAGATCGCGCCGGGCCGGTCGGGCGCCGCCTCGGCCTCCGCGATGGCGGCGGCGAGCGGCGCCATGCCCTGCTCCGCGGCGGCCAGCACGATCTCGTCCTTGGTCCGGAACTGGTGGTACACGGCGGCCTTCGTCACGCCGAGCCGGTCGGCGATCATCTGCAGGGACGTGCCCGCCACGCCGTGCTCGGCGAACAGGTCCACCGCCGCGGCCACGATCCGGTCCTGCGCCGGTCGGAGCGCTGACCCCGTCGGTGCCGTCTCCGCCGTGCCCATGGCGGGCGAGCCTACCGACGAACGCACTAGCCGATCGGCTAGGGTCGTCGGTGGACGACCGGCGTCCGGCCGGTCCGGCCCGAGGGGGACCCATGCCCGACGACGTCTCCGAGGCACCGGCGCTCGACGAGCAGCTGGACACCTTCCTGGAGCTGCGCAAGCCGGGGGCGCACCTCGACGAGGACTACGCCCAGGACGACTTCGTGCTGATGCTCGGCGTCGACCTCGTGAACTACCCGAGGTTCCCGAAGGCCGTCGGCGACGACGTCACCTTCGCCCGGGGCGACCTGGACGTCCGCCAGGAGCTCGACGTCGACTCCGGCGCCGAGCTGGCCGACTACAGCGGCCCGTACCGACCCGACCTCCGGTACACCGACTTCTCCACGGAGGCGCTGGCCCAGCGCGTCCTGCCGTACAGCGAGCAGTACCTGCTCGTCACCGTCGACGCCTGGGCCGACGAGATCACGGCCCGCTACGGCGCGGCGACGATGGCGGAGATCGAGTGGGCGGCGTGGAACGAGCAGGTGGCGCCCGAGCTCCCGCGGATGGTCGAGGAGTTCCTGCCGCCGGGCTCGGCGTACGTCGACCCGAACCAGGCGGTCGCCGAGGTCGACCGGGCCGGCACCCGGGTGGTGTACACCGGCCTGTTCACGCCCGGTCCCGGCACACGCGACCTCACCAAGGCGCAGCTGGTGACGATGGTGCTCGGCAGCCACGAGTACCTGCTGCAGTGCATCGAGGGCTGGGCCGCCCAGATCGTGGTCCGCTACGGGCTCGACACGATGTTCGAGATCCAGTTCAAGCTCTGGGGCGACACCGTGCTCCCCGCGCGGACGCGGCTGATGTCGGAGCACCTCGGCATCTCGGGCAGCACGGTGGCCGACTGGATGAAGGACCTCCAGATGGACGCCACGGCCATGCCCGGGAAGGCGTTCGACCTCACCTTCGAGATGCCCGAGCCCGACGTGGGCATCATGACGTTCAACCGCTGCGTCGCCGTCGACCAGTGGGAGGCGATGGGCCGACCGGACATCCTCGAGAAGAACTGCCACTCGACCTGCCCGAAGTCGATGATCGTCACCACGAAGCTCTACGACCCGAACATGAAGGTCGACATCCTCGCGATCCCGCCCCGGAAGGACCCCGATGACGTGTGCTGCCGGTGGCGCTTCAGCATGCGTGACGAGGACGACCCCGAGTACGTGCCGGTGGAGCTCGGTCGCAAGCCGGGTCGCTGACCGCGGGGCCGCAGCGCCCGGACCGGTCGGTCCGGCGGCTCAGCCGTCGAGGAAGGTGCGGTCGAACAGGCGGAGGTGCTCCCACGCCAGGTCGGGCGGGATGCCGCCGACCATCGGGTGCAGCACCACCATCGCCGCCTCGCCGGCACCGTCCAGCTCCTCGCGGTAGGCGTCGGGCGTGAGGATGCGGTACTGCCCGGTGGCCCGCAGGGCCTCGACGTCGGGCGCCGTGCGGTAGGGCGTGGGGAGGCCCGACTCGGCCTGCCAGCGCCCGTACGCGTTCGACTCGTGCAGGAAGTAGGGCCCCAGCCGCTCCCAGGCGGCCTCGGGATCCTCGGCGAGCACCACGACCTCGCCGCCGGCCTCCGCCCGGCCCGGACCCGGGTCCGGCTTGCCCAGCCGGAGGCACTCGTCCCGGTACGCGCCCCAGCACGCGAGGTCGGAGGGGACGAAGCCGTCGGCGATCCGTGCCGCCCGCCGGGCCGCGGCGTCGGACGTGCCGCCGAGGAGCAGCGCCGGACCGGACTCGCTCGCCGGGGTGGGCCGCACCGTGACGGTCCGACCCCGGTGCTCGAACGGCTCGCCGGTCCACGCGGCGCGCAGCGTCGCCACCGCCTCCTCGACGCGCCGGCCCCGCTCCGCGGGTGGCACCCCGAACATCTCGAACTCGCCTCGCACGTACCCGCCGGCCAATGTCAGCGCGAGCCGGCCGCCGGACACGAGGTCGACGACCGCCGCGTCCTCCGCGAGGCGGAGCGGGTCGTGGAACGGCGCCACGAGCGCGTTGATGCCGATGACCACGTCGGACGTGCGCGCCGCGATCGCCGCCGCGAGCGGGAGCGGCGACGGGAGGTAGCCGTCGTCGGACCCGTGGTGCTCGGACAGCGCGACGAAGACGGCGCCGCGCTGGTCCGCCCACTCGCACATGTCGACGCACGCGCGGTAGCGGTCGGTCGGGCTGACGGGGCTGAACGACGGGTGGCGCAGGTCGAAGCGCATGCCGAACAGCACGTCAGCGCCTCCCGCCGTGCCGCTGCGACGCGGCGCTCACCCGGGCCCCGGTGCGCGTGGCACGTCCCGGAACGGGACGTCGCGGTCGACCGTGCGCTCGCGGGGCATGCCGAGGACGCGCTCGCTGATCACGTTGGCGGCCATCTCCGTGGTCCCGCCGCCGATGCTCGGCACCTGGCGCATGAGGTAGTCGTCGCCGCGGAACGCGAGGACGCCGTCGTCGTCCGACCAGACCGTGCCGTCGCGGCCGGCGAGGTCGAGCGCGATCGTCGAGCGGCGGGCGAGGCTGAGGCCGACGAAGTAGCGGGCGACGGCCGAGGACTGGTCGGACACCGTCCCCGTGCGCAGGCCCTCGCCGATCCGCCGGCCCAGCGCGGAGCCCACGGTGGACAGCACCTCGGCCTCGCCGACGAGGTCGAGGGCGACCGGGTCGTCCCCGCGGCCGGCCGCGACCGCCAGCCGCAGCAGCGACGCGCCGTCCACTGCCGTCTGCTCGAGCTCCGCGGGCTGCGTCACGTACGGCGAGTTGGCCGCCATCCGCTCGTGGAACATCCAGCGCGTGCCGACCGTCCAACCCTCGTCCACGTCACCGATCCGGTCCGCGTCGGGGACCCGCAGGTCGGTCAGGTACTCCTGGCAGAAGTCCATGTTCCCGTTGAGCATCTCGATCCGCCGGATCTCGATGCCCTCGGCGTGGATGGGGAACGTGAACACGGAGAGGCCCCGGTGCTTCGGGACGTCCCAGTTCGTGCGGGCGAGGCAGAGGCCCCAGTCCGACCACCACGCGCCGGTGGTCCACACCTTCGACCCGTTCAGGACCCACTCGTCGCCGTCCCGCACGGCCGTGGTGAGCGCGCCGGCGACATCCGAGCCGCCGCTCGGCTCGGAGAGGAACTGCATCCACGCCTCCTCCCCACGCAGCATGGGCGGGACGTGGCGCCGCTTCTGCTCGTCCGTACCGAACTCGAGCAGGACGGCCAGGCACGGCGTCATGGTCGGGACCTGCAGCCGGACGGGGTGGTCGTGGCCGAGGAGCTCCTCGTTCAGCACCGCCTGGTGGGCGGGGGTCAGCCCCTGCCCGCCGTACTCGACGGGCACGACGATGCCGGCGAGGCCGGCGTCGTGGAACATGCGCTGGAGCTCCCGGTCGCGGGCGACGTCGCCGAGGTCGGCCTCGTCGGAGCGCGTCCGGCGCAGGCCGTCCTGCGTGGACGCGCGCTCCGGGCCGACCTCGGAGCGGACGAACCGGCGGGCCCGCTCCCGGAAGGCGTCGAGGTCCTCGATCTCCGTCGTCATCCCGCCACCGCCCCGCTCGTCCCCTCGAGCCGCAGCGCCCGCGCCACGCGCTGCCGGTGGTCGCCGGGCGTCCCGTGCAGCGCCCGGTTCAGGGTGTGGCGCCGGAGGAACAGGTGGAGGTCGTGCTCGTAGGTCACGCCGATGCCGCCGTGGAGCTGGACGCACTCCTGCATGAGCTCGGAGCCGAGCTCGCCGACGTACGCGGCAGCGACGCTCGTCAGCTTCGTGGCGTCGGGTGCGCCGGTGGCGACGGCGCGCGCCGCCTCGTCGGCGATCGCGTGGCTCGCCTCGAGCCACGTCGTCATCGCGGCCATCCGGTGCTTGATCGCCTGGTACGAACCGAGCTGCCGGCCGAACGTGTAGCGGTCCTGCGTCCACCCGAGCGTCATGGCGAACGCGACGTCCATGGCGCCCACCGACTCCGCGGTGGCGATCGCGACCGTCCGCAGCAGCTGCTCGTGGACCGCGGCCGCGGCGTCGGGCCACGCGAGGACGGCCGCGGCCGGCACCCGGAGGCCCTCGAGCGTGAGCGCCGAGAACCTCCGGGTGAGGTCGACGCTGCGCAGCGCCGCCACCTCCAGACCCGGGGCGTCGGTCGGGACGAGGGCCTGGAGCAGCCCGTCCGGCCCCGTCGCCGTGACCAGGACGGCGGACGAGGCGTGGACGGACTCGACCGGTCGGACCACGCC
>JAEVZA010000210.1 GCA_023392475.1 Actinomycetes bacterium | reverse complement strand
CCCCTGGAGGAACCGCCGTCGATCGATGCCGCCGCCCCCGCGCGCGGCCTTGCTGGTGTGCTCGCCCATGTCCGTCTCCCCCCGCCGGCCCGACCCACGGGATCCGCCGGACCCCGAACCTAGTTCGGCGGGATGGCCCGGGGCCGCCCGGAGGTCGCCGATACTGGTGGTGCCGTGCCGGGCCGCACGGGGAGGAGGGGTGCCAGATGACGACGGCGGACGCGACGAGGTCCGAGGGCGACGGCACCTACGACGCCGACCTCCGGTTCACGACCCACGGCGTCGTCCACGTCCGTGCCGCCGACTGGGGCAGCCTCGGCTTCGGCCAGGGGTGGGCGTGCGCCCGCGACCACCTGCCGACGATCGCCGACCAGGTGGTCAAGGTGCGCAGCGAGCGGGCCCGCTTCCACGGCCCCGGCGCCACCGGCGGGAACGTGGCGAGCGACCTCGGGTACCGCATGCTCCGCGTCACCGACCTCGCCGTCACCTTCCGGGACGCGCAGCCCGACGTCGTCCGCCGGCTCGTGGAGGGCTACGTCGCCGGGTACAACCGCCGCGTCGACGAGGTGCTCGCCGACCGGTCGCAGCTCCCGACCTGGTGCGCCGACGCTCCGTGGATCCGGCGGATCAGCGAGCTCGACCTCTACGCGTACCTCGTGGACGTGGCGATGATGGCGAGCGGCCGCAACCTCGTGCAGCTGATCGGCCGCGCCGAGGCGCCCGGCGCCGACGGCCCGCACCCCCCGTCGCCGATGGAGGCGCTGGCCGGCAACACCGGCGCGAGCAACGGCTGGGCGCTCGGCGGCGACGTCAGCGCGTCGGGCGGCGGCATGGTGCTCGCGAACCCGCACTTCCCCTGGTACGGCGAGGCGAGGTTCTGGGAGTGCCACCTCACCGTCCCGGGCGAGTACGACGTGTACGGCGTGGCGCTGCTGGGCACCCCCGGCGTCCAGATGGGGTTCAACTCGGGCCTCGGGTGGGCGCACACGTTCTCGTGCGGGCACCGCTTCACGCTCTACCGCCTGGACCTCGTGCCCGGGTCGCCCACCTCGTACCGCTACGGCGACGAGCGGCGCGAGATGGTGCCGGAGGTGCACCGGGTCGACGTCGTCGGCGACGGGGGCGCGGTCGAGGAGGTGGAGCGGACGCTCTGGCGCACGCACCACGGGCCGATGCTCAACCTGCCGCTCCTCGGCTGGTCCGAGGAGATCGGCTTCACGTACCGCGACGCGAACGTGGACAACGTCGAGATCTTCGAGCAGTTCCTGCGCATGGGCATGGCGACCGACGTCGACGGCTTCCGGGACGTGTTCCACACCGTCAAGGGCATGCCGTGGGTCAACACGCTCGCCGCGGACGCCACCGGTCGTGCGTGGTACTGCGACGGCTCGGCCACGCCCCGCCTGACCGCCGGGGCGACCGCCCGCTACGAGGCGCGGCTGACCGAGGACCTCGTGGCCGCGCTGCTCGCAGAGAACCGCATCGCCCTCCTCGACGGCAGCGATCCCGACGACGAGTGGCAGTCCCACCCCGACGCGCGCTCGCCCGGCCTGGAGCCGCCCGCCGAGCTGCCCGAGATCGAGGTGCGCGACGTCGTCGTCAACGCCAACGACTCCCACTGGCTCGTGCACCCCACCCGGACGATCGACGGGCGGCCCGTCCTGTGCGGGCCCGAGCGGTCGCCCCGCAGCCTCCGGACCCGCCAGAACCTGCGCCGCGCCGCGGCCCTGGCGGCGCGCGGCGGCGTGACGGTCGAGGACCTCCTCGAGGCGGTCTTCGACAACGCGTCGCTCAGCGCCGAGCTCCTCCTCGACGACGTCGTGGCCCGGTGCCGGGCCGCGGGCACGGTGGTGGTCGAGGGCCACGAGGCCGACCTCTCGGTCGTCGCCGACGTGCTCGAGGGCTGGGACCGGGCGCTGGGCCTCGACTCGGTGGGCGGCGTGCTCTGGCGCGAGCTCATGGCGGGCTTCGAGCCGCTCGCGTGGCGCGACGCCGGGCCGCTGTTCGAGGTGGGGTTCGACCCGGACGACCCCGTGACCACCCCGCACACGCTCGCCCCCGGGGGCGACCTCGATCCCGTCGCGCTGGCCGCGGGTCACGCCGTCCGCGTGCTCGCCGCCGCCGGCCTCGCGCCCGACGTCGCCGTGCGCGACGCGCAGTGGGCGGCGCGTGGCGACCGGCGGGTGCCGGTGCCGGGCGGCAACGAGGGGGAGGGCCTGCTGAACGTGTCGGTGCCGACGGGCGCGCTCCCGTCGGCCTCGGTCGAGCCCGTGCCCGACCCGGTCGTGCAGATCGACGGCCGGGAGCGCACCGGGCTGTGCGAGGGCGGCTACCGGGTCACCTACGGCACGAGCTTCCTGATGGGCGTCGAGCTCACGCCGGAGGGCCCGCGCGGGGTCGGGCTCCTCGCGTACGGCCAGAACGAGGACCCCCGGTCCCCGCACCACGCCGACGGCACCGAGGCGTTCGCCGAGGGCCGGGTCCGGCCGCTGCGGTTCACCGACGCCGAGGTCGAGGCCGACCCCGAGCTCACCCGCGTCCACCTCACGAGCTGACCCCTCGCCCGTTCTGTGATGTGGAACGGGGGCCATGGCCCCCGTTCCACATCACAGAACGGTGGTGCGTCGCGCTGCGGGGGACCGGGCGGCTCTGACAGCATGGGCGCGATGACCGAGCACGGCAGCGACGTCGACCGCACCGACGAGTGGGCCCGGCTCCGCGCCGAGCACCTGCGGGCGTCGGGGGAGCGGCCGGCCTCCACGGCCCGGGGCGTGCACCACGTGGCGCTCCTGTCGCGGGACGTGGAGCGGACCGTGCACTTCTACCAGGACGTGCTCGGCTTCCCGCTGACGGAGCTGTTCGAGAACCGGGACTACCGCGGCTCGACCCACTTCTTCTTCGACATCGGCCACGGCAACGCCCTCGCCTTCTTCGACTTCCCCGGGCTCGACCTCGGCCCCTACGAGGAGGTGCTGGGCGGTCTCCACCACCTCGCGATCTCCATCGATCGCACCGAGTGGGAGGCGGCCCGCGACCGCTTGGGGGACGAGGGCGTGGAGGTGCTGGAGCTCGACGGGTCCTCCATGTACTTCCGGGGGCCCGACGGCGAGCGCGTCGAGCTCATCTCGGACCCGCTCGGGGAGATGTACGGCTCGCGAGTGATGTGAGGATCGCCCGGGTACGTTCGACCCCATGACCGGCACCCCCACCGACGCCGACGCCCTCGTCCTGTTCGGGATCACGGGCGACCTCGCCTACAAGAAGCTGTTCCCCGCCCTCTACCACCTCGTGGAGCAGAAGCGCCTCGAGGGCCCCATCATCGGGGTCGCGTCGTCCGACTGGACCCTCGAGCACCTCGAGGGTCGCATCCGCTCCTCGCTCGTCGACGCGCACGTGGCGATCGACGACCAGGTCCTGACCGAGCTGTTCGGGCGCCTCGCGTACATCTCCGGCGACTACCGATCGGACGACACGTTCGACCGGCTGCGGGCGGCGCTCCGCGGCGCCGAGCTCCCGGTCTGCTACCTCGCCATCCCGCCGTCGATGTTCGAGACCGTGGTGCAGGGCCTCGCCCGCGCCGGCGTCACGCAGACGGCGCGGCTCGTGCTCGAGAAGCCCTTCGGCCGGGACCTCGCCTCCGCCGAGGAGCTCAACCGGATCGTGCTCGAGCACGTGCCCGAGGACCGCGTGTACCGCATCGACCACTTCCTCGGGAAGGAGCCGGTGCTCAACCTGCTCGTCTTCCGCTTCGCGAACTCGCTGCTCGAACCGGTCTGGAACCGGCGCAACGTGGACCGCGTCGAGATCACGATGGCCGAGCAGTTCGGCGTGAACGGCCGCGGCCGGTTCTACGAGACGGTGGGCGCGCTGCGCGACGTCGTGCAGAACCACCTGCTCCAGGTGGTGAGCCTGCTCGCCATGGAGCCGCCGGTGTCCGAGGACGCGGACGCGCTGCGCGACGAGCACACGAAGGTGCTGCGGGCGACGCGCATCGTGGACACCTCCAGGGTCGTGCGGGGCCAGTACGTCGGCTACCGCGGGGAGGACGGCGTCGCGCCCGACTCCGACGTCGAGACGTTCGTCGCCGTCGAGCTCGCCATCGACAACTGGCGCTGGGCCGGCGTGCCGTTCCTCATCCGCACCGGCAAGTCCCTCCCTCTCACCGCGACCGAAGCCGTCATCACCTTCCAGGCCCCGCCGCGGGCGCTGTTCGCCGGCCCGATGGAGCAGCCCGAGCCCAACCGGTTCCGGTTCCGCCTCGGACCCGACGAGTTCGTGCGCGTGGAGCTCCAGTCGAAGGTGCCCGGCGAGGAGATGGTGAGCCGCACGGTGCCCCTCGACGTGGACGGGCACCAGGGCCCGCTGGGGGCGCCGGCGTACGAGCGGTTGCTCGGCGACGTGATCGAGGGCGACGCCAGGCTGTTCGCCCGCCAGGACACCGTCGAGGAGTCGTGGCGCGTGGTGCAGCCGCTGCTCGACGACCCGCCGCCGGTGGTGCCGTACGAGCCGGGCACCTGGGGACCGCCGGCGGCCTCGGAGCTGCTCCCCGGCGACTCGGACTGGATGCCGTGCGGCGACGGGGCGATGGTGCCGCCGCGCCCCTGAACGTCGGCGTCCCCGGCGGTCCCGGACACTAGGGTCCGGCCGTGGTCGACGACGCGCTGAGCGCGGGCCTGGCCGACGAGCTCGCCGCCCACCGGCACGGGCGGGTGCCGCGCGAGCTGCGGCTCCGGCAGGTGGTCGAGGTCGCCACGCAGCTGTTCGCCGAGGCGGGGTTCGCCGGCGCGTCGATGGACGAGCTCGCGCGCCGCGTCGGGGTGTCCAAGCCGGTGATCTACGACCTCGTCGGCTCCAAGGAGGAGCTGTTCACGACGGTCACCGACCGGTTCGCGAAGGAGCTCGGCGACCGCGTGCTGCTCGCCGTCGTCGTCGACGGGCTCGACGGGCGTGAGCGGCTCGTCGCGGGCGCCACCGCCTTCTTCGAGTACGTCGCGGAGCGCGAGGCCGTGTGGGCGGCGCTCAACGTGCCGGGTGCGGCGAGGCCGGGCCAGGGGCTCGACGAGCTGCGTCGCCGCCAGGCCGCGCTCGTGACCGAGCTGCTCAACGAGTGGTTCCGCCGCGGGGGCGACCCGCCGGACCGCGAGACCGTCGAAGGGCTCGCGCACGCGCTCGACGGCGCGTTCGAGGCGGTGGCCGTCTGGTGGCGCGACCACCGGGACCGCACGCCGGCCCAGCTGGCGGCGATGGTGGCCGACCTCGTGGGACCCGGCCTCGAGCGCTACGCGACGGGCGAGGGC
>JAEVZA010000199.1 GCA_023392475.1 Actinomycetes bacterium | reverse complement strand
GGTGCGTCGCGTCCGGCCCCGCTGCCGCGTCGCGCCCGGCCGCGCCGGCCCCGACGCACCGGGCACCGCCCGCCCCGCGAACTTGTAGGGATCCCACCCCTACGAGGTCGGATCCCTACGAGTTCGGCGTGGTGGAGCGCCGGCGACCCGGCCCGAACTCGGGGGTGCCCGGTCGCTGAGCGGTCGTCGGGCCCCGAGATCGGGGCGACGGGGTCAGCCGGCGGTGGCGACGCGACGTGCGGCGGCCGCGTCGGCGCGTCGACTTCGAGGCCGTCTCCCACGGGCCGTACGCTACCGACGTGACCAAGCGGTACCTCGTGCGCACCTTCGGGTGCCAGATGAACGAGCACGACTCCGAGCGCCTCGCCGGCCTGCTCGAGGCCGACGGGTACTCGCCCACGACGGACGTCGAGGACGCCGACGTCGTCGTCCTCAACACGTGCTGCATCCGCGAGAACGCCGACAACAAGCTCTACGGCACGCTCGGCCACCTGAAGTCGGTCAAGGACCGGCGCCCCGGCATGGAGATCGTCGTCGCCGGCTGCCTCGCCCAGAAGGACCGGGAGGTGGTCACCGAGCGGGCCCCGTACGTCGACGTCGTGCTCGGCACCCACAACGTGCACCGGGCCGTGGACCTGCTCCACGAGCACCAGGCGTCGGGGCGGCCCGTGCTCGAGATCCTGTCGGAGACCGTCGCGGAGGACCACGAGCTGTTCCCGTCGGCGCTGCCCGTGGTGCGCGAGGCGGGTCACTCCGCCTGGGTCACGATCCAGATCGGCTGCGACAACAGCTGCGCGTTCTGCATCGTCCCGAGCGTCCGCGGCCCCGAGATCAGCCGGCCGTTCGGCGACGTCGTCGCCGAGGTCGAGCGCGCCGCCGCCGACGGCGTCACGCAGGTCACCCTGCTCGGACAGAACGTCAACTCCTACGGGCGCGACCTCACCCTGCGGCTCCGCGGCGGCGGGTCGTCGTCCGGCGCCACGACCGATCCGGCGTTCCTGGCCGGGGCCACATGGGTCGCGGGCGGCGACGGGCGGGCCCGACCCCTGTTCGCGGACCTCCTCCGTGCGGTGGGCGAGGTCCCCGGCATCCGGCGGGTCCGGTACACGAGCCCGCATCCGAAGGACCTGCGACCCGAGACGATCGCCGCGATGTCCGACGTGCCGGCCGTGTGCGAGCACCTGCACCTGCCGCTCCAGTCGGGCAGCGATCGGGTGCTCGCCGCCATGCACCGGGGCTACACGGCCGACCGCTACCTGGAGCGACTCGCCGCCGCCCGCGCCGGCATCGAGGACCTCGCGGTCACCACCGACGTCATCGTCGGGTTCCCCGGCGAGACCGAGGATGACTTCACCGCGACCCTCGAGGTCGCGGCCGAGGCCCGGTACGACAACGCGTTCACCTTCGTGTACTCGCCACGACCGGGGACCGAGGCGGCGGAGATGACGGCGGCGGCCGTGCCGCACGAGGTGGCCGCCGAGCGGATGGCGCGCCTGCGCACCGTCGTCGAGCACAGCTCGCGGCAGGGCCACGTCGCCCGGGTCGGCCGGACCGAGGAGGTGCTGGTGGAGGGGCCGAGCCGCCGCGACCCGAGCCGCCTCACCGGCCGCACCCGCCACAACCGGCTCGTGCACTTCGCCGCGCCGGACGCGCTGCGCGCCGGCACCTACGCCACGGTGCGGGTGACCGACGCGTCGACCACGAACCTCGTCGGCGAGCTCATCGAGGTCCTCGCCGTGCCCGCGCACCGGCGCCGCATCCCCGTGAGCGCCGGGTGACCGACGCCCCCGCCCCGGCCGCCTCGGCCGGGCTCGTGGCGGACGCCGACGACGACCTCCCGCCACCCGATCCCGAGCGCATCGTCGAGCTGCTCGCCGGCGCCCTGGCCCGGCTCCACGACCTCGGTGCGGCGGACGGCGTGCCGACGGTGTCGGCGCCGGCGCTGGTCGAGCGGGCCCGGGCGGCGGTCGCCGACGGCTGGGGCCCGGATCCGGTCGGCCCGTACGCCCACATGGCCGCGGACCGCCTGCTCGGCGTGCTCGAGTCGGGGCTCGACTCGGTCGACGCCCCGCTCGTGCTCACCCACGGCCGCCCCACGGTGGAGCGCCTGCGGGTCCGGAGCGGTGCGGGCGCGCTCGTCGGCTGGGAGCACGCCGCGCTCGCCGATCCCTACCGGGACCTCGCGATCGCCGCGCAGGACCTCGCGAGCTCGATCGGTCCGATGCTCGTCCCGCTGCTCTTCGAGCGGTATCGAGCGGCGCGCCCGGCCGCCGGTGACGCCGCACCCCGCCGGCTCGACTGGTACGTGCTCGCGGGGCAGTTCGGATCGTGATGGCAGCGGCCACGAGGACCCCGGGTCGCCACCTGGTGCTCGTCGGCCCGACGGCCGGCGGCAAGTCGGCCGTGGCGATGGCCGTCGCACGGCGACGCCGCCGTGCCGGCCGGGCGGTCGAGCTCGTGAGCTGCGACTCGATGGCCGTGTACCGGGGGATGGACGTGGGCACCGCGACGCCGCCGCCCACCGACCAGGCCGAGGTCCCGCACCACCTCCTCGACGTCGTGGACCCCGACCAGGAGTTCTCCGTGCAGCGGTTCGTGGCGCTGGTCGATGCCGCGCTCGACGACGTCGAGTCGCGCGGTGCGGACGCGATCCTCGTCGGCGGCACCGGCCTCTACGTGCAGGCGGTCACCGACGGCCTCGACCTGCCCGGGCGGTACCCCGAGGTGGCCGAGGAGCTCGACGCCGAGCCGACCGACGAGCTCCGCGAGCGGCTCGAGGCGCTCGACCCCGTGGCCGCGGCCCGTGTCCCGCCGGGCAACCGGCGCCGCCTCGTCCGCGCCCTGGAGGTCACGATCGGCTCGGGCCGGCCGTTCTCCGCCTCCGGACCCGGCCTGGGCTCGTACCCGGCCACCCCGTTCGTGCTGACCGGGCTCCACCTGGACCGCGACGACCTGACCGAGCGCATCCGGGAGCGCCTCGACGAGCAGCTGCGCGACGGCTTCCTCGACGAGGTGCGCGCGCTGCCGGCGCACCCGGAGGGCCTGTCACGGACCGCCGCCGAGGCCCTGGGCTACCGCGAGCTCCGGGCCCACCTCCGGGGCGAGCTCACGCTGGACGAGGCGGTGGAGCTGGCCGCCGTCCGGACCCGGCGCTTCGCCGTCCGCCAGGAGCGGTGGTTCCGGCGCGACTCCCGCATCCGCTGGTTCGACGTGGCGCCGGGCGCGCACGACGTCGACGCCACGGCCGCCGCGGTCGACTCGTGGTGGGCGGAACTCGCAGCGGCGGGGACCGGGTCGACCACTACCGTGGTCCCCGGCGGTCCGGCGGGTCCGCCGCCGTGAACGCCCCCGGAGCACCCGTGTTGCGACTGACGAAGTACCACGGCCTCGGCAACGACTTCCTGGTCGCGTCGTGGTCGGACAACCCGGAGCTGACGCCCGACGCGGCCGTCGCTCGGGCCGTCTGCGACCGGCACCTCGGCGTCGGGGCCGACGGGCTGCTGTACGCGCTCGCTCCCGGCGGCGACGACGCGGACGTGCACATGGTGCTGCTCAACGCCGACGGCTCGGAGGCGGAGATCTCGGGCAACGGCATCCGCTGCCTCGCCCAGTCCGAGCTGCGGCGGACGGGTCGCAGCGAGGGCGACGTCCTCGTCGAGACGGTCGGGGGGCTGCGCCACGTCCGCACGGTGCGGGGGAGCGTCGACGGCGAGCTCTGGACGCAGGTGGACATGGGCGAGGTCCGGCCCGGCCCCGCGCTGAGCGAGGCGGCGTCGGGCTTCCCGGCCCGCCGCCGCGCCACGGTGGACGTCGGCAACCCGCACCTCGTGCTCGAGGTGGATGACCCCGCCTCGGTGGAGCTCACGGTCGACGGGCCGCGCCTCGAGACCAGCTTCCCCGCGGGCATCAACGTCCACGTGGTGCACGCGCCGACCGACCACGAGCTCCGCCTCCGCGTCTGGGAGCGAGGTGCCGGGATCACGCAGGCCTGCGGTTCGGGCGCCGTGGCGGCCGCCGCCGCGGCGCGGGACTGGGGCCTCGTCGGCGACCGCGTGGAGGTGCACATGCCGGGCGGGGAGGCCGTCGTCGACCTGCTCGACGGGCACGCCCAGCTGACCGGGCCGTCGACGTTCGTCGCCGAGGTGGTGATCCCGTGACCGGGCCGGGTCGCCAGGACGACCGGCGCGACGACGGCGCGGAGGAGACCCACCGCGGCGGCTTCGGCGAGTTCGGCGGCGAGTCCGGCGCGTTCATCGAGCGGACCTTCCGCGAGCGCATCCTCCTCGTGGGCGTCGCGCTGCCGGGCATGACCGATGAGGACCTCGACGAGTCGCTCGACGAGCTCGCCCTCCTCGTGGACACCGCGGGTGCCGACGTCGTCGGCCGCGTGGTGCAGCGGCGCAGCGCACCCGATCCCGCCACCTACGTCGGCACCGGCAAGGTCGAGGAGATCCACCGGCTGGCCGAGGCCACCGACTGCGACACCGTCGTGTTCGACGACGAGCTGAGCCCCGCGCAGCAGCGCAACCTCGAGAAGCACCTCGGCCGGTCCGCGATCGACCGCACCGCGGTGATCCTCGACATCTTCGGCCAGAACGCGCACAGCCAGGAGGGCAAGGCGCAGGTCCAGCTCGCGATGTTCCGGTACCGGCTGCCGCGCCTGCGGGGCCGGGGCGGCACGCTCTCGCAGCAGGCCGGCGGCGTCGGCACCCGGCGCGGCCCCGGTGAGACGCAGCTCGAGATCGACCGGCGCCGCATCACCCGCCAGATGCACCGGCTCGAGGCCGAGCTGCGCCACATCGCCCGCTCGCGGGAGACGCAGCGCAAGGCCCGCCACCGCTCGGAGCTGCCCCACGTCGTCATCGTCGGCTACACGAACGCCGGCAAGTCGACGCTGCTGAACCGGCTCACCGACGCGGGAGTGCTGGTCGAGGACCGCCTGTTCGCCACGCTCGACGCCACCACGCGCCGCCTCCAGCTGCCCGGCGGCGAGTCCGTGCTCGTGACCGACACGGTCGGGTTCGTGCGCAAGCTGCCGCACCAGCTGGTCGAGGCGTTCCGCTCCACGCTCGACGTCGTCAACGACGGCGACCTGCTCGTGCACGTCGTCGACGGCTCCGCCCCCGACCCGGAGGGCAACATCGACGCCGTGCGGGCGGTGATCCGCGAGATCGGCGGCGCGGACCGCCCCGAGCTGCTCGTGTTCAACAAGCTCGACCGCAGCGCCGAGGCGAAGCGGCTCGCCGACACGCACACCGGTGCCGTCGCGATGTCGGCGGTGACGGGGGAGGGTGTCGAGGACCTCCTCCTGCGGGTCGGCGACCGCCTGCGGTCGCTCATGCCGACGATGGACCTGTTCGTGCCGTACGACCGAGGCGACGTACTGGCCGCGCTGCACCGGTCGGGCGAGGTGCTGACCGAGACGGCGGAGGCCGACGGCGTGCGGGTGTCGGCCCGGCTGGGATCGTCGAGCGCGTCGCGGTTCGCGGAGTTCGCCGCGGACGCGGCCACGTGATCCGGTGCGGTTCGTGACGGCGGAGCGCGCGTGACGGGCGGCCCGCGCGGGTTCGTGCCGCCGCCGTACCCCTACGACCGCCTCCTGGACCTCGTGGCCGAGGCCGATCGGCTCGAGGGCGGCGCCGTCGACCTGTCGATCGGCACGCCGTGCGACCCGCCGGCGCCCGCGGTGCTGGAGGCGCTCGCGTCGTCGGGCACGGAGCGCGGCTACCCGCCGTCGATCGGGACCGCCGCCTACCGTGAGGCCGCCGCGGCCTGGTTCGGGCGGCGCTTCGGCGTCGAGGTGCCGCCCACGGCCGTGGGCGCGTGCATCGGGACCAAGGAGCTGGTCGCCGGGCTGCCCCACTGGCTCCGGCTGCGCGACCCGTCGCGGGACACCGTGCTGTACCCGGCGGTCAGCTACCCGTCGTACGCGATGGGGGCGACCCTCGCCGGCTGCCGCGCCGTGCCGGTGCCGGTGGACGAGCGGTGGCGGCTCGACCTCTCCGCCGTGTCGCCGGAGGATGCAGCTCGCGCCCTCTGCCTGTGGAGCAACACCCCCGGCAACCCGGCGGGCGGCCTCGACGACCTCGTCGCCGTGGCCGAGTGGGGCCGGTCGGCCGGTGTGCCGGTGTTCAGCGACGAGTGCTACGTCGAGTTCACCTGGAGCGGCGAGCCCGCCCTGTCCGGCGGCGTGCCGGGGCGCACCGTGCTCGAGTCCGGTCCCGAGGGGGTCGTGGCGGTCCACTCCCTGTCCAAGCGCTCGAACCTGGCCGGGCTCCGGGCCGGCTTCTACGCCGGCGATGCCGAGCTCGTGGAGTACCTCCGCGAGGTGCGCAAGCACGCCGGCTTCATGGTCCCCGGTCCGGCGCAGGCCGCCGGCGTCGCCGCGCTGCAGGACCAGGTCCACGTCGACGAGCAGCGGGCGCGCTACCGGTCCCGGCTCGACCGGCTGGCCGCCGTGCTCGCCTCGCTCGGCCTGGTCCCGCCGCTGCCCGACGGCGGGTTCTACCTCTGGGTCCCGGCGCCCGGCGGCGACGCGTGGGCGCTCGCGCACCGGCTGGCGACCGAGCTCGGCGTGGTGGGGAGCCCCGGCGAGTTCTACGGCGACGCGGCGACGGGGTACGTGCGACTCGCCCTGGTCCAGCCCGACGACGCGCTCGACCTGGTCGAGCGACGTGCCGCGGCGCTCGCTCCCTGAGCCGTCCGACCCGGCCCCGCCGGTCCGCCGGTTCCACGACGGGCACCGCGATACTGGACCGACGACGCCCGTCCCGCGCGGGCCGACCTCCCAGGAGATCTCATGGCTGACGGAACCAAACCCCCGAAGGGCTGGCTCACGGCCGGGCTCGTGTTCCTCCTCCTCGCCGTGGCGGGCTGCGGCGGCGGCGCCTTCGGGTGCGCCTCGTTCGTGAACGACCTCAAGGACGCGGTCGACGGCGTGGGCAGCCACTCCCTCGGCGACGAGGTGTCCTTCCAGGGCGCCGGCAGCAAGGCCGCGATCATGAGCACCACGTCGGGCACCCGGTGCGAGGGCACGGATGGCGACGGGAACGCGATCAAGTTCGACGACCCGGGCGGCACGTCGGGCAACGTCGACTCGAACGGCGACAACTACGACCTGTCGTTCATCTTCGACACCACGGCCGGCACGCAGTACACGGTGACGTGCGCCGCGAACGGCGCCGGCAAGTACATCGTCGTGCCCTTCCCGGGCTTCACGAGCGCCATCGCCGGTGCCGGCGGCGTGGCCGGCGGCGTCCTCTGCTTCCTGCTCGGCGTCGTCTTCCTGATCGTCGGGCTCGTCAAGCGCTCCGGTTGGCGCAAGCGCAACGCGGCGCTCGTCGGTGCCGGTACGGGCACGGCCCCGCCGCCGCCGGGGGGCTACCCGGCGCCCGGCGGCTACCCGCCCGCTCCCGGCGGCTACCCGCCGCCGGCCGGCGGAC
>JAEVZA010000170.1 GCA_023392475.1 Actinomycetes bacterium | reverse complement strand
CCGCGAACGCGGTGCTCGCCGTGACCGGCCCGCACTACTGCGGGCTCGGCGGCGACCTGTTCGCACTCGTGCACCGCGGTGACGGGCCACCCGAGGTCGTCGACGCCGCCGGACGCGCCGGCTCCGGCGCCGACCCCGACCGCCTCCGGGCCCGCGGGCTCACGGCCGTGCCGATGCGCGGCGACGTGGCCGCCGCACCGGTGCCGGGCTGCGTCGACGGGTGGGTGGCGCTGCACGAGCGGCACGGGCGGCGCCCGATCGCCGAGGTCCTCGCCCCGGCGATCCGCCTGGCCCGGGACGGGTTCCCCGTCTCGCCGTTGCTGTCGTTCATGCTGCACACGCTCCCGGCCGACCTCGGCGTGGACGAGCTCGCGCCCGGTCCCGGCACCGGCGACCGCCTGCGACGGCCCGAGCTCGCCGCCACGCTCGAGGCGGTCGCGGCCGGCGGCCGCGAGGCGTTCTACGAGGGCGCGTTCGGCGACGCGCTCCTGGAGCTCGGCGGCGGCGAGTACGCCCCGGAGGACCTCCGCCGGCGCCAGGCGTCGTGGGTCGAGCCGCTCGGGGTCCACGTGTGGGGCCACGACGTGTGGACGCCGCCGCCCACGTCGCAGGGGTACCTGACGCTCGCCGCGGCGAGGATCGCCGAGCTCGTCGGGCTGGTCCCCGGCGGACCGATGCCCGAGGACGCGGCCTGGGCGCACGTCGTCGTCGAGGCCTCCCGCCTGGCGGGCCACGACCGGCCCGAGGTGCTCCACGAGCACGCCGACGGCGCCGCGCTGCTCCACGAGGACCGGCTCGCCGGCCTCGCCGCCGCGTTCCGGCCCGACGGGCCGTCGGGGCGCGTCGCACCGGTCGCCGGCGGCGGGACGATGTACCTCTGCGCCGTCGACGACGAGGGCACCGGGGTGAGCCTGATCCAGTCGAACGCGAAGGACTTCGGCTGCCACCTCGCGGTGCCCGGCACGGGCGTCCTGCTCCACGACCGCGGCCTCGGCTTCTCGCTCGAGCCCGGCCACCCGGCCGAGTACGGGCCCGGCCGTCGGCCGCCGCACACCCTCGCGCCGGCGCTCGTCACCCGGCCCGACGGGTCCCTGCGGGCCGTGCTCGGCACGATGGGCGGCGACTCGCAGCCGCAGGTCGTCCTCCAGCTCCTCGCCCGCCTCCTGCTCCACGGCCAGGAGCCGGGGGACGCCGTGCGGGCGCCCCGGCTCGTGGTGGCGCCGGGCCCGGGCACCGACGGCACGGGGTTCGACACGTGGTCCGTGCCGGAGGACCAGGTCGTGCGCATCGAGGGCCACGCGCCGGGCACCTGGGCCGAGGGACTGGCCGCGCTCGGCCACCGCGTCGAGGTCGCCGGGTTCGATCCGGGCGGGTTCGGGCACGCGCAGGCGATCGAGCGCCGGCCCGACGGCGTGCTCACCGGGGCGGCCGACCCGCGTGGCATGGTCGGCGCCGCCGTCGCCGTCGTCTGAGCGACGGTCGTCGCGTCGGCGGGCCGCTCCGTCCCGTGGTGCGAGCGCGCGGGATCACGGGCGCGCTCGCAGCACGGAACCGGCCTGTCGGGGGTGCGGCCGTGCGTTAGGTTCCGGCCGATGCTGCTCGGATTCGCGGTCCCCGTCTCCGGCTCGTGGGCCACCACCGCCAACGTCGCCGAGGTGGCGGAGCTCGCGGAGGACGCCGGCTACCACTCGCTCTGGACGTTCCAGCGGCTCGTCACCGCCGTCGACGACGACGGCGCACCCGCGCTGCTGCCGCAGTACCGGAGCGTGCTCGACCCGCTCGCCGTGATGGCGTACCTGGCCGGCGTCACCACGCGGGCGCGACTCGGCGTCGCCGTGCTGAACCTGCCGTTCGCCCCGCCGGTGGTCACCGCGAAGTCGCTGACGACGATCGACGTGCTCAGCGGCGGCCGCCTCGACGTCGGCTTCGGCACCGGCTGGCAGCCCGAGGAGTTCGCGGCCGCCGGGGTCGACATGGCACGGCGGGGCGCCCGGGCCGACGACTACCTCCGCTGCCTCGACGCCATCTGGACCGAGGAGGTCGTCGAGCACCACGGCCAGTTCTACGACGTGCCCCGGTGCCGCATCGAGCCCAAGCCGGTGCAGTCGCCGAGGCCGCCGGTGCTCCTCGGCGGGATGGCGCCGGCCGCCCTCCGGCGCGCCGGGGCGCTCGGCGACGGCTGGATCTCCAGCAGCCAGGCGGACCTCGACCGCATCGACGAGTCCATCGACGTCGTTCGCCGGGCCGCCGAGGAGGCCGGCCGTGACGCCGGCGCGCTCCGCTTCGTCTCCCGGGGCGTCGTGAAGGTCCGCGACGACGGCGAGCGCGGGCCGCTCACCGGCACGATCGACGAGATCCGTTCGGACCTCGCGGACCTCGCGTCCAAGGGCGTCACCGAGACGTTCCTCGACCTGAACTTCGACCCCACGGTGGGATCGCCCGACGCCGACCCCGAGGCGTCGATGGCGCTGGCACGGCGGGTCATCGCCGAGCTCGCCCCCGCCGCCTGACGGCCTCGGGACCCGGCCCGACCGCCGAGGACCCCTGCGCAGGACCGCTTTCGCAGCGGGTTCCGTCGTCTGACGACGGAACCCGCGGACAGAACGGGAGGTGGGTCGGTGCGGACGAGCGGGCGTGGTTGCATCGCGTGCGGAACGCACGTAGTTTGCGTGCGATGCGCACACGATCCGGTCCGCCCTCCCGACCGCTCGGCGGCCCCGCGCTGTTCCGGGTCGTCCGCTACTGGTCGCGGCGCTGGGCGCCGGGCTCCGCCGGCGACGACGTGCCGGTCGCGCACGTGCTCGTGCTCGAGGCCGTCGACGCCGCGGCGGCCCGGGGCTCCGTGGCCGTCTCCGACGTGGCCGTGGAGCTCGGCCTCGATCGCTCCAACGCGAGCCGCATGCTCGCCGACGCCGTCGACGCCGGGCTGGTCACGAAGACCGTCGACCCGGCGGACGCCCGCCGCACCGAGCTCCGCATCACGGGCGCCGGCCGACGGCTGCTCGACCAGGCCCGCGACTGGCAGCAGGCGGTGTTCGAGCACCTGGTCGGGTCGTGGCCGGTCCAGGAGGCGGACGCGTTCGCCCGCTCGCTCGAGCGGTTGGCCGCCCAGACCCTCGAACCCCCCGCGCCGGAGGACCTCCCGTGACCGACGTACCCCACACGATCGTCCTGGACCACACGGTCGTCCGCACCAGCGACAAGGAGCGGGGCGCCCGGTTCCTCGCCGACCTGCTGGGCCTCGAGGTCGGTGCGCCGACGCCGCCCTTCCTGCCGGTCCGGGTCAACGAGGACCTGACCCTCGACTTCGACGACCGGCTCGAACCCGCGGTCGGCCACTGGGCGTTCCTCGTCGACGACGTCACCTTCGACCGGGCGCTCGACCACGTGCGGCGAGGGCGCCTCGAGCACGGCTCGTCACCACGGCAGGCCGACGGGCGCATCAACCACCTCGGGGGCGGGCGCGGCGTGTACGTCCGGGACCCCGACGGCAACGCCTACGAGCTGTTCACCGCCCGGCCCTGAGCCGCACGTGCGCCCGTTGCGGCGCCGGCGGCGTAGGGCTCATCCGTCGATGCGCTCGACCAGCCGGCGGAGCATCGTGACGTTCCGGCTGGTGCTGCCGAGCTTGCCGACGAGGTTCCACGTCGCGGCCTTGACCCGCGTCTCGGTCGATCGCCCGTGCATCCGCCAGTGGACGTCCCGGCCGTGCACCACGAGCGTGTCGAACTCGTTCGAGGCCGCCTCGAGCTCGGCCGCGACGGCGGCGGAGGGCGGCTCGAGTAGGAACGTGACGAAGTACGTGTCGCCGTCGGCCACCTCGAACGGCTCGAGGGCGAGCGCCTTCCGGAGCTCCGCGGCCGAGCGCACGAAGGTGGTCACCTCGAAGCCGAACCGGTCCTCGAGCGCGTCGCCGATCGAACGTTCGAGGTCCGTGCGGCGCCCGGTCCCGTCGAAGACCACGTTCCCGCTGTTCACGTAGGTCCACACGTCGTCGTGGCCGAGGTCCCGCACGACCTCCGCCGCCGTCGCCATGGCCACCGTGCGCCGGCCCACGTTGACGGCCCGGAGGAACGCCACCCTCGTGGTCACGTCGGCCCCGCCCCGGTCGTCGTCGTGCTCGACACGCGGGCGATCGTACGGGCCCGGTGGGCCGGCCCCCCGGATGCCTGGCACGGTGCACCGAGCGCTGCTCGGCACCACGCTCCGCACCCGTTCGGGCGCCCGCCGCGGTGACCGCCCGTCACCGACCACGGGTCACCGTGAAATGCCCCCGACGCCGGGCGACGCACCTGGTCTGGATCGTGAGGTCGAGGGAATGGACGGGCCAGCGAAACGGCGGGCTGGGGGTAGCGATGACGGAGGGAACGAGGGCGACGGGGCGGAGCCGTCGCACGGCCGTGGCCGCGGTGGCGTGCCTGTCGGGCGTGCTGCTGCTCGGCATCGCCGCGGCGCCGGCGGGCGCCGCCGGCGACGTGACCGTCTCCCAGACGTCGCTCCCCGACGGCGGGTCGTGCGTGCCGACGCTCTTCGGCCGCAGCGCCCTCACCTACCGCCGCGAGTCGACCGTCGACCACTTCCGCCTCACGGTCGTCAACCGCTGGCACCTGTGCGACCCGATCGACGCCACCGCGGTCGTCTACGGCATGCCCGGCGGCGGGCGGGCGTGGCCGCAGCACCTCCTCGAGTCGGAGACGTTCGAGATCGGCGGGCCGAGCACCACCGTGATCACGTTCGCGAAGGGCTGCCGCCCCGCGCAGTTCGACGTCGTCACCGGTGACACGCCGTCCGTCGTCGACCTGCTGCCGCTCGGGCCGGTGCACGGCCCGCTGCTCTTCCCCGGCGACCTCGGGACGGCCGAGCAGTACGCCGGCACCAACTGCGGTCCGGGGGCGACCACGACCACGACCGAGGTGCCCCCCGTGGTGGAGGGCACGACGATCGTGCCGCCGTCCACCAGCACGACATCCACCTCCACCACCACGACCGAGCCCGGGGCGGCGGCCACCACGATCCCGGGCAGCGGCGGTGGCGGCGGCGGGGGCGACACGCCGAACCCCGACGCGGCCGTGTCGCCGGCCGTCGAGACGAGGGCCACCACGCCCACGTCGCCGTCGACCGGCGGGAGCAGCCTCGCCTTCACGGGCGCCGAGTCGCTCGCCGCCGCGACGCTGGGCGCCCTGCTCCTCGCCGCCGGCCTCCTGCTGCTGGCCGCCGGCCGGCGCAGCCGTCGGATCCCGACCTACTGGCCGATCGCCCTGGCCGACGACGAGGACGTGCTCCCGACCGCCCCGGCGCTGTTCACGACCCACCCCCAGGGGTGACGACCGCCGACCGGTCGACGCCCCCCCCCGCGCCCCCCCCGGCGGCGGGGGGGGGGCGGG
>JAEVZA010000139.1 GCA_023392475.1 Actinomycetes bacterium | reverse complement strand
CTGCTCGCCGGCGCCTGCACCCAGGAGCCCGACCGCGCCGACGCCCCGGCCACGTCCGAGGTGCGCGCCCTCGCCGCCTCGGCGCGCCTCGCCCGCTACACCACCACGGGCAGCGTCGGCCAGGTGCACGTCGAGGGGGCGAGGCCGCGCACGGCGCTCGCGCTCTACGACGCGGCCGGTCACGCCGTGCAGACCGGCACCACCGACCGCCAGGGCTCGCTGATCTTCCGCCTCGTGGAGCCGGGGAAGGGCTACCGGGTCGCGACGGTGACGGCGCCGATCACGGCCTCCGAGCCCGTGGCGGTCACCGACCCGCAGACGTCGACACCGCCGTCGTCGTTCTACGCCGGGCAGCACCTCGAGCCGGGCTTCCAGTACATCACCACCCGGGACGGCACGACCCTGTCCACCTCGGTGTACCTCCCGGGTCCGGTCGAGGACGGCCCGTACCCGACCGTCGTCGAGTACTCGGGTTACGACCCGTCGCGACCCGGCTCCAACCTCATCCGCGAGAACGCGAAGGCCCTGAAGTCGATCATCGGCGACAACGACCCCGACAGCCTCTGCGGCGTCGTGTCGTTCGCGTGCAACGCGCCGGCGCAGCCGGGCTCCCTCCTCGCCCTGGCCATGGGCTACGCGGTGGTGGCCGTGAACATCCGCGGCACGGGCTGCTCCGGCGGCGCGTACGACTTCTTCGAGCCGCTCCAGCTCACGGACGGCTACGACGTCATCGAGACGGCGGCCGCGCAGCCGTGGGTGCAGAACCACAAGGTGGGCATGGTCGGGCTGTCGTACCCGGGCATCTCGCAGATGTTCGTGGCTTCCACCCGGCCGCCGTCGCTCGCCGCCATCACCCCGCTCTCGGTGTACGACGACACCGCCCGCGGCGTGCTCGCGCCGGGCGGCATGTTCAACAAGGGCTTCGCCCTGTCCTGGGCGAAGGAGGTGGGCACCAAGGCGGAGCCCTACGGCCAGGGCTGGGAGCGCGCCCGCGTCGACGCCGGCGACGAGACCTGCAAGGACAACCAGCGGTTCCGGGGCCAGAACGTCGACGCCGCCGCGAAGGCCCGCAAGTACGACCACTACACGCCCGCCGTGGCGGACCCGGTCAACCCCTCCCTGTTCGTCAAGGACGTGGACGTGCCGGTGTTCCTCACCGGCGCCTGGCAGGACGAGCAGACCGGTGGGCGGTTCCCGCTGCTCTTCGACAAGTTCACAGGCGCGCCCGTCCGGCACTTCAGCGCGTGGAACGGTGCGCACGCCGACGGCTTCGCGCCGTTCAACCTCGTCGAGTGGAAGACGTTCCTCGACCTGTACGTCGGCGACCGGCTCCAGGAGATCTCGCCGGTCGTGAAGCTGTTCGTGCCGCTGATCATGAAGCAGATCTTCGACGCCGACGTCACCCTGCCCCCGCAGCGGTTCCTCGACGCGCCCTCGGTCCAGGCGGCGCGCGCGGAGTACGAGGCCGAGGCGCCGATCCGGCTCGTGTTCGAGAGCGGCGCAGGCGACCCGTCGCAGCCCGGTGCGCCGATCCCGACCGCCGAGGCGCGCGTCGACCAGTTCCCGCCGAAGGGCACCACCGCCGAGGCGCTGTACCTCGGCGCCGGCGGGACGATGGGCACCGACCGACCGGCGGCCGCCGACGGCGCCGGGTCGGCCAGCCGGTTCGAGTACGACCCCGCGCTCGCCGACGTCACCACCTTCACGGACGGTCCGGGCAAGGACCTGTTCCACGCCGATCCGGGCTACGACTGGAAGCAGGAGCCGAAGGGCGAGGCGGCCGTGTTCGTGAGCGACCCGCTCGCGCAGGACCAGGTCCTCGCGGGCACCGCGAGCGCCGACCTCTGGATCCGGACGAACGCGCACGACGCGGACCTCGGCGTGACCCTCTCCGAGGTGCGGCCCGACGGCAAGGAGACCTACATCCAGACCGGCCTGCTGCGCGCGTCGGAGCGCAAGGTCGCGGACGGCTCGACCGACCTCATGCCGCTGCACACCAACCTCGAGTCGGACGCGGCGGCGATGCCGCCGAACGACTGGACCGAGGTGCGGATCATGGTCCTGCCGTTCGCGCAGATCGTGCGGAAGGGCTCCCGCCTCCGGTTGTCCGTCCACACGGCCGGCGGCGACAAGCCCCGCTGGAGCTACATCGTCAAGCAGGAGCCCGACGACACGACGATCGACGTCGGCCACTCGGCCGAGCACCCGTCCAAGCTGGTGCTGCCGCTCACGTCGGGCGTGCTCAGCGACTACCCGGCGCAGCTGCCGCCGTGCCCCGGTCTCCGGGGTCAGCCGTGCCGGAGCTACGAGCCGTACCGGAACACGCCGGTGCCGACCTCCTGATCCACGCCGCGCCCGGATCGGCGGGCGGGCAGCGGTCGCTCAGCGGGCCTGGAACGTGAACGCCGCGTCCCGGGCGTCCTCCGCGTTGCCGTCCACGTCGTTCGTCACCCGCACGTAGCAGGTGGTGTTCGCCTGCACGCCGGCCGGCGCCCGGTCGCCGGGGGCGAAGCACCCCCAGCCGGAGCCGCCGTCGGGGTTCTCCCCGCGGAACAGGGTCAGCTCGATGCTCCCGTCGCCGTCGGGCGTCCCGTTGGGCGTGAGCTCGCTGAGGAGCGAGCAGTCGATGCCGTCCTTGAACGTCGGGTCCGAGACCGGCTTGCGGCACACGCGGACGAAGATCAGCGTGCGGGGCGCCTGCCCCTGCCACGCGACGGTCACCTTCGCCGACGTGTCGGACGCGCCGACCGGCACGGGGTCCGGTGTGACCGTCACGCCGCCCGACCCGGGACGGGCCTGCTCGGGGGCGGGCGTCGTGGTCGAGGCGGGCGCGCTGGTCGTGGTCGACGTGCTCGACCCGGCCGCGTCGGCGTCGTCGCCCGAGCAGGACGGTGCCGCCGCGACACCGGCGGCGAGGAGCGCGGCCAGGGCCACAG
>JAEVZA010000096.1 GCA_023392475.1 Actinomycetes bacterium | reverse complement strand
TCCACCCGCGCCGCCCCACCCGGTTCGTTCTGTGCTGCAGATCGGTACGGATCCGTACCGATCTGCAGCACAGAACGAACGAGGGAGGGCAGGACGGAAGGCGGGACCGCCGGCCGTCAGCCGGCGGTGAGGACGCCGACGACCTCGCGCAGCGGCTCGCGGAAGTCGCGGCTCGGGGCGAAGCCGTGGAGGCGCCAGGCGAGGTTGTCGAGCACCGAGTTCGCCGGGCGCGGGGCCGGACGGGGCGGGTCGAGCTCGTCGGTCGTGATCGGCCGGATGCGCTCGGGGTCGTGGCCGGCCGCGGCGAACACCTCGCGGGCGAACCCGTACCAGCTGGTCGCGCCCTGGTTCGTGGTGTGGAAGGTGCCGGGGACCCGTTCGACGGCCAGGCGCAGCAGCATGTCGGCGAGGTCGCCGGCGAACGTCGGGTGCCCGATCTGGTCGTCGACGAAGGCGAGCTCCCCACCCTGCTCCCCCAGTCGGAGGAGCGTCTTCACCATGTTGGCGCCGTGCGCGCCGCACACCCAGGACGTGCGGGCGACGGTCCACCCCGGGTCGATCTCCATCTCGCCGCCGAGCTTCGTGCGCCCGTAGACCGACTGCGGGTTCGGCAGGTCCCACTCGACGTAGGGCGTCGCCTTGGTGCCGTCGAACACGTAGTCGGTGGACACGTACACGACGTGGGCACCGACGCGGCGGGCGCCGTCGGCCAGGAACCGGGTCGCGGCGCAGTTGACGCGGTACGCGGTCTCGACCTGCTCCTCGCACGCGTCGACCGCGGTGAAGGCGGCCCCGTGCACGACGACGTCGGGTCGGAACGTGGTGACGAGCCCGAGCGCGTGGTCACGGTCGGTCAGGTCGTGCTCGGGCAGGTCGACGCCGAGCACCTCGTGGTGGGCCTGCGGCTCCAGGCGGGCCATGAGCTCGGTCCCGAGCTGGCCCCGTGCGCCGGTGACGAGGATGCGCACCTGCTCTCCCTCCCCCGCCCGCTCAGCGGTTGCGGACCCGGGAGCGCAGCGGCTCCCACCAGTCGCGCCGGTCGCGGTAGAAGCGGACGGTCTCGTCGAGGGCCTCGTCGAACCCGTGGCGCGGTCGCCAGCCGAGCTCGGCGACCTTGCCCGTGGCGATCGAGTAGCGGCGGTCGTGGCCCTTGCGGTCCTCGACGTACTCGACGCTCGACTCGTCCTCGCCGAGGAGCCCGAGCAGCCGGTCGGTGATCTCGCGGTTCGTCCGCTCGTTGCCGGCGCCGATGTTGTAGATCTCGCCGACGACGCCGTGGCGCAGCACGAGGTCGACGCCCTCGCAGTTGTCCTGCACGAACAACCAGTCGCGGACGTTGAGCCCGTCGCCGTACAGCGGCACCGTGCCGCCGTCGAGCAGGTTGGTCACGAAGAACGGGATGAGCTTCTCGGGGAACTGGTACGGCCCGAACTGGTTCGAGGACCGGGTCAGCACCACCGGCAGGTCGTAGGTCTCGTGGTACGCGAGGGCGATCTGGTCGGAGCCGGCCTTGGCGGCGGAGTACGGCGACCTCGGGGCGAGGCGGTCGGTCTCGACGAAGGAACCCTCCTCGATCGAGCCGTACACCTCGTCGGTGGAGATGTGGACGAACCGCTCCACGCCGATCTGCGACGCGAGGTCGCACAGGACGTTGGTGCCCGAGCAGTTGGTGCGCACGAACACATCGGGGTCGAGCAGCGAGCGGTCGACGTGGCTCTCGGCGGCGAAGTGGACGACGGCGTCGTGGCCGGGCAGCGCCTCGGCGACGGCGCCGCGGTCGCAGATGTCGCCCTTCACGAACGTGAACCTGGGGTCATCCGCCACGTCGGCGAGGTTCTCGAGGTTGCCCGCGTACGTCAGCGCGTCGAAGACCGTGACCTCGTCGTCGGTCGTGGCCAGGACGTGGCGGACGTAGTTGGAGCCGATGAACCCGGCTCCGCCGGTGATGAGCAGTCGCACACCGAGAGCGTACCGGCGCCGCCGTCGGCCTCCTCCGGCCGTCGATCGCGTCCACCGGCGTTCTCCGTGCACCTCACGTCGCCGGGCGACGTCGGATGCAGTCAGAACGCAGTCCGAGGGCGCTCGAGTGCCGCGGCCGGAGGCCGCTCAGGTGCGGAGCGCGGCGTGCGGGCGCCACTGGGGTGCGAGCTCGGCGCGCCGCGGGTTGGCGCGGTCCCGCTCGGAGAGGATCGGGCCGGCCACGCCCCAGTCGGCGTCGATCTCGGGGTCGTCCCAGGCGACGCCGAGCTCGTCCGCCGGGTTGTAGTAGCCGTCGACGAGGTACGTGATGGTCATGTCGCTGAGGCTCGCGAACCCGTGGGCCACGCCGGGCGGGATGTACACGCCGAGGTGGTTGTTCGGCCCGCCGTCGACCTCGCCGAGGTCGAGGACCTGCGTGGCGCCGTCGGTGGGGCCGCCGTCCCGGAGGTCGTGCAGGACGACGCGGGCGTGGCCGTTCGGCACGTACCAGTAGTCGGCCTGGTGCAGGTGGTAGTGCAGGCCGACGAGGCAGCCGGCGACCCGGTTCCCCCGGTTGCCCTGCACCATCTCGCGCCCGCCCGGGATCCACTCGCGGCGGTACGTCTCGACGAAGTACCCGCGGTCGTCGCCGAAGAGCGTCGGCTCGACGACGAGCACGCCGTCGATCAGCTCGGAGGGGGTGACGGTGGCCATGTGCGGGGGGCTCCCTGGGTGGTGGGTCGGCGGTCGGGGACGGGCGGGCCGGCTACTCGAGGTCGATCGAGCAGTGGTCGCCGATCATCAGCCGGGTGGCGGTCGGGCGCTGACCGGAGCGCTGGACGTGGGTGTCGCGGCCGATGAGCGAGTCGGTGAGGCGGGGCACGCCGGTGATCGTGGCCCGCTCGAGCACGACGGAGTGCTCCACCTCCGAGTCGGTGATCACGCACTCGGCGGCGATGGCGGTGAACGGGCCCACGTAGGTGCGCTCGATCCGGGCGCCGCTGCCGATGACGGCGGGGCCACGGATGTGGGAGTCGACGACCTTGGCGCCGGCCTCGATGACCACCCGGCCGTCGATCGTGGAGCGGTCGTCGACCTCGCCGTCGATCCGGGCCTCGATCGACTCGAGGACGCGGCGGTTGGACTCGAGCAGCGGGTCCTTCTTGCCCGTGTCGAGCCACCAGCCGGTGAGCGTGTCGTGGCGGACCCGCTCGCCGTGGTCGATGAGCCACTGGATCGCGTCGGTGATCTCCAGCTCGCCGCGAGGCGACGCCTCGATGGAGGCGACGGCCTCGTGGATCGCCGGCGTGAAGAGGTACACGCCGACGAGCGCCAGGTCCGACGGCGGGTCGACCGGCTTCTCGACGAGGCGCACCACCCGGCCGTCCTCGTCCACCGCGGCCACGCCGAAGCGCTGCGGGTCGGGCACCGGGCACAGGAGGATCTGCGCCGCCGGCTGCTGGAGCTCCTCGTGGAGGGTCGGCGTGTTGGCGCGCTCGCGGTCCTCCTCGAACGCGGCGACGAAGTCGGCGAGGCCCTGCTGGAGCATGTTGTCGCCGAGGTACATGACGAAGTCGTCCTCGCCGAGGAAGTCCCGGGCGATCCGCACGCAGTGCGCGAGGCCGAGCGGCTCCTCCTGCGGGATGTAGGTGACCCGGGCGCCGAACGCGCTGCCGTCGCCGACCGCGTCCATGACCTCGGGACCCGTCTCTCCGGTGATGATGCCGATGTCGGTGATCCCGGCCTCGACCATGTCCTCGATGCCGTAGAAGAGGATCGGCTTGTTGGCGACCGGCACCAGCTGCTTGGCGCTGGTGTGCGTGATCGGCCGCAGCCGCGTGCCCGCGCCGCCGGAGAGGATCAGTCCCTTCACGTCGACCCTTCTACCAGCAGATCGGCGCACTTCCACCACCCGATGGGCGGCGCGGCCCCCCGCCGGGGGTCACTTGACGACGACGGAGCGGCAGCCGAGCGGCGTGTTGATGCCCGGGCCCACGTTCCCGGCCCACGCGCACACCTGGTGGGTGCCCTTCGACACGACGGCCTCCCACACGAAGCCCTTGCGGTTGTCGTAGCCGGGGTGCTGCGCGGCGACGTCGTTGCGGGGCCAGCTCGCCGGCACGTTGGTGAGGCGCCCGTCCACGCCGATGATGGCCGCGGTCGGACCCGACGTGTTCGGGTCGAGGGCCCAGCCGGCGACGTGGAGGATGTTGCCCGCTCGGATCGACACGTTCTCGAGCGCGCCGGTCGGCGAGGTGCCGTCGAGCGCGGCCGTCCACGTGAACCAGTCGGTCGCCCACGCGCGGATGTCACCGAGCCGGGCCTCGATGCTCCCCGGGCAGTCGGTGGACCCGACGTCCTGGTGGCCGACGACGACCGGCAGGTTCACGACCTGGCCCGCCGGGATCGAGGGCGACCCGCCCGACGTGAACGACACGCGCCCGTTCGGTGCGTTGCCGAACAGGTAGAGCTTCCAGCCGATCACCTTGGCGACGCCCTGCAGCGCGGCCGTGGTCGGGGTGGTCAGCGTGTAGTCGCCGATCACCATCACGCCCACGGTGTTCGTGTTGAAGCCCTGCGCGTGCGCGCCGATCACGGACTTGTCGATGCCGCCGGCGCGGCCCTCCCAGATGCCGCCGTACTTGTCGACGACGAAGTTGTACGCGATGTCCGACCAGCCGCGGCCGTCCATGTGGTACGCCTGGATCGAGCGGAGGATCGCGGGCACGTCGGACGGCGCGTACGAGTTCGAGCTCGCCGAGTGGTGGACGACGGCGAGCTTCACCGTCGAGCCGTAGCTGGTCGCGAGGGGCGCTCGTGCGCCCCACGCCGAGCGGAGGTTGATGCCGAACGGCGGCGCCACGGCGGCGCCGGCGACGGGCTCGGCGGTGACCACCGATCGCCGCTGCTCGTCGTGCACGGTGACGGCGTCGGCCCGGTGCGCGTCGGCAGCGGCCATGGACACCTGGTAGCCGGACGCGTCGCCGGCCCAGAACGGCTCGGTGCCGGAGCGCCCCTGCTCGGGCGAGCCGGGGTCGGGACCCTCGGCGTCCTCGGTGGCGAGCTCGTGCCACGGCCCGTAGGCGCCGTCGGTGCCGCGGACGCGCACGAGCACCGGCTGGGACGGCTCGCGGTCGAACGTGAAGCCGACCGACGTGAACGTGCCGGTCGTCGTGTCCTCGCTCACGACGCGGTCCGCGCCGAGCGGCTCGTCGGCGGCCGCCTGCGTCGCGGTCCGCTCCGACGCCGTCGCCGGGCGGGGCGCGGGCACGGCCTCGGTGGCGCCGACGGACACGGTGGCGAACTGGACGCCGGGCACGGGGACGAAGGCGAGCAG
>JAEVZA010000089.1 GCA_023392475.1 Actinomycetes bacterium | reverse complement strand
GCACCACGACGGTCGGCGGTTCGGCGAGCAGCGGCTCGCCGGGGAGCTCGGGCGGGACGGTCACCCGATCGGGAGCCCCCGGCGGAGGCGGTGCCGGCTCCGCCGCCACAGGTGCCCGAGCGCGGTCACGGCCCGGTCGGCGGACGGGTAGCAGAGCCGGCCGGTCTCGCGGACGGTCGCGGGGCCCGGGTTGTCGGGGAACGCGACGGCGAGCTCGGTGGCGGTCAGGATCGGCTTGCCCGTGGCGACGGAGACGTCGTGCGCGGCCTGGGCGAAGCGCGCGTCCTGGCGCTCGTGGTACGCCACGATCCGCTCGAGGCCGTGGTCCGGGTGGAAGCCCCCCTCGCGCAGCATGCGCGCCTGGTTCGACTGGATGCCGAGGCCGAGGTACACGACCGCGTCGACGCCGTCGTGCGAGGCGATCATCTCGAGCACGGTGGGGATCGTGTCGCGCGTCTCGCCGCCGGCGAGGTCGACGGGGTTGCCACGGCTCCAGCGCGGGGGCAGCTCGCCGTCGATGCGGTCGCGGAGGTCGTCGGGCAGGACCGCGAGCTCGAGGTCGGGGTGCCGCGTGATGGCGTCGGCGGTCACGACGCCCCACCCGCCGGCCGTCGTCATCACCACGACGCGGTTGCCGCTCGGCAGCGGCTGCGACGCGAACGTCGCCGCCGCCTCGAACGCCTCCTCGACGGAGCCGGCGCGCGTGACGCCGACCTGGCGGCACATGCCGTCGAAGGTGCGGTCGTCCGTGGCGAGGGACCCGGTGTGGCTCGCCGCGGCGCGGGCGCCGCCGCCGGTGGCCCCGCCCTTCATCACGACGACGGGCATCTCCTCGGCGACGTCGCGCAGCGCGGTGGCGACGTCCCGCCCGTCGGTCACGCCCTCGATGTACGCGAGGCCGACCGAGGTCGCGTCGTCGTCGGCGAGGTAGCGCAGGACGTCGGTGACGGAGGTGGCGGCCGCGTTGCCGCAGGACACCGCCCGCGAGATGCCGACGCCCGTGGCGCACGACCAGTTCATGAAGCTCGACACGAAGTTGCCGGACTGGCTGGCCACCCCGATCGAGCCCGCCGGCGGGTAGGGCGCGACGATCTGCGCGCAGAGCCGCGACGGCGTCGACACCACGCCCTGGCCGTTGGGGCCGACGAGCAGGATGCCGAGCTCGCGGCAGGTCGCCACGAGCTCCGCCTCGTCGCGGCGGCCCTCCTCCCCCGCCTCGCCGTAGCCGGCCGAGGTGAGGAAGGCGGCGCGGATGCCCTTCGCCGCCGCGGTGCGCAGCAGGTCCAGGTTCACCGACTTCGGGGTGCACACGAAGATGAGGTCGACACGCCCCTCCGGCAGCTCGTCGAGGGAGCGGAGCGTCGGGACCCCCAGCACCGGGGTGCCCTCGAGGTTGGTCGCGAACACCTCGCCCGCGTAGCCGGAGGCGATCACGTTGTGGAGGCTCACGAACCCGAACTTGCCGGGGTGCGAGGACGCGCCGGCGATGACGATGCCGCGGGGCTCGAACAGCGCGCGGAACTGCTCGGCGGTCGGTTCGGCGCTCACGAGAGCTCCACCAGCGCGTCGACGGCCACGACGCGGCCCTCGTGGACGATCAGCGGGTTCAGGTCGGCGGAGACGAGCCCAGGTGTGCCCTCGGCGGCGGCCGAGAGGCCCAGGAGCACGTCGACGACGGTGCCGCGATCGACCGGCGGCTCGCCGCGGAACTCCCCGAGCAGCGCCTGGCTGCCCAGGTCCTCGATCATCTCCTCGGCGTCGACGCGCTCGATCGGGACGAGTCGCACGCTGACGTCGGCCACCGCCTCGGCGAGCACGCCCCCGACGCCGAGCAGGACGGTGGGCCCGAACTGCGGGTCGGTGGCGAGGCCGGCGATCAGCTCGCGCTCACCGCTGACCATCGGCGCGACGAGGACGCCGGTGGCGTCGTCCTCGGGCCGCGCCGCGGCGAGGAGCTCCGACGCGGCGGCGGCCACCGCCCCGGCGTCGGCCAGGCCGAGGCGCACGAGCCCGCGCTCCGTCTTGTGGGCGATCCCGTCGCCGCACAGCTTGGCGACGACCGGGTAGCCGAGCTCGTCGGCGGCGGCGACGGCCTCGTCGGCGGTCACCGCGAGGCGTTCGGGGGCGACCGGGACGCCGAAGCCGGCGAGCAGCTCCTTGGACGCGGCCTCGGACAACGTGTGTGACATGCTCGGGCACCCTACGCGGCGCCGGCCGGCCGACCGGTGCGACCCGTGCCGCGAGGTGGGTCGGAGGCAGCCGTGCGGGGGATCATCGAGGGGTTCTACGGGACGCCGTGGACGTGGTCCGAGCGTGCGGAGGTCTGCACCGCGCTGTCAGCGCTCGGCATGGGCACGTACGTGTACGCGCCGAAGGACGACCCGCTGCACCGGGACCGGTGGCGGGAGCCGTACGACAGCGCCTGGTTGGGCGAGCTCGAGGCGTTCGCGGCGACGGACGGGGTGCGCGTCGGGTTCTCGGTCTCGCCGGGCCTCAGCATCGATCCCGCCGACCCGGCCGACCGGACCGCCCTGCTCGCGAAGTTCCGCCAGACGCTCGACGTCGGCGTGACGCTGGTCGGCCTCCTCCTCGACGACCTCCCGCCGGCCGACGGGCTCGGCGAGCGCCACGCCGAGCTGGGCTCGTGGCTCCGCGACGAGCTGCCACCGGAGGTCGAGCTGCTCCTGGTGCCGACCCACTACACGGGCACGGTCCGCACGCCGTACCTCGACGCGCTGGCGCGGCGCCTCCCACCCGAGGTGGCCATCGGGTGGACGGGGGTGCAGGTCGTGAACCGCACGATCGAGGCGTCGGACGCGGCGGCGTGGTCCGAGGCGATGGACGGGCGCCGCCCGCTGCTGTGGGACAACACGCCGGTCAACGACGCGCTCATGTCCGACCGGCTGTTCACCGGACCGCTCCGCGGCCGCGACGCGGACCTGCCGGCGCACCTGTCCGGCTACCTCGCGAACCCGATGGTGCAGGCGCGGGCGTCGCTGCCGCCGCTGCTCTCCGC
>JAEVZA010000166.1 GCA_023392475.1 Actinomycetes bacterium | reverse complement strand
GGACGGCGCCGAGCGCCACGGTGCCTGCCGCCGGCGCGGGCGGCGGGGGACCGGCGACCGTCGGGGCCGGTGGCGGCGCGGGCGTGGAGACGACCGTGGTCCTCGAGACCTGCGCCGGTGCGACGGTGGTGGTCGGGGCGGTCGGTCGCTCCGCGCCGTCGGTGCGGTCCCGACCGCAGCCGGCCGCCAGCACCACGACGACGGCCAGCGCCGAGGTGGTCACCGTGCGGCGGGCGCTCCGTCGATCGGTGGATCCGTCCATGCCCGGACGATCGGGCGCGGGGATCAGGGTTCCGAGATCGAGGTGTGAGGGTTGTGTGAGGACGGCGTCCGGTCGAGGGCGGCCTCGAACACGCTGATGACGTCGCCGGCGTAGGTGGCCGCCACGTCGTTGCCGAGCTGGGTGATCGACATGAGCAGCGACAGGATGATCGCCACCAGGCCGTTGGCGATCGGGACGGGGTCGATGTCGGGGCGGATCGTGCCGTCGAGCTGCTCGGCGCGCAGCCGTGCCGCGCACACCTTGCGCAGCTCCTCGAGGGCCGGCATGTCGAGCACGCGGACCGTCACCTCGGGCTCGAGCCCGGCGAGCAGGCGGCGGGCGAGCGGGTGGTGGTCGACCGCCGCGACGAGCGTGAAGATCAGGTCGCGCCGCCAGTCGACGATCGCCGGGTCGTCCATGACGCTGAGCAGGCCCTCGGAGATGACCCCCGCCGCGTCCTCGTCGACCGCGGCGAGGAACAGCGACTCCTTGTTCGGGAAGTAGGAGTAGGCGACCGTGCCGCCGACCGCTGCGTCGCGCGCGATGTCGGCGACCGAGGTCGACCGGTAGCCCTCGCGGCCGAAGCGGGCGATGGCGGCGTCGAGGATGGCGCGGCGGGTCTGCGCCCCCTTGCCGCCGGCCGTCGGCGTCTCGTCGGTCGAGGTGTCGTCCGTCACGATCGTCACCGTACCAGAAATGAGCAATTGAGGAAATCACTCAGATCGTCTAGTGTTCGACCCGATGACGATCACCGCCGACCCCACCTCCCGCCCGGGCACGGCCGATCCGGCCGCCCCCGGCGTGCCGCACCGCCGGGTCCCCACCCGCCGCATCTCCTTCGCCGAGTCGCTGAAGCGGCTGCCGAAGCACTTCGCCGCCGACGGCGACCTGATCAACAGCCACCTCGCCGCCGGCCTGTCCGCCGTCTTCCCCGACGGCGAGGACTTCTTCGTCCGCTCCGTCCGCTGGTACCGGGACCGGATCACGGACCCGGAGCTCAAGCGGCAGGTCGCCGGCTTCATCGGCCAGGAGGCCACGCACGGCCGCGAGCACCGGGAGTTCAACGACCGGCTCGCCGAGCTCGGCTACCCCACGAAGCGATTCGAGCGGTTCACGCGGAAGGGCCTCGCCATCCGGGAGAAGCTGCTGCCGCCGGAGTCGAACCTGGCCGCGACCGCGGCCCTGGAGCACTTCACCGCGACCCTCGCGGAGCTGGTGCTCTCGAGCGAGGAGACGCGTGACCTGTTCGGCGCGCCGGAGGTGCGCGACCTTTTCCTGTGGCACGCCCTCGAGGAGTCCGAGCACAAGGCCGTCGCCTTCGACGTCTACCGCGCGGTCGGCGGGCGAGAGTGGGTGCGGGTGTGGACGATGGTCGGCCTCCGCTACGGCTTCGTGGGCGGCATGGCCCTGCAGGTCGGCGTGTCGCTCCTCGGCGACCGGTCCACCTACCGCAAGGGTGAGCTGCGCAGCAGCTGGCGCCGCTTCCGGCGCTCGCCGCTCGTGAGCCGCGCGGTCTGGCGCCAGCTCAAGGAGTACGACGAGCCCGACTTCCACCCCGACGACCGGGACACGACGGAGCTCGTCGCCCACTGGCGCGAGGTCCTCTTCGGCGCGGACGGCACGTTGAACGACCTCCTCACCGCCCCGATCGCCGAGCGGGCCTGACGTGGCGGACGAGACGGAGCACGTCGACGTCCTGATCGTCGGCGCCGGCCTGTCGGGCATCGGCGCGGCCCGGCACGTGCAGCGCCAGTGCCCGTGGGCCACGTTCACGCTCCTCGAGTCCCGGGACGCGATCGGGGGCACGTGGGACCTGTTCCGCTACCCCGGCATCCGGTCCGACTCCGACATGTTCACGCTCGGCTACTCGTTCCGGCCCTGGAGCGGCGAGAAGTCGATCGCGGACGGCGCGTCGATCCTCCGGTACATCCGGGACACGGCGTCCGAGACGGGCGTGGACGACCACATCCGCTTCGGCCACCGGGTCGTCGCCGCCGACTGGTCCACCGACGAGGCCCGCTGGTCGGTCACCGCCGAGCGCACGGACACGGGCGAGCGGGTGGAGCTCACCTGCGACTTCCTCTTCTCGTGCACCGGCTACTACCGCTACGACCGCGGCTACCTGCCCGACTTCCCGGGGATGGACCGCTTCGGCGGCCGGCTCGTCCACCCGCAGCACTGGCCGGAGGACCTGGACTGCACGGGCAGGCGGGTCGTGGTGATCGGCAGCGGCGCCACCGCGGTGACGCTCGTGCCCGCGTTGGCGGGCACGGCCGAGCACGTGACGATGCTGCAGCGCTCGCCGACCTACGTCGCGTCCCTCCCGGCCCGGAACCCGCTCGCGGACGCGCTGCGCCGCTGGTTGCCGGCGCGGGTGTCCGGCCCGCTGATCCGCTGGATGCTGGCGCTCATCACGCAGGCGTCGTACCAGCTCAGCCGCCGCCGGCCCGACCTCGTGCGGCGCGCGCTGCGGTCCGGGGCGACGAAGGCGCTGCCGCCCGGCTACGACGTCGGCACCCACTTCAACCCGACGTACGACCCGTGGGACCAGCGGCTGTGCGTGGTGCCCGACGGCGACCTCTTCCGCGCGATCTCCCACGGCGACGCGTCGGTGGTGACGGACCGGGTCGCGACGTTCACGGAGTCCGGGCTCCTGCTCGAGTCCGGGGCGGAGCTCGACGCGGACGTGATCGTCACGGCCACCGGGCTCGAGATGCTGTTCATCGGCGGCATGGCGCTCACGGTCGACGGGGTCGAGGTCGATCCGGCCGAGCGGCTCGCCTACAAGGGCATGATGCTCGAGGGCGTGCCGAACATGGCGCTCGCGTTCGGCTACACGAACGCGTCCTGGACGCTCAAGGCCGACCTCACCTGCGACTACGTCTGCCGGTTGCTCAACCACATGCGCCGCGAGGGCCTGCGGCAGTGCACGCCGGAGCGCGGTGCGGAGCCGGTCACGACGCAGCCGCTCCTCGGGCTGACGTCCGGGTACGTCACCCGCGCCGTGGACCGCTTCCCGAAGCAGGGATCGCGGTTCCCGTGGCAGGTCCACCAGAGCTACCTGCGCGACTACCGGGCGATGAAGCTGCACGGCGTCACGGATGACGCGATGGTGTTCTCGAACCCGCGCCCGGCGCGGGCGGCGGCGCTGACCGGCGCCGCCTGACGATCCCACAGGGGGGGAGCGGTCGTGGAGCGGTTCACGGGGAAGGTCGCGGCGATCACCGGCGCGGGGTCCGGCATCGGTCGGGCGCTGGCGGTGGAGCTGTCGCGGGAGGGTGCGCACCTCGCGCTGAGCGACGTGGACGACGTCGGGCTCGCGGAGACGGTCGGTCGATGCGAGGGGCACGGCGTGAAGATCACGTCGCAGCACGTCGACGTGGCGGACCGCGCCGCGGTCGACGCGTGGGCCGACGTGGTGGTCGAGGACCACGGCGCGGTGCACCTCGTGGTGAACAACGCGGGCGTGGCCGTCGTGTCGACGGTCGAGGCCGTGTCGTACGAGGACTTCCACTGGTTGATGGACATCAACTTCTGGGGCGTGGTGCACGGGACGAAGGCGTTCCTGCCGCACCTCCGCGAGGCCGGCGAGGGTCACATCGTCAACATCTCGTCGGTGTTCGGGCTCCTGGCCATCCCGTCGCAGTCGACGTACAACGCGGCGAAGTTCGGCGTGCGGGGGTTCACCGACGCGCTGCGCATGGAGCTCGAGATCGACGGGACCGGCGTGTCGTGCACGACGATCCACCCCGGCGGGATCAAGACGAACATCGCGCGTCGGGCTCGGGTCGATCCGAGCGGCGCCGCGTATGCGGGTGCCGGCGCGGGCGACGCGCTCGGTGACGCGTTCGAGCGGATCGCCATGACGACGCCCGAGAAGGCGGCGCGGCAGATCCTGACGGCGGTGCGGCGCAACCGCCGGCGGGCGTTGATCGGTCCCGACGCGAAGGTGTTCGACCTGGTGTCCCGGCTCCCGGCCGGCGTGACCCAGCGCGTGATGGTGTTCGGCGCCCGCCGCGGGCGGGGCTGAGCGCTCGTCCGCTGCCCTCGGGCGCGGGTGGAGCGCTGCCGGTCCGCCCCGTTCCCGCGCGACCGGCTCGCGGCGAACGTGATCGAGCGGGCCGCAGCGATCGATGTCGCCCGAAGGCGGTGCGGCGCCGGATCCCGAGCGGCCCGTCAGCCCCGTCTGCGAACATGTGTTCGATGGACGGGCGCGCCACGATCATCCACGCGGACCTCGACTCGTTCTTCGCGTCCGTCGAGCAGCGCGACGACCCCGCCCTCCGGGGTCGCCCGGTGGCGGTCGGCGGCGGCGTGGTGCTCGCCGCCAGCTACGAGGCCAAGGCCTACGGCGTGCGCACCGCCATGGGCGGGCGGCAGGCCGCGTCGATGTGCCCCGGGCTGGTGGTGGTGCCGCCCCGGATGTCGGCGTACACGCAGGCGAGCAAGGACGTGTTCGCCGTGTTCCGGGACACCACCCCGCTCGTCGAGGGCCTCTCGATCGACGAGGCGTTCCTCGAGGTCGGCGGGCTCTGGCGCACGGCGGGCTCGCCCGAGGACATCGCCGCCCGCCTCCGCGCCGACGTGGCGGATCGGGTCGGGTTGCCGATCACGGTCGGCGTGGCGCGCACGAAGTTCCTGGCCAAGGTGGCGAGCGCGGTCGCGAAGCCCGACGGCCTGCTGGTGGTCCCGCCCGACGGCGAGGAGGCGTTCCTGCACCCGCTGCCGGTGCGTCGGCTGTGGGGCGTCGGCCCGGTCACGGCGCAGAAGCTGCACGACCGGGGGATCCTGACCGTGGGCGACCTCGCCCGCGTCGAGGAGGCCGCGCTGCGCTCGATGCTCGGCTCGGCCTCGGCGCACCACGTCCACGCCCTCGCGAGGCTGCAGGACCCGCGGCCCGTGACCACCCGGCGACGCCGGCGGTCCATGGGCTCGCAGCGTGCGCTCGGGCGGTGGCGGGGGTCGGCCGAGGAGCTCGACCTCGTGCTCGTCGGTCTGGTGGACCGCGTCACTCGCCGCCTGCGTGACGCCGGCCGCGTCGGGCGGACCGTGGTGCTGCGCCTCCGGTTCGACGACTTCGGCAGGGCGACCCGGTCACGGACGCTCCCGCACCCGACGGCCCGCACGGCGGTCGTGCTCTCGGCGCTCCGCGAGCTGCTGGACGGCGCCCGGGCGCTGATCGAGGAGCGCGGCATCACGCTGCTCGGCATCTCGGTGTCGGGCCTCGACGGCGACGACGCCGTGCAGCTCACCCTGCCGTTCGAGCGGCGGTCGGACAGCGAGCTCGACCGCGCCGTGGACGCGGTGCGCGAGCGGTTCGGCACGACGTCGATCGGTCGCACGGCGTCGCTGGGCCGGGACGCCGGGATCGAGATGCCGACCCTGGACGACGAGGACTGAGCGGTCGCGCGCCGGCAGGTCAGCGCCCGGCGCAGGCGCCGACGCCGACGACCTCGGGATCCGTCCCGCCGACCTGCAGCTCGAACGTGGGGACGGGGCGCTCCAGGAGGCCGGCCGTGACGAGCGCGGCGACGTCGGGCGGCGGCGACCCGTTCATCACCTCGTAGGCCTGGACGGCCGTCTCGACGGTGGCCCGGTCCGTCGCGCACGTCGCGGCCGCGGCCTGCTGCGACGGTGCGGCGCCCGGCGACGCCGGGGAGCCGGGCGGCGTCGCCGACCCGGACGGTGCACCCGGAGCA
>JAEVZA010000038.1 GCA_023392475.1 Actinomycetes bacterium | reverse complement strand
CGGTCGGCCTCGGCACCCGCTTCGCGCTCGAGCCCGGCCGGCGCCGGCTCGGCGTGTCGTCGCGCAGCGCCATCGTCGGGACCGCCATCGGGGTGGGCGGCCTCGTGGCGGCGCTCACGTTCACCGGCAGCATGCGCCACCTCGTCAGCACGCCGGCCCTGTACGGGATCGACTACGACCTGATGATGGAGGTGCCGACGGCGCAGGTGGCAACCCGGTCCGAGTCGCTGGCCGCCGACCCGGACCTCACCGGGGTCGCCACCGTCCAGTCGGGGTTCGTGGAGATCGGCGGCGCGCCGGTGGAGGCCGTCGCGATGGTGCCGACGAAGGGCGACATCGAGCCGGTCGTGCGCGAGGGCCGCGTGCCCGTCGGCAACGACGAGGTCGCGCTCGGACCGGTCGTTGCGGACCGGCTCGGCGCCCGCGTGGGGAGCGAGGTCACGATCGGATCGGGCGACCGGGCGCGACGGCTGCGCGTCGTCGGCCTCACGCTCGACCCCCGCACCGCGATCGCCGACTACGGCGCCTCAGTGGTGCTCCGGCCGGCGACGCTCGCCGGGGCGAGCTCCGACCCGCCGTACCAGGAGCTGCTCGTCCGGTACGGGCCGGGCGTCGACGCCGCGGCCAAGACGGCCGAGCTCGACCGCCGGTACCCCTACGGCGTGATGGACGAGAGCCTGCCGGTCGCCCCGGGGCGGCTCCAGAGCCTCGACGACGTGCGGCCCGTCCCCGACGCGCTGGCGTGGTTCTTCGCCGGGCTCGTCGTCGTCGCGCTCGGCAACGGGCTCGTGTCCGCCGGCCGCCGCCACCGCCGGACGCTCGGCATCGTCCGTGGCCTGGGCTTCACGAGCGGGCAGGTGCGCGCCGCGATGGCGACGATGGCGGCGACGATGGCAGCGGGCGCGCTCGTCGTCGGCGTGCCCCTCGGCATCGTCGTCGGCACCTCGGCGTGGACGCGGGTGTCGGAGGGCGTGGGGCTCGACCCGTCCGTCGTGTGGCCCGCCACGGCGGTGGCGGTGCTGGTCCCGGTGGTGCTCGCCGTCGCGCTGGCCTGGTCGCTGTGGCCGGCGCAGGCGGCGGTGGCCCACCACCCGTCGCAGGACCTGCGGGCCGAGTGACGTCACCGGCGGGCGGGAGGATCTGACGGGTCGTCAGGTGCCGGGGCAGACTGATCCGATGGACCTCACGTGGAGCGAGTCGGAGGAGGCCTTCCGGGCCGAGTGCCGATCGTGGCTCGAGGCGAACGTCCCGCGGCCGGCGCTGCCCTCGGGCGACACCAGCGAGGGCTTCGCCGCCCACCTCGAGTGGGAGCGCCTCCTGCACGGCGCCGGCTGGGCCGTGGTGTCCTGGCCGGCGGCGTACGGCGGCCGTGACGCCAGCCTCTGGGAGTGGCTGATCTTCGAGGAGGAGTACTACCGGGTCGGCGCGCCGCAGCGGGTCACGCAGAACGGGATCTTCCTCCTCGCCCCGACGATCTTCGAGTTCGGCACGCAGGCCCAGCGCGACCACTACCTGCCGCGCATGTCGGCCGCCGAGGACCTCTGGTGCCAGGGCTGGTCCGAGCCGAACGCCGGCTCCGACCTCGCCGGCATCACGTCCCGGGCCGTGCGCGACGAGGCGGCCGGCGGCTGGCGGTTGAGCGGGCAGAAGACCTGGACGACCCGCGGCGCGTTCTGCACGCACCTCTTCGGGCTGTTCCGCACCGACGGCGAGGCGGAGCGGCACCGCGGCCTCACGTACTTCCTCGTGCCGCTCGACGCCGACGGCATGACCGTGCGGGGCTTCGGACGGCTGGACGGCGACGAGGGCTTCGCCGAGGTGTTCCTCGACGACGTGTTCGTCCCCGACAACCCCACCGACGGCGCCCCAGACGCGGTCGACACGATGCACCGCGGCGGCGTGCTCGGCGGCGTGGACCAGGGCTGGGGCGTGGCGATGGCGACCACGACCTCCGAGCGCGGGCTCACCCTGCGCTCGCCCGGCCGCTTCCGCGCCACGGCGGCGCGGCTGCTCGACCTCGCGAAGGAGGTCGACGGTGCCGGCCACCTCTCCGACCGCCTGGCCGACCGCGTGGTCGACGCGTGGATCGACGCCGAGGCCTACGCGCTGTACACGCTCGGCGACGTGACCGGCATCGTCGAGGGCCGCTCGCCGGGCGCCCGGTCGAGCTTCAACAAGATCTTCTGGTCCGAGCTCGACATCCGGCTGCACCGGGCGGCGCTCGACCTGCTCGGCCCCGACGCCGAGCTCGACGGCCCGTGGATGAAGGGCTACGAGTTCGCCCTCTCCGGTCCGATCTACGCCGGCACCAACGAGATCCAGCGCAACATCGTGGCGGAGCGCGTGCTCGGCCTGCCCAGGAAGTAGCGGGAGGGACGATGCGGTTCGCGCTCACCGAGGACCAGGTCGACTTCCGCGACGCCGTGCGTGGCCTGCTGGCCGACACCTGCCCGCCCGAGGCCGTGCGCGCCGCGTGGCGCGAGCAGGTCGGCGAGGTGCCGGGCGGCGGCGACGGCCGCGTCCGCGCCGCGTGGTCGGCGCTCGCCGAGATGGGCGTGCTCGGGCTGCTCGTCCCTGAGGCCCACGGCGGCCTCGGCCTGACCGACGAGGACCTCGTGCCGCTGCTCGTCGAGTGCGGCCGGGCGGGGCTGCCCGACCCGGTGTCGTCGACGGCGTACGTCGCCGCCGCGCTGCTGCGCGACCACGCCCCGGGCGGGGTGGCGGAGGCCTGGCTGCCGCGGATCGCGTCGGGCGAGGCCACGGTGCTGATCGGCTTCCCCGGCTCGCCGTTCGTCCCGGCCGCGGAGACGGCGGACCTGTTCCTGATGTGCGACCGCGGCGAGGTGCACCTCGTGGCGCCGTCCGAGGCGACGATCAGCCCGGTCGCGTCGGTGGACGGGGCGCGTGCGCTCTGCCGGGTCGAGTGGGAGCCGACGGGGGATTCGGTGCTCGTCTCCGGGCCCGCCGGGTCCGAGGCCGTGACGAAGGCGTTCGACCGTGCTGCGCTGGGCGCCGCGGCGCAGCTCGTCGGGTTGGGCGAGCGGATGGTCGACCTGACCGTCGGCTACGTCGGCGAGCGCAAGCAGTTCGGCGTGCCGGTCGGCAGCTTCCAGGCCGTGAAGCACCACCTCGCGGATGCCGCGCTCGGCGTCTCGTTCGCCGAGCCGCTCGTGCTCCAGGCGGCGTACTCACTGGCCCACGGCGCACCCGAGGCGCCGGTCCACGTGTCGATGGCGAAGGCCCGGGCGTCGACGTCGGCGTCGGCGGCGGGCGCTGCGGCGCTGCAGTGCCACGGCGCGATCGGCTACACGGTCGAGTACGACCTGCACCTGTTCATGAAGCGCACGTGGGCGCTGGCCGCCCGCTACGGCGACGCCGACTTCCACCGGGACCGGGTGCGCACCGCGATCCTCGGGTGAGCGGCGGGCGGCCCGCCCTCGGACGACCTGCCCGGTCACGCGACCTGCCCGGTCACGCGACCTGCCCGGTCACGACGGTGGACCCGTGCTCGGACGGGACGACGCGGATCCCCGTGCGGATCCGCTCCTGCATCGTGCCGACGTGGCTGATGACGCCGACCATGCGGCCACCGGCGCGCAGGGCGTCGAGCTCGTCCATGGCGAGCTCGAGGGCGTCGGGGTCCAGGGTGCCGAAGCCCTCGTCCACGAACAGCGCGTCGAGGTGGACGCCGCCCGAGTGCTGCTGCACCGCGTCGGCGACGGCCAGCGCCAGCGCCAGCGACGCCTGGAACGTCTCGCCGCCCGAGAGCGTGGAGACGTCGCGCCGCTCGCCCGTGTGCGCGTCGTGGACGCGGAGGTCGAGCCCCGCGAGGCGGTTCCGGCCGGTGCCGCCTCGGTGGACGTGCAGCGTGTACCGACCGCCGCTCATCACCAGCAGGCGCTCGTTGGCGAGGGCGCAGATGTCCTCCAGGTAGGCGGCCAGGACCCAGCGGCGCAGCGACACGCGGGCGCCGGACCGGCCCCCGACCGTGTCGGCGATCCGACCCAGCCGGTCGGCGCGGATCCGGCGGCCGGCCGCCTCGACGGCGAGCTCCCGGTGGGAATCGGACCACCCGCGGAT
>JAEVZA010000418.1 GCA_023392475.1 Actinomycetes bacterium | reverse complement strand
CCGCGGGGCGAGCCGTGGCGGTCCACTGCGTGTCGGCCGCGCAGCTGGTGCTGGCCCTCGCCGCCGGGCTGGGACCGGGCGACCGCGTGGAGCACGGCGCGGTCGTGCTCGACGAGCACCTCCCGCTCCTGCGGGCTGCCGGTGTCCACGTAGTCGCGCAGCCGGGCCTGATCCGGCCCCGCGGCGACCGCTACCTGCGCGACGTCGAGCCCGACGAGCGCCATGGGCTGCACCGCGTCGGCGGCCTGCTCGTGGCCGGCATCCGCGTGTCGTTCGGCTCCGACTCGCCGTACGGCCCGCTCGACCCGTGGGCGCACGTCGCGGGCGCCGTGCAGCGGCGCACCGGGGGCGGGGCGGTGCTCGGGTCCGACGAGCGCGTGCCGCTCGACGTCGCGCTGGCGTGCGCCCAGCGCTCCGCGTCGGCGCCGGAGGCGCTGCCGTGGCCGACCATCGGCGCGCCCGCCAACGTCGTCGTGCTCGACGTGGAGCGCGACCGGCTCGCCGAGGAGCCCGGCCCGGTCGCCGTCCACTCGACCTGGGTGGCCGGCGAGCCCGTCCACGGCACCCCCTGACCGCCCTGACCCCCGATTCGGCCCCCCTCGAACCGGTCGCACCCCCCGCTTTGTCCGCGCTTTCCGTCGTCTGACGACGGGAAGCGCGGACAGAGCGGGGGTTCGGGCTGCGGGGGTGCCGCGAGGGGCCGGTGCGTGCGGCGACGGGCGCGGGGTGCGTCAGTCGGCGGCGAGGCCGTGCAGGAGCAGGTCCCACAGGCCGGCGGCGGCGACGTCGGCGTCGACGCGGAAGGACTGCGCGCTGATCGTGTCCGCGAACGAGTTGAACATCACGGCCTGGAGGACGACGCCGCCGATCTGGCGGTGGTCGATGTCGGGCCGGATCCGACCGGCGGCGGCCGCCTCGTCCAGCAGCCGGTCGAGCAGCACGACCAGCGGCGAGAAGGCGTTGGCCGCCTCCCGCGGGTGGTCGGTCAGCAGCTGCTGGGCGAACTCGGCCATGACGGACGCCGAGGGGCCCTGCTGCTGCTCCTCGCTCCAGCCGTCGGCCCCGGGCCGGCACATCCGGTAGTACTCCGCGCAGAAGGTGCGGAGGCGCTCGAGGGGGTCGTCGACGCCGTCGACGGCGGCCTCGAGCCGCGAGGCGGTCGTGCTGACCGCCTCCTCGAACAGCGCGAGCAGCAGCTCGTGCTTGCCGGCGAAGTACTGGTAGAAGCTCCGCAGCGACTGCCCGGAGCGCTCCACCACCTCCTGGACCGTGAACTCCTTCTGCGGCGAGCTGGACATGAGCTCCACCGCGGCGTCGAGGAAGCGCTGCACCCGCTTCTCGGCCCGGACCCGGGCCGGGTCCAAGGAGCGCGCGACCGCCATCTCCCGCCGGCTGGCGGCGGACTCCTGCGTGCCGGCGGGCGTGTCCTGCGTGCCGGTGGGCTGCTCCGTGGCCGGATCGTCCATGCGGAAAGGCTACCTGCGTCGGAGCAGAGCGGGACTGCCGGTGGGGGAGAAGCCTGCTCCCGCACCCGCGGCCCGCTGGTCTCGCACCCTGCTCACCGCTCGGGCACGAGGGCGCGGAGGTCGTCCTTGACCACCTTGCCGGTCGCGTTGATCGGCAGCTCGTCGATCACGACGACCACCCGGGGCGCCTTGAAGTTCGCCATGTGCTCCCGGGCCCAGGCGATGACCTCGTCGGGATCCACGTCGGCGCCGCCCGACGCCACCACGAACGCCGCACCGACCTCGCCGAGGCGCTCGTCGGGCACGCCCACGACCGCGGCGTGCGCGATGCCGGGGTGCCGGCAGAGCGCGTCCTCCACCTCGGCCGGGTACACGTTGAACCCGCCGACGATGAACATGTCCTTCGACCGTCCGACGATCCGCAGGTTGCCGGCGCCGTCGATCGTGCCGAGGTCGCCCGTCCGCAACCAGCCGTCGCCGGTCATCGCCGCGGCCGTGGCGTCGGGGTCGTCCAGGTAGTGCGACATCACGCTGCGACCCTGCAGCTGGATCTCGCCCACGCCGCCGGGCTCGACCGCGGCACCGGTGTCGCCCACGATCCGGATCGAGAACCCGGGCCGGGGCCGCCCGACCGTCTGCGCGATCGTGGGCGGGTCGTCCTCGGGGCCGGTGGCCGCGGCGGTGCCGCCCTCGGTGAGCCCGTAGCCGGTCACGATGAGCGAGAACGGCAGCTCGTCCCGGATGCGGCGGATCAGGTCGACCGGGATGTCGGCCGCACCGGTCACGGCCACCCGCAGGCTCGACAGGTCCACGTCGGGGCGGCGGTCGTGGTCGAGCAGGCTCTGGTACAGCGTCGGCGGACCGGGGAGCACGGTCACCTGCTCGGCGGCGACCCGGCGCAGCACGACGTCGGGGTCGAACACCGGCTCCGGCAGCATCGTCGCTCCGGCGGCGACGGATGCCAGGATGCCCGCCTTCAGCCCGAACATGTGGAAGTAGGGGTTGACCATGAGGTAGCGGTCACCGGCGCGCAGCCCGGTCATCGCCACCCAGTCCTGCGCCACGGTCAGCGTGCGCTCGTGCGTCTGCACGACGCCCTTCGGCACCCCCGTGGTGCCGGAGGTGAACAGGATGTCGGCGACGTCGTCGGGAGCGACCGCGTCGGCCCGGCGGCGCAGCTCCGCACGGGCCGTCTCGTCCACGCGTTCGAGCAGCTGCTCCCAGCCGACGGCGCCGTCGGGCACGGGCCCGGCGGCGACGACGACGGTCGAGAGGTCGGGCAGCTCGACGTCGCTGCCGCGCAGCATGGCCACGTGGTCGTTCCCGAGGAAGTCCGTGACCGTCACGAGGGCGCGCACGTGGGCGCGGGCGAGGATCGCCGCGGCCTCGTCGCCCTTGAACCGCGTGTTGACGGGCACGAGCGTCGCGCCGGCTTCGAGCAGCCCGAGCAGGGCGACGATCCAGCGCCGGCCGTTCGGCGCCCAGATGGCCACGCGGTCGCCGGCCCCGATGCCGTCGGCCACGAGCGCGGCGCCGAGCTCCCGCGCCTCGGCCACCAGTTCGGCGTAGGTGAGGCGCTCGCCGTCGGGCGTCACGACGGCGAGGCCGTCGCCAAAGCGCTCCTCGGCCCGACGGACCAGCTCGGGGACCGTCCTCGCCGGCCCCGCGGCGTCGGTCACGCCACGAGGGCGGCGTCGTCGACGCCGATCAGGCGGGCGAGGTTGCCGCCCATGATCTTGCGCACCGACTCCTCCGGCAGCCCCTCGAGCTCCTCGACGTAGCTCGCCGGGTCCGCGAGGCCCTCCGGGTGCGGGTAGTCGGAGCCGAAGAGCACCCGGTCGACGCCCATGAGGTCGGCCAGGGCGCCCAGGTCCTCCTCCCAGAACGGGCTGATGCTGACGTTGCGCTTGATGACCGTGACCGGGTCCTCGAGGAAGTCCTGCGGCATCTTCTTGTAGACGTCGGCCATCCGGTCGAGCAGCGGCGCCACCCAGCTGCTGCCGTTCTCGACGACCGCGATCTTGAGGTCGGGGAACCGGGACAGCGCGCCGTGGCACACGAGCGCGGAGACGGAGTCCTCGACCGGCCGCCACGCCGACAGCATGCGGAAGGCCTCCGGCTCGAACGGCGTCATCTCGGTCGCGTAGCCCACCCAGTCGTCCGCGTAGCGCTCGTAGCCGCTGTCGGACGAGTGCATGGCGACGAGCACGTCGTGCTCGACCACCTTCTCCCAGAACGGGTCGAACTCGGGCAGGCCGAAGGACCGGGAGCCGCGGAACCCCGACGGCGGGGCGGGCCGCACGAGCACCGCGCGGGCGCCGCGCTCCACGACCCACTCGAGCTCCTCGATGGCGCGCTCGACGATCGGCAGCGTGATCACCGGGGTGGTGAAGATCCGCTGCTCGTAGTCGAACTGCCAGGTCTCGTAGAGCCACTGGTTCAGCGCGTGCACGGCGGCGTGGGTGAGCTCGGGGTCGTCCTTCATCCGCTCCTCGAGCAGGCTCGCCAACGTCGGGAACATCAGGGCGCGGTCGATGCCCTGCTCGTCCATGAGCTCGACGCGGGGCCCCGGCTCCCGGTAGGCGGGGAGGGCCCGCATCGGGTCGCCGAAGATGGCCCGGCGGTCCTTGCCGTCGGGGTTGCCCTTGCGGAAGTAGTCCTCCATCGCGCCGGGCCGGGCCACGACCTCGAACGTCGGGTTCGGGATGTAGTCGCTGATCTGGCCGCGGATGACGATCTTGGTGCGGCCGCGCACGTCCACGTAGTCGATCGCCCGCTTGTAGCGGTCGGGCAGGAACTTCGTCAGGGAGTCCTGCGTCTCGTACAGGTGGTTGTCGGCGTCGAAGACGGGGATGTCGAGCCTGCGTGTCATGTGGTCAACCCCTTCGGTGCGGGTGGCGTGGTGTCGATCGGGTGGCGAGCCGCTGCGCCTGCCGCGCGCCCCGCGCTCGGTGCGCTCGACGGTCGGAGGTGGCTCACAGCGAGCCGCCGAGCGAGGCGAGGAGCTCCTGCGTGCGGCGCCGCGAGGCGAGCAGCTCGTCGCGGGTGTCGCCGATGGGGACGATGCGGACGTTGACGTCGGTCGCGCCGGCGTCGGCGAACGAGCGGAGGCGCTTGACGACCGCCTGCTCGTCGCCCGCCGCGAGCAGGTCGCCCACCTCCTCGGCGTCCCCGTGCTCGAGCAGGTTGCGGTAGTTCGGCGAGATCTCGGCCTCGGACAGCAGGCGGTTGGTTCGGGCCACGGCGACGTCGACCTCGCCGGGCTCGCACACGCACACCGGGACGCCGGCGAGGATGCGCGGCGCGGGGCGGCCGGCCGCCGACGCCGCGGCGGTGAGGCGCGGCGCGACGTGCGACTCGATCGCCCGCTCGTCGGCGAGCCAGAGGATGGTGCCGTCGGTCCGCGACCCCGCGAGCTCCAGCATGCGGGGACCGAGCGCCGCGAGGAGCACCGGCGTCGGCGCGAGGTCGGTGACGTCGAGCGGGTTGTGCACGTGGAAGCGCCCGTTCTCGACGTCGACAGGTCCGGGCCCCGCGAGCGCCGCGTCGAGCACGTCCAGGTGGTCGCGCATCGTGGCGAGCGGCGCGTCGTAGGGGAGCCCGAGCATGTCCTCGACGATCCAGTGGTGCGACACCCCGAGGCCGAGCCGGAGCCGGCCGGCGCACGCCGCCTGCGTGGACAGCGCCTGGCGGGCGAGGGCAACCGGGTGCTGGGGCTGCACCGGCACGACGGCGGTGCCGACCTCGATGCGCTCCGTCGCGCTCCCGATCAGCGCGGCCGCGGTCAGGGCGTCGAACTCGTCGGGGATCTGCGGTACCCACACCGAGCGCAGCCCGGCCTCCTCGGCCCAGCGGGCGTCGCGCAGCAGCCGGTCGACCTTCGTGGCGTAGCGGCCCCGCTCCGGGCCGACCATGACGCCGATGTCCACGAGTCCCCCTCGGTGCCGGCGGTGGTCGCCGATCGCTCGTTCCTGCCTGGTGAGAACGTGCTTCTCTCCACAGCGTAACGATCATCTCGCACGCTGTCGAGCACCACGCCGGCACGGCGCCGTCGCGGTGCCGGGCCAGGGGCGGCCGGCACCGAGCCGGGGCCCGGTCCTGCCCCCCCCCGGGGCGTGGCGTGGCACCCGATGGCGGGGGGGGGGGAGAGAGAGGTCAGTCGTCGCGCCGCAGGAGCAGCACGCCGGACGGGGTGCCGCCGCCGCTCGTGACCACCGCGGTGCGGGCGTCCGCCACCTGCCGCTCGCCGGCGTCGTGGCGGAGCTGGAGCACCGCCTCGTGCAGGAACCCGAACCCGTGCGTCCGCCCCTCGGAGAGCTGCCCGCCGTGGGGGTTCACGGGGAGGGCGCCGTCGAGCGCGATCGTGCGGCCGCCGTCGATCCAGTCGGCCGCCTCGCCGATGCCGCAGAACCCGAGGCCCTCGAGCCACGACACGGCGTTGAAGGTGAACCCGTCGTAGACGAGGGCCAGGTCCACGTCGTCGGGCTTCATCGTGGTGCGCGTCCAGAGGTGCGCGGACTGGCCGAGCACCTGCGGCTCGTGCGTCAGGGTGTCCTGGTCCCAGGACACGCGCTCCAGGATCTGCGTGCCGACGGCCTCGACGCGCACGGCGCGGTGGGGGAGGTCGGCCGCGACCGACGCGTCGGACACGATCACCGCGATCGACGCGTCGCACGGCACGTCGCAGTCGTACAGGCCGAACGGCGTCGAGATGAGCCGCGCCGAGAGGTAGTCGTCCATCGTCATCGGGTCGCGGTAGATGGCGTGCGGGTTGCGCGCCGCACCGGCCCGGTCGTTCACGGCGATCGCGCCGAGCAGCTCGCGCGTGGCGCCGTACCGGTGGAGGTACTGGCTCGCGTTCATCCCGATCCACGTGGCGGGCGACATCGCGCCGAAGGGCGCGCGCCACTCGTGGTTCGGGCCCGACACGCGACCGCCACCACCACCGCCACCCGCGGCGAGGCCGAGCGTGGCGTACGTCGATTCCCACACCGTGCGCACGCACAGGACGTGGCGGCAGAGCCCCGCCGCCACCGCGAGCATCGCGGCCACGACGGAACCGCCCGGGCCCGGGAGGTCGCCACCACCGTTGATCCACGTGGGGTGCAGGCGGAGCGCCTCCTCGATCGCGGTGGCGCCGCCCTCGCTCATCCCCATCGGCGCGGCGCCCGGGTAGGTCGAGATGCCGTCGACGTCCTCGGGGCGCAGCCCGGCGTCGGCGATGGCGGCGAGGCTCGCGTCGACGGCGAGCGACAGCGGGTCCACCATCAGCCGGCGCCCGATCGCCGATCGCCCGATGCCGGAGAGCACGCTGCGGTGCTCGAAGCGCTCCGGAGTCGGCGCCCGGCGGGGCGTCGGCAGCGCCGGCGCCGGCACGAGGCCGTCGGCGTCGGGCTCGCCGCTCGGCGCGAACAGCGGGATCCACACGTCGTCGTGCTGCTCGAAGCGCACCTCGACGCGCTGGCCGATGTGCACGTCCTCGACCGGGCAGCCCACGACGTTGCTCGTGAGGTGGACGCCCGGGGCACCGTCGAGCGCGACGTTGACGACCGCGTACGGCGGCGGGAACCCGGGGAGCCACTGCTGGTGGTCCACGCTGACGCCGACGACCGTCGCGGTGCCGGGCACCACGCGGTGCTCGGCCGACCGACCGTGGCACGCCGGGCACACCGGCATCGGCGGGTGGACGTACGTGTCGCAGTCGGCGCACGCCTGGATCCGCAGGTGCCCGTCGGCGCCCGAGGTCCAGAACCACTCGTTGAACGGCGTGAGCTGCGGCAGCGGGCGCCGGGGCCCGGCCTGCGGGGTCTCGTCGCTCACGACTCGTCAGAACACGCTGCGCATGAACCCGACCGCGCCGACCGCTCCCTCGAACGAGCCGCTCACGCCGGAGGTGAAGTAGCCGTCGTCGGCCACGAGGGTGATGCCCGTGATGCCGGCCGCGGCGCGGCTGCAGAGGAACACGAGCGGGTACGCCTGGTCGAGCGGGGTGGAGGGCTCGGCGCCGATCTCCTCGCGGAAGTCCGAGCCGAAGCTCAGCCACGTGTCGGCGTTGGCGCGGGCGAGCGGGGTGTTGGTCGGGCCGGGCAGGGTCGCGTTGAGCCGGATGCCGCGCTTGCGCAGCGGGAACGCCTCGCGCGCCACGTAGGCGTTGATGGCGAGCTTGCTCCACAGGTAGTCGGCCTTGTTGCGGGCCTTGGCCCACTCCGACGCCTCGTCGATGTCGGTGATGTCCAGGTACTCGTTCAGCAGCTCGAGGTTCTGCTCCCACCCGAAGCCGGCGGCCGAGGAGATCATGCCGATCGCCGAGCCCTCCGCCAGCTGACCCGACCCGATCATGGCGTCGATCATGTAGCGGTGGCCGAGGAAGTTGATCTTCTCGATGCCGGGCGTGCCGTCGGCGACGCCGGCGCAGGAGAAGAGCGCGTCGAAGCGGCCCGACGCGCCGGCGAGCGCCTCGTCGATCGTCGCCGGGTCGGACATGTCGACCGGCACGAACGTGAGGTCGTCGCGGTCCACCTGGGCCCGGTCCATCATCGTGACGTCCGCTCCCGCCGACAGGAGCACGTCGACGACGGCGGCCCCCATCCCGGTGGCGCCGCCGACGACCAGGGTGCTCAGTCCGTCGTAGCGGAACGCATCGAACAGGTTCATGGCTGGGTGCTCCTCGTGGTGGGGGTGTGGGGTGGCGTGGGTCGTGTCAGGCGACGACGCCGCGGACCTTCAGGTCGACGATCGTGTCCATGTCGAAGCCGAGCGAGGCGAGGATCTCGTCGCCGTGCTCGTTGAACTCGGGGGCGCGGCTCGTGCCGGGCGCCACGCCGCCGAACTGCACGGGCGCGCCGGCGAGCCGGAACGGGGTGCCGGCCGAGGTCTCGCAGTCGACGACGTAGCCGTTGGCCACGGTCTGGGGGTCCTCGGTGACCTGGAGCGTGTCCTGCACGATCGACCACTGGCCGCTGAAGTCGGCGAGCCGCTCCCGCCAGTCGTCGGCGGTGCGCTCGGCGATGGCGGCGCGCACCAGGCCGGCGGCCTCGACGGCGTGCTCCATCAGCGCGGCCGGATCCGCGAAGCGCTCGTCGGTGGCGAGCTCCGGGCGGCCGAGGATGGTGACCGCCTCGGCCCAGTACCGGGCGGCCTGCAGGCAGGAGAAGGCCACGAAGCGGCCGTCGGACGCCTCGTACACGGCGACGAGCGGGTTGCGCGTCGGGGCGTCGTGCGCCGGCGGTGCCCACGGGATGCCGAGCTGGAGCCCGAGGGCGAGCGCGGCGCCCATCGACCAGATGCCGGTGCCGAGCAGCGACACGTCGACCGTGGTCGCCTCGCCGGTGCGCTCGCGGTGGAACAGCGCGCCCATGATCCCGCCGGCGATCGTCATCGCGCCGATGGAGTCGCCGAACGCCGGGGCCGGCGGCGGGGGCACGTAGTCGAGGTCGTCCCGCTTCATCCCGAGCGAGACGCCGGTGCGGTGCCAGTACGCCAGCACGTCGTACGCGCCCTTGTCCGCGTCGGGGCCCCGCTCGCCCTGGCCCGTGCCGCGCACGTAGATGATCTGCGGGTTGTGCGCCCGCACGTCCTCGAGGTCGATGTGGAGCCGCTCGCGGACGCCGGGCAGCTTGTTCGTGAGGAACACGTCGCACGTGGCGGCGAGCCGGTGCAGGACGTCGAGGCCCTCCTCGGTCGTGAGGTCGAGGCCGATGCTGCGCTTGCCGCGGTTCGAGTGCTCGAGCAGCACGTGCACGTCGGTGCCCATCACGCCGACGCCGGTGGAGGCGAGCCCCCGCATCGCGTCGCCGCGCTCGACGTGCTCGACCTTGATCACCTCCGCGCCCCAGTCGGCCAGCAGCGCCGAGGCGGCGGGCACGAACGTGTGCTCCGCGACCTCGAGCACCCGCACCCCTTGCATGACGTCGGTCATTCCGCTCCTCGGATCCCGGTCGGGTGGACGACCCCCTGCCCGCCCGACGGATGACGTCGGGACAGTAGCAACCGCCCGCGAGGGCCACCACCGGTTGACGAGATCATCGTTCTCGCATCCGGTTGGTACTGTTCTCGCCCATGGAACTCACCGGGCGTTCGGCGATCGTGACAGGGGGAGCAGGCGGGTTGGGGGCCGCGACCGCACGGCGGCTCGTCGACGAGGGCGCCGGCGTGGTGGTCTTCGAC
>JAEVZA010000413.1 GCA_023392475.1 Actinomycetes bacterium | reverse complement strand
GAGTAGCCGAGGCCGCGGCCGGGCGGGATCGGGCTGTGCCACGACAGGGGCGTCGACGGGTCACCGCCGGCGTCGCGGAACGCGACGGCCGCCGGGTGCGACGGCTCGGCCTCGTGGTGGCCCTCCGGCAGGTCGGCCGCGCCGGCAGCGCCGACCGCGAAGCGGAAGGGCAGGTCGAGCGCGAGCCCGAGGCAGTCGAAGCCGGGCCCGAGGTTGGCCGACGACGCCGGCGCCGTGACGATCACCGGCTCAGGCTACGACGGCCCCGACCCCGTTCTGTTCGTCCGAAGCAGGGTCTGTCACCCGCTTCTGACGAACAGAACGGTGGGGTGCGGGGTGATCGGACTTCTCGGGTCGGCTCAGTCGCCGCCGGAGATGTCCTCGACCTTGACCTTGCCGGCCGAGATCCAGGGCATCATCCCGCGCAGCTCGGCGCCGACCTGCTCGATCTGGTGGTCCTTGCCCTGCTGGCGGAGCGCTTCGAACTGCTCGCCGCCCGAGCGGATCTCGTTGACGAACTGCTCGGCGAAGCGCCCCGACTGGATGTCGTCCAGCACGGCCTTCATCTCGGCCTTCACGGCCGGGTTGATGATGCGCGGGCCGGTCACCAGGTCGCCGTACTCGGCGGTCGTCGAGATCGAGTACCGCATGCCCGAGATGCCCTGCTCGTACATGAGGTCGACGATGAGCTTCAGCTCGTGGAGGCACTCGAAGTACGCCGACTCGGGCTGGTAGCCGGCCTCGACCAGCGTCTCGAACCCGGCCTGGACCAGCGACGTGAGGCCGCCGCAGAGGACGACCTGCTCGCCGAAGAGGTCCGTCTCCGTCTCCTCCTCGAACGTGGTCTCGAGCACGCCGGCGCGGGTGCCGCCGATGGCGTCCGCGTACGAGAGGGCGAGCGCCTTGGCCCCGCCGGTGGCGTCCTGGGACACGGCGATGAGGCAGGGCACGCCGCCGCCCTCGGTGTAGGTCCGCCGCACGAGGTGGCCGGGGCCCTTCGGGGCGACCATGGCGACGTCGACGCCGGCCGGCGCCTGCACGTAGCCGAAGCGCACGTTGAAGCCGTGGGCGAAGAACAGCGCGTCGCCGTCGCTCAGGTTGGGCGCGACCTCGGACTCGTAGATCGGGCCGATCTCCGTGTCGGGCAGCAGCATCATGATCACATCGGCCCACGCGGAGGCGGCGGCGACGTCCATGACCTCGAGCCCGGCCTCCTCGGCCTTGCCGCGGGACGACGAGCCCGCTCGCAGGCCCACCCGCACGTCCACGCCCGAGTCCTTGAGGTTCAGCGCGTGGGCGTGGCCCTGCGAGCCGTAGCCCAGGATCGCCACCTTGCGACCGAGGATGATGGATCGGTCGGCGTCCTGCTCGTAGTACACGTTGGCCATGTCGGGTTCCTCTTGCGGTTCTGCAGGCGTCGGCCTGCGGGGACCAGCCATGTTCGCAGGCCGCCGACCGGCCCCGCCAACCGCCTTCGGACCCGCCGCCCGGACGGAAATCCGGTGCGTGCGGAGCGCTCAGCGCCCCGCACGGACCGGAGCTCGGTCGTCCTGGCGGGGGCGGTCAGAGGCGGCCGGCCTCCGACGGGGGCAGCCGGGCGGCCCGCCGGGCCACGCCGAGCGACACCGCCCACGCCAGCACGACGCCGACCCCGGCGACCACGGCGAGCTGGCCCCACGGCACGACCGGCGACTCGATGATCGACTCGGGCGCCACGCCCGTGCCCACGTAGCCGATCCCGAGCCCGGCTCCCATCCCCACGAGCGTGGCCACCACCCCGATGAACGTCGCCTCGATCCAGATCAGCAGGCGCACCTGGCGGCGCCGGGCCCCGACCGCTCGGAGCATGACGAGCTCCCGCCGCCGCTCCCGGGTGGACAGGGCGAGGGTGCCGGCGAGACCGAGCAGGCCGACGCCGAGCGCACCGGCGAGCAGCACGCCGATCACCCGCAGCGCGATGTCGGCGACGGTCAGCCGGAGCTGCGCGTACTCCTCCGGCGTGTCCACGTACACCTCGTTGAACTGGTGGGCGACGAAGCGCACCCCGCGCTGCACCGCTCTCGGGTTCACGCCGTCGTTGAGCTCGAGTGCCGCCATCTCGAACGTGCCGTCGGCGTCGATCGACTCGGCCGAGGCCCGGTCCACGATGACGCCGCCGAAGATCGCCGTGTTCGTGTACTCGGCGAGCACCGGGAGGCGCAGGTCCTGGCCGGACGTCGAGCGGACCGTGAGCTCGTCGCCGACGGACACGCCGAGCCGGGTCGCGGCCCGCTCGGACACCATGACGCCCGGTCGGCCGTCCGCGACGGCCCCGGCGGTCACGCCGAGGTCGGCGACCCGGGCGGCGCTCGGCAGGGTCGACACGACGCCGCTCGACTCCGTGCCGCCCGGCCCCGACACGGTCCCGTCGAGCGCGATCACCTCGGCGACCTCCCGGATCGTGCCGGGATCGAACCGGAGGTAGGACTCGAGGGCCTCGGTCGAGACGCGGACGAGCCCGCGGCGCTCGACGTAGAGGTCGGCGTGGCCGGTGGCCCGCACCTGCTGGTCGATCGTCGTGCGGGCCGAGGCGCCCACCGTCGCCACCACCGCCACGAGGGCGAGGCCGACCATCAGCGTCGACGCCGCTCCGGCCGTCCTCGAGGGTTGCCGGCGCGCGTTGCCGACGCCGAGGCGGGCGCTGACGCTCGTCCAGCCGATCACGCGACCGCACACGCCGGCGAGCGGCACCACGAGCCAGCGCGACAGCAGCGCGAGCCCCACGAACCCGACCACGAGACCGACCCCGACCCCGACGCCCGACCACGAGGACAGCCCGCCGCCGGAGGCGAACGCGCACCACGCGGCGAGGCCGAACCCGCCCACGAAGAGGGTCAGGGGCACGGGCGCGCGGGTGGTGCGGTCGGCGCCGGCACGGGTGTCGGACAGCGCGTCCAGCGGGGTGACGCGCCCCGCCCGCCAGGCCGGCACCGACGCCCCCACCACCGTCACGCCGAGGCCGACCGCCAGCGCGACCGCGAGCATCTGCCACGTCACCGCGAAGGACACGTCGACCCCCGCGATGCGCACGGCCTTCGCGCCGAGGAAGGCCAGGAGGACGCCCAGCGCGCCGCCCACGACCGCGGCGGCGAGCCCGATGATCGCGGCCTCCGACAGCACGAGCCGCACGAGCGTCCGCCGCCGCGCCCCGACGAGCCGCAGCAGCCCCAGCTCGCGGGTGCGCTGGGCGACGATCACGCTCAGCACGTTCACGACCACCAGCGCGGCGACGAGCAGCGTGACGCCCGCGTACACGGCCGTCGCCGTGCGCACGCCGTCCTGGATCGTGCCGACGGCCTGCTGCGTCTCGGCCGACGGCGACGTGATGGCGTCGAGGCGGAGGCTGTCGGGCAGCGCGCCACGCAGCCGCGACGCCAGCGCGTCGGGCGAGGTGCCCGGCACCGGCACGACCGTGATCCGGTCGACGCGCCCGACGGCGTCGAGGAGGATCGGCCCCACCTGCGGGTCGAGCACGACGTGTGCGGAGCTCAGGGCCACCGCGGTGGCGTCGAGCCCGGTCGCGCCGTCGGTGCCGCTCGGGACGGGCGGCAGGTCCGCAGTCGACGTCGGCGCCACGATGCCGACGACCCTCACCTGGATCGTGCCGACGGGCACCTGCATGCGTCCCGACCCGCCGAGCTGCAGCCCGGACGCGGCGAGCCCCGCCGTGTCCAGCGCCACCTCGTCCGGCCCCGACGGCGCGCGGCCCTCCACGACCCGCCAGCGGGCCGGATCGTCCTGCGACGACAGCAGCAGCCCGCGCAGGAGGCCGGGCCGGTCCCGTTGCTGGCCCCAGTCGACGTCGAACGCGACCGGTTGGTCGTAGCTCCCGTCCGCGGAGGCCACGCCCGGCACCGCCCGCACGGTGGCGATCAGCCGGTCGTCGAGGGCGGTGGCGGTGGACAGGCCGTCCGTGTCGGCCGTGACCACGACCGTGCCCTCGGGCAGGGACGAGACCGCCGCCCCGGCCCCCTCGGCGGGGGCGAGCAGGCGGTCGAGCTGCTCCGTGAACCCGAACGCGCCGGTCGTGAACGCGACGGCCACGATCACCGTGGCGAGCACCATGAGCGCACGACCCGGCCGGGCCCGGAGCTCACGGCGCACCAGCGGCGCGGACATCGCCGCAACCTAATGAAGGGCCGGAGGCGACAGGCATCGGGCGGTGGGTGGTCCGCGCGCACCACCCCGTCGCCGCGCGAGCGACGCGGGTCCTCACGCCCGGCCTGACCGCCCGGTGACAGGACGGCCGGTGCCCGGACGGCCGGTGCCGCGTCAGCCGGCGTGCTCGAGGCGCGGCAGCGCGACCCGCCCCGTCCGCTGCAGGTCGATGATCCCGTAGGGGCGCAGGAGCTCCTCGAGGTCGTCCAGCCGGGTCGGGTGGTCGTCGAGCGACATCGTGAGCTCGTCGTGGCCGACGTCGATCACGCGCCCGTCGAACAGCTCGACGAGCTCCACGATCTGGTGGCGGGTGTCGGGCAGCGCCTTCACGGTGAGCAGCATCAGCTCGCGCTCCACGGAGTCGCGGGGGTCGAGCTCGCTGATCTTGATGACGTTGATCAACTTGTTGAGCTGCTTCACGACCTGCTCGAGCGGCGCGGACTCCACGTCGACCACGACCGTGATCCGCGAGAAGCGGTCGTCGTCGGTCGGGGCCACCGCGAGGGAGTAGATGTTGTAGCCGCGGCGGGCGAAGAGGCTCGCGACCCGGGCGAGCACGCCCGCCTTGTTCTCCACCATCACGGAGAGGACGTGGTACCTCGGGTTCGGTTCGTTCGGCGTGGCGGCCGGCGTGGCGGTCATCGGCCGCCCTCCCCCAGTGACGGGTCGACGACGATCTGGTCGTTGCTCCGGCCAGCGGGCACCATCGGGAAGACCTTCTCGGAGGCGTCCGTGCGGAACTCCAGGACGACCGGGCGGTCGTCGATCTCGTTCGCCTTGTCGATCGCCGGGCCGACCTCCTCGGGCGACTCGACCCGCATGGCCACGCAGCCCATCGCCTCGGACCACCGCACGTAGTCGGGCAGGTCGGGCGACAGGTACACCTCGGAGTAGCGCTCGTCGTAGAACATCTCCTGCCACTGGCGGACCATGCCGAGGTAGGCGTTGTTCAGGATGGCGATCTTCACCGGGATGCGCTCGGTGGCCGCGGTGACGAGCTCCTGCGCGGTCATCTGGAAGCAGCCGTCGCCGTCGACCGCCCAGACCATGCGGTCGGGGCGGCCGACCTTGGCGCCGATCGCCGCCGGCACCGAGAAGCCCATGGTGCCGAGCCCGCCCGAGTTGACCCACGTGTACGGGTGGTTGAAGCGCCAGTACTGGCTCGTCCACATCTGGTGCTGGCCCACACCCGAGGCGACGATGCAGTCCTCGGGGGCACGCTCCCGCAGCTGCTCGAGCACGTACTGCGGCTTGAGCAGCCCGCCGTCCTCCGACGGCTCGTAGACGAGCGGGTAGCGCTCCTGCCACCCCGAGATCGTCTGCTTCCACGGCGTCCGGTCGGGCAGCGCGGCCTCGACGTCGCCGCCGGTGCGATCGCGCACGACGCGGACGAGGTCCTCGATCACCAGCCGGCAGTCGCCCACGATTGGCACGTCGGGCCGGCGCACCTTGCCGAGCTCCGCCGGGTCGATGTCGACGTGGATCACCTTGGCGCCCGGCGCGAACGCGTCGACCTTGCCGGTGACGCGGTCGTCGAAGCGGCTGCCCAGCGCGATCAGCAGGTCCGACTGCTGCATCGCGGTCACGGCCGTGTAGTTGCCGTGCATGCCGGGCATGCCCAGGCACAGCGGGTGGTCGTCGGGGAACGCGCCCCGGGCCATGAGGGTCGTGACGACCGGGATGCCCGTCAGCTCGGCCAGCTCCCGCAGGGCCTCCGCGGCCCGTGCCTTGAGGATGCCGCCGCCGGCGTAGATCACCGGGCGATCCGCGGCGAGGATCAGCTCGGCCGCCTCGCGCACCTTCTTCGCGTGGCCCTTGGTGGTGGGGCGGTACCCGGGGAGGCTGGCGGTGACGTCAGCGTCGGACGGCCAGTACCAGTCCATCGCCGAGGCCGGGTTCGTCGGGTCGACGATGTCCTTCGGGATGTCCACGAGGACGGGGCCCGGGCGGCCGGTGGTGGCGATGTGGAACGCCTGCCGGATGGCGAGCGGGATGTCCTCGGCCCGGGTGACGAGCTCGTTGTGCTTGGTGACCGACCGGGTGATGCCGACGGTGTCGCACTCCTGGAACGCATCGGTGCCGATCGACGGCGACGCCACCTGGCCGGTGATGACGACCATCGGGACGGAGTCCATGTAGGCGTCGCAGAGCGGCGTGACGATGTTCGTGGCACCGGGACCGGAGGTCACCATGGCCACCCCGGGTCGGCCGGTCGCATGGGCGAAGCCCTCGGCCATGTGGCCCGCACCCTGCTCGTGGCGGACGAGCACGTGGCGGATCGGGCTGTCGATGATCGGGTCGTACACGGGCAGGATCGCGCCGCCGGGCAACCCGAAGATCACCTCGACGCCCTCCAGCTCGAGGGACTTGATCAGTGCTTCACCACCGTTCGTGTTCATCGTCGTGCCTGTCTCTCGTCTCGGTCCGTTCGGGCGGGTGTGGTGGGTGTCGGTGCGCCGGTCCCCCGAGCAGCGCACCGCCCGGAAAACCGGAACGACCTCCCGTGGAGGGAGGTCGTGGCGCACGCGCGGGCTGGAGGTCCGGGTCGTACGCCTCAGGCGAGTACGAGGAGGACGTGCAGGTCGCGCATCAGGAGCAGTCTGCCGCGGGTGACCCGCGTCTGCCAACCCGTTGGCGCGCATGTTCCGGCGGGCGCCGCCGGGAACGCCGCCGGGCCCGACCGTCGGGGACGCCGGTCGGGACGCCGCCGGCCGCGCCCCGTGCGGGCGCGGCC
>JAEVZA010000371.1 GCA_023392475.1 Actinomycetes bacterium | reverse complement strand
GGGTGTCCTCGCACGCGATGACGTCGGCCGCGGCGAGGGAGGCGACGGCGCGCGGCGAGAGGTCGCCGAGGTTGCCGATCGGCGTGCCGACCACGACGAGCCGGGGCGGCCCCTCCCCCATCAGCGGACCTCCAGGCGATCACCCGGCCGCACGTCCCACCGGCGGAACGCACCGGCCTCGGCCTCCAGGGCCACCCGCCCGCCCCACGACGGGCGGGTCACCCGGTTCGGCCGGAGCGTCACGACGCGGACGACGCGGAGCTCGCCCCGGCCGCGCGGGCGGCAGAAGGCCACGTCGATGGGGAACCGCACGCCGATCGTGTGCACCGAGCGGGCCCGCAGCCGGAGGACGCCGTCGATCCCGGCGCGCCCACGGAGCCCGCGGCGCCGCTCCCGGCGCGTCGCGGCCGACTCCACCGTCGCCAACACCGTCCCGTCACGCACCAGCCACGCCATCGGTCGCTCACACGTTGAAGCGGATCTCCAGCACGTCGCCGTCGACCACCTCGTAGTCCTTGCCCTCGATCCGGAGCTTGCCGACGTCCCTCGCCTTCGACCACGAGCCGATCTCGAGGAGCTCGTCCCACCGGATCACCTCGGCGCGGATGAAGCCGCGCTCGAAGTCGGTGTGGATGACGCCCGCGGCCTGCGGGGCCGTGGAGCCGGCGCGGAAGGTCCAGGCCCGGCTCTCCTTCTCGCCCGTCGTGAAGAAGGTGCGCAGCCCGAGCATGCGGTACGCGGTGTGGAGGAAGGTGGGCAGGGCCCCCTCGCCGAGCCCGAGGGCCTCGAGCATCTCGGCGCGCTCCTCGGCGTCGAGCATCGCCGCCTCGGCCTCCAGCTGGATGCTCAGCCCGAGCACCAGCTCCTCCGGGTCGCCGGCGTCGGCGAACGCGGCGCGGACCGGCGCCAGCACCGGTTCCGGGTCCTCCTGCTGGGCCTCGTCGAGGTTGACCAGCGCGAGCGCCGGCTTCGCGGTCAGGAGGAAGAACGGTCGCAGCAGCGACCGGTGCTCCTCGGAGATCGCGCCGCGGTACAGCGGCGTGCCGGCCTGGAGCAGCTCGACGGCCGCCTCCATCGCCGCGACCTCGTCGGCCAGCGACTTGTCCGCCCGTGCGGCCTTGCGCCGCTTGTCGATCTGCTTCTCCAGCGACTCGAGGTCCGCGTAGACCAGCTCGACCTCGAGCGTCGCCAGCTGGTCGACCGGATCGGTCGAGCCCGGCACGTCGGGGTCGGTGAACGCCCGCAGCACGAAGACGATGGCGTCGACCTCGCGGATGTGGGACAGGAACCGGTTGCCGAGGCCCTCGCCCTGCGCGGCACCCTCCACGAGCCCGGCGATGTCGACGAACTGCACCGCCGCCGGCACCACGTTCTTCGACGCGCTCATCGCGGCGAGCCGGTCGAGCCGGTCGTCGGGGACCTTGGCCACGCCCACGTTCGGGTCGACCGTGGCGAAGGCGTACGGCGCGGCGAGCGCGCCGCCCCCGGCGAGTGCGTTGTAGAGCGAGGACTTGCCCGCGTTGGGCAACCCCACGAAGCCGAAGCGTTCCACGATCCTCCCGGGCGATGGCCCGTGCACGTCGTCGCGCCGACGGCCGGCGGACGTCCCGAGGGTAGTGGCCGGGCCCTCGCCCGGTTCCACGACGGCCCACCCCGCGCCCTGTTCGTCGGACGCGGCGGTCCGCGCCCGCTCCGGGCGGACGGATCGGTGGGAACCGGGTCGGCGCCGACGCCGGGCCCGGCCGCGCCGCGTAGCCTCGGCCCCGTGACCGACGACCTGCTCGACGCACCGGCGCGGGCCGACGCCGCCCTCGCCCGGGCCGTCTACTACCTCGACCGCGGCTTCGCGCCGGCTGGCAAGGCCCGCGCCTTCACGCACGCCCGCTCGGTCGTCGCCGAGCTCGGGCCCGACGAGCTCGAGCGCCGCGTCGCCACCGGCACCCTGGGCGACCTCGAGGGCATCGGCCCGTCCACCGGCTCCGTGATCGAGGCCGCGGTGCGGGAGGCCGAGCCCACCTACCTGGACCGGCTGGAGGCCGAGACGGTGCTCGACCCCGGCGTCGGCGGCGAGCTCCGCACCCGCATCAAGGGCGACCTGCACAGCCACACCTTCTGGTCCGACGGCGGCGAGAGCGTCCGCACGATGGCGGAGACCGCGCGGTCGCTCGGCCACGAGTACCTCGCCGTCACCGACCACTCGGCGCGGCTCACGGTGGCGCACGGCCTCGACGAGGCCCGCCTCACCGAGCAGCTGGAGGAGATCGAGGCGCTCAACGAGGAGCTGGCGCCGTTCCGGATCCTGACCGGGATGGAGGTGGACATCCTGGAGGACGGCCACCTGGACCTGTCGGCCGCGTTCCTCGCCCGCCTCGACCTCGTGGTGGCGTCCGTGCACTCGAAGCTGCGCATGGACGAGCGGGAGATGACCCGTCGCATGGTGATGGCCGTGGCGGACCCGAACGTCGACGTGCTCGGGCACTGCACCGGCCGGAAGATCACCGGACGGGGCCGCCCGCCGTCGCGGTTCGACGCGGAGATCGTGTTCGCGGCGTGCGCACGCTTCGACACGGCGGTCGAGATCAACTGCCGACCGGAGCGTCGCGACCCGCCCGAGGAGCTGCTCGCGCTCGCCCTCGAGTGGGGCTGCCGGGTCTCGATCGACACGGACGCGCACGCCCCCGGGCAGCTCGAGTGGCAGACGTGGGGCTGCGACCTCGCCACCCGCATGGAGATCGATCCCTCCCGGATCGTCAACACGTACCCCGCGGACGAGCTGCTCGAGTGGGCCGGCGCCCACCCCACCGGCTGACGCCGCTCCCGGCCCGTACGCGCACCGTTCCGTGGTGCGAGCGCGCGGGCTCCAGGGGTCTCGCAGCACCGCACCGCGGCGGGTGGGACCGGGCGGTTGGAGATCCTCGGGCGGCCTCCGGTAGCATCGCCCCCCTATGTCGAAGCGCACCCAGAAGAAGCAGAAGAACGCGCGTCGCAAGAAGGCCAACCACGGGCGCAAGCCCAACATGGGCCGCAACTCCTGATCCTGCTCCCCTCCGGGGTGCGTCGACCGGCCCCGACGGGGTAGGTGTCGACGCCGCATGGCATCACCGAGCACCGCGGTCGTCTGGTTCCGCCGCGACCTCCGCCTGAGCGACCAGCCCGCGTGGGCCGCCGCGACCGAGGCCGCCGACCGGGTGGTCGCCCTCTTCGTGCTCGATCGGACGGTCCTGGCCACCGCCGATGACCGCCGCCGCGACCTCCTCCTCGCCTCGCTGCACGCCCTCGATGCGCAGCTGCGCGACCTCGGCGGCGCCCTGCTCGTGCGCCACGGTGACCCGGTGCGGACCGTCGCGGCCGTCGCCCGTGCCGCGGGCGCGACGAGCGTGCACGTCGACGGCGACGTCTCCGCCTACGCGCAGCGCCGTGACGCCGCCGTCCGCGGCGCGCTGCAGCCCGAGGTCGCCGTCGACGTCCGCTGGGGTGGCCTGGTCCACGCGCCCGGCGCCGTGACCTCGCCCTCGACCGGCCGCACCCACCAGGTGTTCACGCCCTTCCACCGCGCCTGGTCCGCGACGCCGTGGGCGCCGTGGCCCGACGGCGGCGACGCGGCGGTGGTCGACCCGTGGTCGAGCGGCCAGCAGGCGCTCCGGCCCGAACCGATCCCGGAGCCGGGGGCCGACCCGGCCGATCCCGCGGGCGAGACCGGTGCGGCGGCCCGGCTCTCGGCGTGGCTCGACCACGTCGACGCCTACCCGGACACCCACGACCTGCCCGCCGTCGAGCACGGCACGTCGCAGCTGTCCGCGGACCTCCACCTCGGCACGATCTCGCCCCGCCACGTCGTCGAGGCGGTCGGCGACGGCTCCGAGGGCCGCGCCGCCTTCGTGCGCCAGCTCGCGTGGCGGGACTGGTTCGCCCACCTGTTCCACGAGCGGCCGTCGCTGGCCCGCGCGGCCATGCGCCCCGAGCTCGACGCGGTGGCGTGGCGCGACGACCCGGAGGGCGCCGAGGCATGGCGCACCGGGCGGACCGGCTACCCGCTCGTCGACGCCGGGATGCGCCAGCTGGCGGCGACCGGCTGGATGCACAACCGCGTCCGGATGGTGACCGCCAGCTTCCTCGTGAAGGACCTGCTGGTGGACTGGCGGGTGGGTGAGGCGCACTTCCGGCACGCGCTGCTCGACGGCGACGTGAGCCAGAACGCCGGCAACTGGCAGTGGGTCGCCGGCACCGGGCCCGACGCCGCGCCGTACTTCCGCGTCCTCAACCCGGTGACGCAGTCCCGGCGCTTCGACCCCCACGGCGAGTACGTCGCCCGGTGGGTGCCGGAGCTGGCCGGGCTGGACCCCGACGACCGCCACGCCCCCTGGGAGGTCCCGCCGCTCGAGCTGGCCGCCGCTGGCGTCACCCTGGGCGACGACTACCCGCACCCGATCGTGGAGCACGCCGGCGCGCGGGACCGGGCGATCGCCGCGTACCGCGCGGCCCGCGGCGACGGCTGACCCGTCGCCCGAGGGCCCGCCGCCCCGGGCGCCCTAGGGTGCGCGGCCATGACCGACCGCCCCCACCAGCTCACCCACGTCCTCCTCGGCGACGCCCCGGCGGCGTGGCGCTCGGCCGGCTTCGACGTCGACGACGACGGCCGGCTCCGCCTCGGTGCCACCGAGGTGCTGTGCCTCGACACCGGCGGCGGGTTCGTGGGCTGGGCGCTCGACGGCGTCGACCACGACCTCGACGGCCTCGCCACCGCCGACGGCCACGGCGGCACCGCGTCGGCCGGCACCACGCCGGCGCACCCGAACGGCATCGCCACGATCGACCACGTCGTCGTGCGGACGGGTGACTGCGACCGCACGATCGCGGCGTTCGAGGCCGCCGGCCTCGAGGTGCGGGGCGGCCGGAGCACCACGTCCTACGGCGCGCCGATGCGCCAGACGTTCTTCTGGGCGGGCGACGTCATCCTGGAGCTGGTCGGCCCCGACGAGGGCGAGCCGACCACCGACGAGCCGACCTCGATCTTCGGGCTCGCCCTGGTCGCCCCCGACCTCGATGCGACCGCCGCCGAGCTCGGGGACCTGCTGGGCACGCCGAAGGACGCCGTCCAGGACGGACGGCGCATCGCCGGGCTGCGGGGGAAGGAGATCGGCATCTCCCTGCCGGTCGCCGTCATGAGCCCCCACCCCCGCTGACCAGCCCCCCGGCGCGGACCGCCGACACCGCCCTGGTCCGGTTTCGTCGAGTCGTGGGGGTGGGCGGGCGAGCGGGAGCGGGGGCGCTGGTGGGATCCGGTTACCCGTCGGTAACATGTCCGGATGGCCGACTACCGAGCCCCCGTCAAGGACGCCCTCTTCACCCTCCGCCACATCGGCATGATCGAGGACCTGTCGAAGACCGACCGCTACGGCCACGCCGATCCCGAGTCCGTGGCGGCGGTGGTCGAGGAGCAGGGCCGGTTCATGCAGGAGGTGTTCGCCCCGTCGAACGTCATCGGCGACCGCACCGGCCTGACCTGGACGCCCGAGGGCGTCGAGGTCCCGGCGGAGTTCAAGGAGGCATACGCGAAGTTCGTCGAGGCCGGTTGGCAGGGACTGAACGCCGAGGTCGAGTACGGCGGCGCCGGGTTCCCCGAGGCCGTGGCCGCGATCGCGCAGGAGTTCGAGACGGCGGCCAACGGGGCGCTCACGATGGCCCCCGGCCTCACGGCCGGCGCCATCGAGTGCCTGCAGGTCTGGGGCACCGAGGAGCAGAAGGAGGTGTACCTGCGGCGCCTCGTGACCGGCGAGTGGACCGGCACGATGAACCTGACCGAGCCGCAGGCCGGCTCCGACGTCGGGCTGTGCACCACCAAGGCCGTCCCGCAGGGCGACGGCACGTACGAGATCACCGGCACGAAGATCTTCATCTCGTTCGGCGAGCACGACATGGCGGAGAACATCATCCACCTCGTCCTCGCCCGCCTGCCCGAGGCGCCGGCCGGCACCAAGGGCATCTCGCTCTTCCTCGTGCCCAAGTTCCTCGTGCGGGAGGACGGCACCCCCGGCGAGCGCAACGACGTCCGGTGCGTGTCGATCGAGCACAAGATGGGCATCCACGCGTCGCCCACCTGCGTCATGAGCTACGGCGACGACGGCGGGGCGATCGGCTACCTCGTCGGCGAGGAGCACCAGGGCATGCGGGCGATGTTCACGATGATGAACTCGGCCCGCATCGCGGTCGGCATCCAGGGCGTGGCCCTCGGCGACGCCGCCTACCAGAAGGCCCTCGCCTACGCCCAGGAGCGTCGCCAGGGCAAGGAGATCGGCGGCGGGTCCAAGGAGGCCGCGCTGATCATCCGACACCCCGACGTGCGCCGGATGCTGCTGTTCATGCGGAGCCACGTCGAGGCGATGCGGGCGCTCGTCGTCTACAACGCCGCGGCGATCGACCTCTCGCGCGCCCTGGAGGGCGACGAGGCCGAGCACTGGAACGAGATCGCCGAGCTGCTCACGCCCGTGACGAAGGCCTGGTGCACCGACGTCGGCATGGAGGTCACCTCCACCGCCGTCCAGGTCTTCGGTGGCATGGGCTACGTGGAGGAGACGGGCGTCGCCCAGCACTTCCGGGACATGCGCATCGCGCCGATCTACGAGGGCACGAACGGGATCCAGGCCATGGACCTCGTCGGCCGCAAGCTCGGCCTCCGCATGGGCGGCGTCGTGGCGGAGCACCTCCAGCGCATCCGCGACCTCGACGGCGACCTCGCGGCCGCAGGCGACGACTTCGCGGCCATCCGCACGAACCTCGCGGCCGCGGTCGACGCGCTCTCGGAGGCGACCGACTGGGTCATCGCCAACGGCCTGACCGACCCGCGGGAGGCCCTCGCCGGCGCCACGCCCTACCTCGAGATGTTCGGCCTCGTGACCGGCGGCTGGCTCTCGGCCCGGCTCGCGCTCGCGGCGAAGGACGAGCTCGACGCCGGCAGCTCCGACACGACCTACCTCTCGGCCAAGGTCACGACGGCCCGGTTCTTCGCCGAGCACCACCTGCCCAAGGTGGCCGGCCTGATCGGGGCCGTCACCGCCGGTGCGGGCGTGCTGTACGACGTCGACGCCGACGGCCTCGCCAGCGTCTGACCCCGTGACGGGCCACCCCGCTCCGGCGGGCGCCGCCCCCGTGGCCACCCGGTAGATTCGGCCGCGGATGCTGGACCACGTCTTCACCGATGCGATCGGTGCGCTCCGGGACGCCCTCGAGAAGGCGCTCCTCGAGCGACAGGCCTTCGAGGAGCGGTTCCAGTCGGACGTCCTGCTCGGCGACCTCACCTGGGAGACCAGCTACGGGCTCCCCGGCGAGGGGCTGCCGCCCCGGGTGCGGGCCGACCTCACCCTCGAGTGGCCCACCTGGTCCCAGGCGGCGTACCGCTCCTGGTACATCGAGGAGGAGCTCCCGGAGCTGCCCCGGATCGACATCGAGGTGGTGCTGCGCATCCAACGCCTCAGCGCCCCGCCCGATCCCCGCCGGGTGCTCGACGCGCTGCCCCCGGAGAGCCCGGCGATCGGCGGCGAGCGCCTGCACCGGTCCGGCCCGACGGTCGAGGCGGTCTCGAACGAGGACCTGACCGAGACCGAGCATGCGATCGAGATCAGCTACGAGGGGAGCTACGAGCTCGACGAGGGCACCCTCGCCGACGGCTCCACGCTCGACGACCACTTCAGCGCCATGGGCGGCTGGATCTCCTCGACGCTGGTGCGGCTCGGCGACCTCAACTTCGAGTTCCTGCCCCCGCTCGAGAAGGACGACGACGAGGGCAGGTGACGCCGTGGGCGCGACCGACCGGGACGACGAGGTGCTCCGCGTGGAGCTCGACGACGGGTACGCCGTCGTCACGCTCGACCGGCCGCAGGCCCGCAACGCACTCGACGCGGCGCTGCGCCGGACGCTCCACGACGCCATGCGCGCCCTCGACGGCGACGACGCCGTCGCCGCGATCGTCCTCACCGGCGCGGATCCCGCGTTCTGCGCCGGACTCGACCTGAAGGAGCTCGCCCGGCAGCCCGGCTCGCTGTCCGGCGGGGGCGACGACGAGGTCGGGCTCGGCCGCCCGTTCCCCGCCATGTCCAAGCCGGTGATCGGTGCGATCAACGGCGTGGCCATCACGGGTGGGTTCGAGCTCGCGCTGGCGTGCGACTTCCTGATCGCCTCCGAGCACGGCCGCTTCGCGGACACCCACGCACGCGTCGGCATCATGCCGGGGTGGGGCCTCACCGTCCTGCTGCCCCAGGCGGTGGGCATCCGCCGCGCCCGCGAGCTCTCGGCGACCGGCAACTTCCTCGACGCGGCGACCGCCTACGACTGGGGCCTGGTCAACCACGTCGTGCCCCACGAGGAGCTGCTGCCCGCCGCACGCCGGCTCGCCGCGGACATCGCGGGCAACGACCGCAGCGGCGTCCGCCAGATCCTCGCCACCTACCAGGCGGGCTCCCTCGTCGACGGGGCCGAGGCGTTCGCGATCGAGCAGCGCCACAGCCGGGCCTGGCTGGCGAACCGGTCGGCGTCGGGCGCGGGCGCCGACCTCGAGGCGCGCCGCCGGGCCGTCACCGAGCGCGGCCGCACCCAGCTCTGAACCCGGGGGGCGTCACCTCCCGACGCGGGCCGCGAGCAGCCGGGCCAGCTCGACGGTGACCCGCAGGTCCTGGGTCTCCGGGCTGTCCAGCGCCCGATCACGGCGACGGCTCCACGACCTCCCGGCGCCCTGCCATGCGCAGCACGTCCAGGCGGGCGACCTCGGAGGTCCGGATCACCCAGGTCCCTGCCAGGCGGTCGTGCCAGCCACGACGGAGGGGGTCGGTGGCGATGGATCCGATCAGCGCGACCGGCCACACCAGCCCGACCAGGATCGCTCCGATCCACAGCGAGATGGGTGCCGACGAGCCGTCGTCGGGAACCTGGCCGATCGAGATGACGAACCACTCCACCAGCGCGAACAGGAGGGCCGGGCCCCACACCACCAACCCGCGCCGGAGCGAGCGGGCGAGCCCGGGCGGCAAGCCGTCGTGGTCGACGACCTGCACGCGGCACAGGAGCTTCCCGAGGTCGACGCCCCACTTGGCGATCAGGCCGATGCCGAGCCCGATGTAGAGCAGGACCTGCGCACTGCCGCCGATCGGACCCCAGATCGCCCGCAGCGGCGCCACGACGATCGAGATCGAGCAGCCGAGCAGGTAGTAGTTGACGACGTCGGCCCACACCCGCATCCACGTGCCCGCGACCTCGAGGCGGACCGTCGACCCGTCCGACTCCACACCCACGGTCGGTGGCCCCGGGAGATCGCCCCGGAGCTGAGCGGTGGCGTCCGCGAGGCGCTCACGGGGGCTCCGGTCGGCGGGATCCGGCGCCTCGACCGGGACCACCGAGCCGTCCGGTTCGGACGCGAGCTCGGCGAGCTCGAGCACCTCGTCGGCGCGCGACGACGGCACGGTGCGGGTGCCCCGACCCGTGAACCACGGGATGCCGGCGGCGGTCAGCAGCAGGTCGAGGTGGTTGAGCTGCGCGCCCGAGAGGCCGGACACGTCCAGGTCGACGGTCCCGTGGTCGGGCTCCGGCTCCGGCTCGGGCGGCTCCGGTCGGAGCTCACCGCCGCAGTGCGCGCAGGCGGTCGCCCAGTCCTCGTGCTCGAGCCCGCACTCATCGCACCACTGCACGCCTGCGCCGGCTCCGTCAGAGGTCGCCGGGGCGAGTGGGCAGCCCCTCGAACTCCGGGCTGCGCTTGTCCGACTTCGCGCCGAACTCCTCCACCATGTCGCCCGGCTGGAACATGCCGGCCTGCCACCCGGCCATGTACCGGAGGCTGTCCGCGACCGTGTGGTCCCGCGTGTAGTTGACCATCTCCTTGGTCCCCCAGATGGCGAGCGGCGAGTGCGCGGCGATCCGCCCGGCGATGTCGAGGGTGCCGGCCACCAGCGACTCGTGGTCGTCGAACACCTGGTTGACCAGGCCGCACTCGTAGGCGCGCTGCGCCGGCATGCGGTCACCCGTGTAGGCGAGCTCCCGGGCGACGCCGTCGGGGATGATCTTCGGGAGCCGCTGGAGCGTGCCGACGTCGGCCGTCATCCCGATGTTGATCTCCTGCACGCAGAAGAACGCGTCGGCGGAGCAGTAGCGCATGTCCGCGGCGCAGACCATGTCGACCGCGCCGCCGATGCACCCGCCCTGCACGGCGGCGAGCACCGGCACCCGCGCGGCCTCCAGCGCCGTGAATGAGTCCTGGAGGTGCTGGACCATCATCCAGAGGTGGCCGCGGCGGCGGCCCTCCTCCTGGACGCCGCCCCCCTGCGACAGCGCGGACGAACCGGTGAACACCGAGAGGTCCATGCCGGCCGAGAAGTGGCGACCGGTCGACGAGATGACGATGACCCGTGCCGCGGCGCGGGCGTCGATGTCCCGCACGATCTCGGGGAGCTCCGACCAGAAGCTCGGGATCATCGTGTTCAGGTCGTCCGGCCGCTTCAGCTGGAGGTGGGCGACGTGGTCGTCGATGGTGACGTCGAAGCACTCGTGCACACCGGAGACGGTACCCGCACCGCCACCCGGCCACCCCGCCGCCACCCCGCTGCCACCCGCGCGTTCCCATGACGATCCGCGCCCTCCAGCAGCGCGGATCATCGTCAGAACGCGTGGTGGGACCGTCGGTACCCTTGGTCCGGACCCTCCGCACCCCACCGCCACCGACTGGAGCGCGCGTGCCCGACGCCGACGACCCGTACCGACTGCCGAGGACCGTGCTCCCCCGGCGCTACGACCTCCGACTCGACCTCGACCTCGGTTCGGGCGCCGCCGGCGGCGAGGTCACGATCACGGCGGAGGCGGTCGAGCCGGTCGCACGGATCTCGATGAACCTGCTGGGCCCGGTCGTGACCTCGGCCGAGGTCACCGGTGCAGACGGGCCGGTCGACGTGACGGCGATCGTGGTCGACGAGGCGACCGAGCGCGTCCACCTGGAGCTCGGCGACCGGCTGCCGGCGGGCGACGCACGGATCCGGCTGGAGTTCGACGGCCGGCTCGACGACGGGCTCGTCGGGCTGTACCGCTCCACGTTCTCGGTCGACGGCGACGAGCGTGCGGTCGCGGTCACGCAGTTCGAGTCCACCCACGCCCGCCGCGCCTTCCCGTGCTTCGACGAGCCCGACATGAAGGCCGTCGTGGCCATCACGCTCGACGTCGCCGACGACCTGCTCGCCGTCTCCAACGCCGCGGAGGTGGAGCGCACGGACCTCGGCGGCGGTCGCGCTCGGATCCGGTTCGACGACACGATCGCGATGTCGACCTACCTGATCGCCGTCGTCGTCGGGCCGCTCGAGGCCACGGCGCCGAGGTCCGTGGCGGGCATGGAGCGGTCGATCCCGCTGCGCATCGTCCACCCGCCCGGGAACGCGCACCTCACGGACTTCGCGCTCGACGTCGCCGACGCGGGGATCCGCTTCCTCGAGGGCTACTACGGCCTGCCCTACCCCGGGGACAAGGTGGACCTCGTGGCCGTGCCCGACTTCGCGTTCGGCGCGATGGAGAACCTCGGGTGCATCACGTTCCGCGAGGTCCTGCTGCTGGTCGACCCGGAGCACGCCACGCAGCAGGAGCTGCAGCGGGTGGCCGACGTCATCAACCACGAGCTCGCCCACATGTGGTTCGGCGACCTCGTCACGATGGGCTGGTGGAACGGCATCTGGTTGAACGAGGCGTTCGCCACCTTCATGGAGGTCACGGCGAGCGACGCCTTCCGGCCCGAGTGGGACACGTGGACGTCGTTCGGCCTCGCCCGGGCGCAGGCGTTCGACACGGACGCGCTGTCCACCACCCGGCCGATCGAGTTCCCGGTGCACAGCCCCGCGGACGCCGAGGCGATGTTCGACGTCCTGACCTACGAGAAGGGCGCCGCGGTGGTGCGGATGCTCGAGCAGTACCTCGGTGCCGAGCGCTTCCGGGCCGGCATCGGCGACTACCTGCGGCGGCACGCCCTCGGGAACACCGAGACGACCGATCTCTGGGACGCGCTGGAGGCGTCGACCGGGGAGCCCGTGCGCCGCATCATGGACGCCTGGATCTTCCAGGGCGGCCACCCGGTCGTGCGCGTCGAGCCGGGCGACGGCGGCGGCCGCCTGTCGCAGGTGCCCGCCCGCTCGCTCGTCGACGACGCGGCGCCCTCGCC
>JAEVZA010000337.1 GCA_023392475.1 Actinomycetes bacterium | reverse complement strand
CACCGGCCCCTCCCGAGCCGGTGAAGCCCTGGGTGCAGGCCGCGCAGACGCGCAAGAAGATCCCGTTCTGGGCCGTGCCCGTGCTCTTCCTCCTGCCGCTGTGGGCCGTCGTCTACGCGCTCACGCTGGACAAGCCCACGAACGCGAACAGCCCGATCACGATCGGCGCCACCACGTTCGCCACCAACTGCGCGGCGTGCCACGGCGCGAGCGGCGGCGGCACGGGCAACATCCCGGCCCTCATCGGCGACACCGCGGTCACCAAGGAGTTCCAGGACCCGGCCGAGCAGGTCGCCTGGGTGGCCCTCGGCTCCGCCGGCTGGCTGCAGGCCGGCAACAAGACGCTCCCCGGCGGCCGCCCGGTCGCCGGCGGCATGCCGTCGTGGTCCGCGGCCCTCACGCCCGACGTGCTGATGGCCACGGTGCTGCACGAGCGCACCACGCTCAACAACGAGACCTTCGACTACGCCAAGTGGGAGAAGGGCTTCGAGGACACGATGAAGAAGTACCTGCCCGACCAGGCGCAGGCCTACATGACGGTCCTCGAGGAGTGGAAGACCACACCGCCCACCTCCTGACGGCGGGACGGCGGGCGTGACCTCGCGCCGCGCCGCGCCCTGGGTCGCCGGGGTCGTCGCCCTGGCGCTGGTCGTCCTCGGGATCGTGCTCGTCGTCGCCGGCGGTGACGACGACGCCGCGGCCCCGTCGTCCACCACCTCCACGACCGTGCGGACCGGCGACGGACCCACGCCCGTCACCCTGCCCCTGCGGGACACCTCCGAGGCCGCGCTCAGCGACCTGACCGGGCTGGTGCTGCCGGCCGGCTCGTCCGACTTCCTGACGGCTCGCCTCGCCGACGGCACGCAGCTGGACATCACGTTCACGATCCCGGCCGACGCGGTGGACGCCTTCGTGAGCGCCTCCGGCCTCCCGGCCCCGGTCGCGGGGCGCCGCGTCGTCGACCACTCGACGCCGCTCTGGAAGCTCAACCCGGAGGGCACGATCTCCGGCGCCGCCGACCGGCACGGCACGGTCGCCCGCGCCGTCGAGCTCGTGCCCGAGGGCGGGCGCGTCCGCGTGCGCGTCGTCGTCACCGCCACCTGACCCGACCCGACCCGTTCTGTTCGTCGAGGGTCAGGGATCTCCGGACCCTCGACGAACAGAACGAGGAGTCTGAAGCGGGGGTCAGGCCGCGGCGTGGTGGCCGAAGCGGTGCCGCAGGCGCGCGACGAGCCGGTGCAGGCCGTGCGACGGCACGTCCTCCGTCGTAGCCGTGCCGCTGAGCTCCGTGCTCCCGCCGTCGCGCACGTGGACCACGACCGCCTTCAGCGCGCCGATCGTGGGCACGGCGAACAGCGCGCCGACGATCCCGGCGACGGTGAACCCGCCGATGGCCGCCAGCATCGTCACCGGTGCCGACAGCCGCACCGCACGACCGATGATCGTGGGCTGCAGCACGTGGTTCGTCAGCAGCATGAAGAACAGGAACGCCACCGACATGATCAGCGCCGGCACGAGCCCCGCGGCGATGCTGACGAGCAGCACGACCGCGAACCCGAGCAGGCCGCCGATCTGCGGGATGAGCGAGGTCAGCGCCGCCCAGACGCCCAGCACCGGGCTGAGCGGGACGCCCGCGACGAGCGCCCACACCGACACCCAGATGCCGTTGAGCAGGGCGATCAGCAGGGACCCGGCGAAGTAGCGGGCCACGACGGAGTACACGATCCGGCCGACGTCGACGACGCCGTCACGGCGACGTGACGGGACGGCGAGGCGGACGGTGTCGAGGAGCCGCGGGCCCTCGAACAGCGCGCCGACGGTGACGAGGAAGCCGAGCAGCGCCGCCCCCATGCCGAACCCGACGCCGGCCGCGACCGATCCGAGGTCCGCGTCCTCCCGGCTCACCTTCTCCGGCAGCGACGACAGGAAGTCGGTCACCTTCGCGGGCACGTCCCACTGCACGAGGTGCGGCCCGAGCACCGGGACGTCGCGCAGCGAGTCGACCGTGTGCGGGAGGTCGCGCTCGAGCGAGCGCGACTGCTCGACGAGCTGCGGGCCGGCCAGCGCCACGAACGCCGCGAACACCGCCACGGCCACGCCGACGACGATCGTGACGGCCCAGCCGCGCGCGACGCCGCGCCGCTCCACCGCGCCGACCACCGGGTCGAGCGCCAGCGCGACGAACACCGCGATGACCACGAGCGTGACCGCGACCGACGCCGCGGCGAGGGCGGCCGCTGCCGCACCGAGGAGGAGGAGCGCCACGAGCGCCACGACGACGCTGCGCCAGTCGAGGTCGACCGACAGCACCTCGACGGGCTCCGGGGTGTCCCGCTCCGGAACCATCGGCCGAGCTTAGGATCCGGGCATCGTCGCGCCGAGGACCACCCCCACCCTCCGCATCACGCCGGGCTCGATCGTCCGCGCCGTCGTCGTCGCGGGCGCGTTCGTGCTCGTCGTCGGCATCGCGGTGCGCGCCGCGCACCCGCTCATGTGGTTCCTCGAGGCCGCCGTCATCGCCGCGCTGGCGTGGCCGGTCGTGCAGCGGCTGGGTCGGTACGTGCCGGCGTGGGTCGCCGTCCTCCTGCTCACGGGTGCGGTCGCCGTCGTCGTCGGCGCGATCGGCGCCGCCGGGTTCACCGAGCTCCAGCACGAGGCCGGCCGGTTCCGCGACTCCGTGCCCGCCGCCGCGCACCGCCTGGAGGCCGAGCGCCCGCTCGGCGGGCTGCTCGAGGACCTGCACGTCGGCGACCAGCTCGCGAAGCTCGGCGACCAGATGGCCGCGCGCTTCGAGCTCGGGGGTGACCTCCCCGGCCTCGCCAGCGCCGTCGGCGGCGGCGCCTCGGCCACCTTCGTCGTGTGGGTGCTGTCGGTCATGCTCGTGTTCGCCGGCCCCGGGATGGTCGACAGCGCGCTCGGCGTCGTGCCCGGGCGCGCCGGCGGGCGGCTCGGGCCCGCGGTCCGGGACGCCTACGGCACCGTGCTGCGCTACCTCGCCTGGACCTCCGTGCGGGCGGTCGCCATGGGCGTCGGCGTGTACCTCGTCGCGCTCGCGCTCGACATCCACCTCCCTGCGCTGCTCGCCGCGATGGCCGCGCTCGCCGCGTTCGTCCCGTACGTGGGCGTGGCGATCGGCATCCTCCCGCTCGCGCTGCTCGCCGTGCTCAACGGCACCGGCGAGGCGCTCGCCGTGCTGCTCGGCGGGGTCGCGGCCCAGGTCCTCGACTCGCTCGTCGTGCAGCCCCGCATCGACCGGGTCTCGTTCCGGCTCGGCACGTTCCCGACGATCGTCGCGGCGATGCTCGGCATCAGCCTCTACGGCGTGATCGGCCTGTTCGTCGGGTTGACCGTCGGGGCGCTCGCGTTCGCGGTGCTCCAGCACCTCGACGCGGATCAGGCGCGCTGGGAGCGGAGCAGCCTGGCGGCGACGTCGTCGAGCACCGAGGCGGGCGGCGACCCCGATGCGATCGAGTCGAGCACCGACTCGAGCTCGTCGCCGATGTCCGAGACGTAGGCGCGCCGAGCCGCGGCGACGCCGATCCCACCCGCGGCGGCGACCGGCACCGACAGCCACAGGACGTGCGGCAGCTGCATCGCCGCGGTCGTCCCCGCGGCCAGCACCCCCGACGCCGCGACGGCGGTCCCACCGGCGGCGGCAGCGCCGCGGCTCGTGGACACGTCGACGACCAGACCGACGAGCGTGCGCCGCTCCCCCGCGT